>CAZVKA010000046.1:0-18338 GCA_964627595.1 uncultured Flavobacteriaceae bacterium | reverse complement strand
TATTTATTCCTGCTTCCTTTCGGAATTTCAATAAGAACGTCAAAGGTCTTCGTCATTGTATTTATATTTTGAATTCTGTTTTTCTCAATTAAGGGCGGCAAATATACTCATTTTGAACTTTTAAACAGGCAGGTGGCCTGCACAGAAATTTTTTTCTGTTATTTATTAATAATCTCTTAGGCTTTCCTTCACATTCCTGCATGAAAAAAGCCTTCCGAAGGGAAGGCTTTTATATCATTTTTCAGGATCCGACCTTAATCCTTATACATCACCTTTTTAACCGCCTTGATCACGTCTTTGTGATTTGGCAACCACTCCTCCAGAAGGACGGGAGAATAGGGAGCCGGGGTATCGGCAGTATTGATCTTCACGATTGGCGCATCCAGGAAGTCGAAAGCCTGAGATTGCACCTGATATGTGATCTCTGTGGCAATGTTCCCAAACGGCCATGCTTCCTCAAGGATCACCAGCCTGTTGGTCTTTTTAACCGATTTAAGGATGGTCTCGTGGTCCATAGGGCGAATGGTACGAAGATCAATGATCTCACAGGAAATATTTTCCTTTTCCAGTTCTTCGGCAGCCTTGTAAGCCTGCTTGATGATCTTTCCAAAGGAAACAATAGTTACGTCCTTACCTTCTCTTTTAATATCGGCCACACCTATTGGAAGTACGTATTCCTCTTCAGGCACCTCTCCTTTATCTCCGTACATCTGTTCACTCTCCATGAAAATAACAGGATCGTCATCGCGAATGGCTGCTTTTAAAAGCCCTTTTGCATCGTAAGGATTGGAAGGAACGATCACCTTTAATCCGGGAGTATTGGCATACCAGCTTTCAAAAGCCTGTGAGTGGGTAGCTCCCAACTGTCCGGCAGAAGCCGTAGGACCACGAAATACGATAGGTATGTTGAACTGCCCGCCACTCATTTGACGCATTTTGGCCGCGTTGTTAATGATCTGGTCAATTCCCACCAGGGAAAAGTTGAAGGTCATGAATTCAATAATAGGACGGTTGCCAATCATGGCACTTCCCACACCTATCCCTGAAAAACCAAGTTCTGAAATAGGAGTATCTATCACCCGGTCAGGGCCAAATTCGTCCAACATTCCTTTTGAGGCCTTGTAGGCTCCGTTATATTCAGCAACCTCTTCCCCCATGAGATAAACAGATTCATCCCTGCGCATTTCCTCGCTCATGGCTTCGGCAATTGCTTCCCTGAATTGGATAGTCTTCATTATGCGTTTTTATTTTATAAAATTTCGAGGAACAAAAATAGTAATTCAAAAAAGGATAATCGACCAATTCCCGACAAAAATTTCTTATGCATGCATAGCAATTTTCCTCATAAATTATGTATCTTCGTGTCCGTTATAGAAAAAGTTTTATCAAAAAATACAGAGATATATGAAAATATTAGTGTGTATAAGCCATGTACCCGACACTACTTCCAAGATCAATTTTTCTGAAGGCGATACGAAATTCGACACCAGCGGGGTTCAATTCGTGATCAATCCCAATGATGAATTCGGCCTTACCCGCGCTATGTGGTTTAAGGAAAAACAAGGCGCCACTGTTGATGTGGTGAATGTAGGAGGTACTGAAACCGAACCTACTTTACGCAAAGCCCTTGCCATAGGAGCAGACAGTGCCATTAGGGTGAACGCTCCCGCTACAGACGGAATTTTCGTCGCTAAACAATTGGCAAAAGTAGTACAGGATGGTGGTTATGATTTAGTGATCGCAGGTCGTGAATCTATTGATTATAACGGTGGGATGGTACCCGGAATGTTGGCAGGCCTTATCAAAGCCAATTTCATCAACACCTGTATCTCCCTTGAAGTGGAAGGTAATGAAGCTACTGCCATTCGCGAGATCGATGGTGGAAAAGAAACCTTGAAAGCCAGTCTTCCTTTAGTGGTAGCCGGCCAAAAAGGGATCGTGGAAGAAAGCGATCTTAAGATCCCAAATATGCGCGGAATCATGCAGGCCCGTAAAAAACCATTGAACGTGGTTGAACCGGTTGAAACCAATGCTGATACTGAAGCTGTGAAATTTGAAAAACCTCAGCCAAAAGGGGACATCAAAATGATAGACCCTGAGAACCTGGATGAATTGATCGATCTGCTTCACAATGAAGCTAAGGTTATCTAAGGTTGAAGGATTAATGTTCAAGATTTAGAGTTGAACTAAAAGATCAATAGTCAATATTCGATATAAAATATTCAATAGAAAAGATATGTCAGTTTTAGTATATACAGAATCAGAAGAAGGAAAATTCAAAAAAACAGCCCTGGAGGTAGCCTCTTATGCAAAAGGGGTGGCCGACATGTTCAACACCGAAGTGACTGCGGTTACCTTTAACGCCGGAGACACCTCAGAACTAGGCAAATACGGAGTAAGCAAGGTATTGAAGATCAATAGTGACAAACTGGAGAAATTCAATGCAGAAGCCTATGCAGATGCCATCAAACAGGCTGTACAAAAAGAAGGTGCCAAAGTGGTCATCCTGAGCCAGAGTGCCAATGCGAAATATCTCGCTCCGCTGCTGGCGGTGCACCTGGAAGCCGGATACGCTTCTAACGTGGTAGGTCTTCCTGAAAGTACAGATCCGCTACAGGTAAAAAGGACAGCTTTCACCAATAAAGCATTCAACATCACCAGGATCGCAACAGATGTAAAGATCATTGGATTATCCAAAAACGCATTTGGCTTAAAGGAAAGCCAGGCAGAAGTATCTGAAGAGGAGTTCTCTCCTTCGCTTTCAGAAGAAGATTTTTCTGTCAATGTAGTTTCAGTAGACAAGGCCGCCAATAAAGTAACCATTGCCGATGCTGAAATTGTGGTTTCAGGAGGACGCGGAATGAAAGGTCCTGAAAACTGGGGCATGCTTGAAGAACTTGCAGAAACTTTAGGAGCTGCAACAGCCTGTTCAAAACCTGTCAGTGACATGGGCTGGAGACCTCATAGCGAACACGTGGGGCAAACTGGAAAACCGGTTGCTGCCAACCTGTACATCGCAGTGGGGATCTCAGGAGCTATTCAACATTTAGCCGGAGTAAGTGCTTCCAAGACTAAAGTGGTGATCAATAATGATCCTGAAGCACCATTTTTCAAAGCAGCAGATTACGGAATTGTAGGCGATGCCTTTGAAGTGGTACCTAAGCTAACCGAAAAATTAAAGGAATTTAAAGCGAATAACGCATAATTTTTTTAACTTGCGAGCCGATTTAAAGGGCTGTCTAAATTAGGTTTATCGCCCTATTTAGGCAGCTTTTTTTTGTATTTTTGAAGTATGAGTTTAGTGCGCCTTAACATTAAAGGAATTTCTTATAGCCAAACACAGAACGGGGCCTATGCCTTAATTCTGAGCGAGGTTGAAGGAGAACGCAAATTACCCATTGTTATTGGGGCTTTCGAAGCACAGTCTATTGCCATAGCCCTTGAAAAGGAGATCAAACCTCCACGTCCTCTCACCCATGACCTTTTTAAGAATTTCGCCGATCGTTTTGAGATCGTAGTGAAGCAGGTTATTATTCACAAGCTGGTGGATGGCGTATTTTATTCCAGCCTAATTTGTGAGCGGGATAAGATCGAGGAGATCATTGATGCCCGTACAAGTGATGCCATTGCCCTTGCGCTTCGTTTCCAGGCGCCTATTTTCACTTATAAAAATATTTTGGACAAGGCAGGGATCTATCTTAAAGGCGACAAACAGGAGGAAGAGCAGGAAGAACAGGAAAAAGAAGATATTATTGTTGATGAGCTGTTCTCCAATGAGATTGAAATACAATCTGACGCTCCCGACTATAAAAAACTTTCCCTCAACGAACTTAATAATATGCTGGATCAGGCCGTGAAAAATGAGGATTACGAAAAAGCGGCCCGTATACGAGACGAGATCTCCAAAAGAAAATAACCCCCCATTTTTATGAATAAATTTTGGTGCTGCCTATTCCTGATCTTCTTCGGAATATCCTCCACTTTTGCCCAATCCATCTCAAAAACCTGGAAATTTGAAGCTGTAGAGGACAGCACACAACAGGAAATCACAGTCATAGATCCCGGTACAGATTATCTAAAACTGGACAACGGAGATTTTGAATTCTCTCTCAAAGGAGAAAAGATCAATAAAGCCTCAGGAAATTACGTCTTTCAAAATGATGTACTGGTCCTTTTTTATGATGCACCATACGACAGCATCCAAAACCTGCGGGTAAACAATCTCACTGATTCTACTCTCACCCTCTCGGGAAAAAATGTGTTTTACAGCCTCTCGGCTCACCCCCAGGAGGTAGAGGAAGTTCTGCCGGTAGACACCAAAGAAGAAATGATCCCCAATGCCGGTCTTAGCTTTGAAAGCGTATGGCGCGGAGCTTTGGGAATGTTTTCCTTGCTCGTTATTGCATTCCTGTTCAGCTCAAACCGAAGAGCTATTAACTGGAAAACTGTGGGAGCCGGTCTTAGCGCCCAGCTGCTCCTTGCTGTTGGAGTATTAAAAATAACCTTTATTCAGAACCTGTTTGAATTTGTTGGAAGCATATTCGTCCTTATTCTTGATTTCACCGCGGCAGGAAGTGAGTTCCTGCTGGGCGGCATGATGGATGTGGAAAGCTTCGGGTTCATTTTCCTGTTCCAGGTACTTCCTACTATCATTTTCTTTTCTGCTCTTACATCAGTCCTATTCTATATTGGCGTGATCCAGGTAGTGGTTAAAGGAATGGCCTGGGTGCTTACCAAACTAATGGGTATCTCAGGTCCTGAAAGTCTAAGTGTGGCCGGGAACATTTTCTTAGGACAGACAGAAGCACCACTTATGATCAAGGCATACCTGGAAAGAATGACCCGCTCTGAGATCCTGCTGGTCATGATAGGCGGGATGGCCACTGTTGCCGGGGGAGTACTCGCTGCCTACATCGGGTTTTTAGGTGGTGACGACCCTGCTTTAAGATTACAATTCGCCAAGCACCTGTTAGCGGCATCTGTTATGGCAGCACCGGGCGCCATCGTTGTTTCCAAGATACTTTATCCGCAGCAGCAAAAGATCAATACCGATGTTGAAGTTTCTTCGGAAAAAATTGGTTCCAATATTCTCGACGCCATTGCCAACGGTACCACCGAAGGGTTAAAACTGGCAGCCAATGTGGCCGCCATGCTGCTGGTGTTCATCGCCTTTATCGCCATGATCAATTATTTCCTTGGCTGGGTAGGAGACTGGACCACCTTGAACTTACTTTTAGCTGAAAATACTCCCTATGCGAGGTTATCACTGGAGTCTATCCTGGGTATGATCTTCGCACCGCTAATGTGGCTTATTGGAGTGGCAACCGAAGATATGATGCTTATGGGACAGTTACTGGGCATCAAACTCGCTGCCAGTGAATTTGTAGGGTATATCCAGCTGGCCGAATTAAAAAATCCGGTAAACGCTTTGAGCCTTACCTATGAAAAATCGGTCATTATGGCCACTTATATGTTGTGCGGATTCGCGAATTTCGCTTCAATAGGAATTCAGATAGGCGGCATTGGCTCGCTGGCACCGGGGCAGCGAAAGACCCTGTCAGAGTTCGGAATGAAGGCCTTAATAGGAGGTACCATAGCCTCTCTGCTTTCTGCCACGATCGCCGGAATGATCATTGGATAATTCCGCCGCATTTAACTTTTTAATTCCGGGTAGTTTTCTATTTTAGCTGAAAACCATCCGGAATTTCCTTTTTAGGAACCGGCAGGTATGTCGGTTTACAAACCACTTTTCAAGAACAATTCTTCCGAAGAAAATGAAACAATACCACGACCTTATCAAGCATGTACTGGAGCAAGGCCACGAAAAAGGAGATCGCACAGGAACCGGAACCAAGAGTGTATTTGGGTACCAAATGCGGTTTGACCTTAGCGAGGGATTTCCCATGGTCACCACCAAAAAACTCCACTTGAAGTCCATAATTTATGAGCTTCTCTGGTTCCTAAAAGGCGATACCAACATTAAATACCTGCAAGACCACGGGGTGCGTATCTGGAACGAGTGGGCCGACGAAAACGGCGACCTGGGTCCGGTTTATGGGCACCAGTGGAGAAACTGGAACAGTGAGGATATTGACCAGATCAAAGAGGTGATAGAAACCCTGAAGAAGAACCCTAACAGCCGTCGCATGCTGGTTACAGCCTGGAACCCTTCGGTCTTACCGGATCCTTCAAAACCTTTTGCAGAAAACGTGGCCAATGGAAAAGCCGCTCTTCCTCCCTGTCACGCGTTCTTCCAGTTCTACGTGGCCAATGGCAAGCTCTCATGCCAGCTATACCAACGAAGTGCCGACATCTTTTTAGGGGTGCCCTTCAATATTGCTTCCTATGCCCTCCTCACCATGATGATGGCACAGGTTTGTGGTTACGAGCCGGGAGATTTCATCCACACCTTTGGCGACGCACATATTTACAACAATCACCTGGAGCAGGTAAACCTGCAACTATCAAGGGATTTCAGGCCATTGCCCACCATGAAGCTCAATCCTGAGGTTAAAAATATTTTTGAATTTAAATATGAAGATTTTATATTGGAAAATTATGAGCCGCACCCTGCCATAAAAGGAAAGGTAGCGGTTTAATTTTCGTCTCATTTTAAATATTAAATTACCATGAAAAAGTTATTGATTATTACATGTTTATTCTTTGGGGGAATCGTGGTTTCCCAGGCCCAGCAAACCTCACCTGTATGGCCCGGCTGCGAGAACAGTGAAGATATAAAGGCATGTTTTAACCAGAAACTTGCAAAACACGTACAGGAAAATTACGAATACCCCATGGAGGGCAATGAGTACATCCGCGGAAAAGTAACGGTTTCTTTTGACATTTCTGAAGAAGGAAAGGTTGTGGTAAAATCGGTAGAAGGTCCCAAACCTGCAGTGAATGCCGCTGCACGTAAAATGATCGAAGCCATACCCCAAATGAAACCGGGAACTTTGAATGGAGAACCAGACTCCAGGAATTTTACAGTCCCCTTTAATTTTTAAACCTACATTATGAAAAAAATCTTAGTCGCCTTTTTACTCCTTGTTGGAGGAACCACTTTCGCCCAAACCGGTGTTAAGACTGAAGGCAATACGCTTACCACAAAAGAGATCGCCCCGGTATGGCCGGGATGTGAAGGAAGCGAAGCCTCCAAAAAAACCTGTTTTAAGCAGAAGCTTGTGGAGCATCTCAAAGCTAATTACAAGTATCCGCGAGACGCCGAAGGACAGATCATCAGAGGCAAGTCAGTCGTGTCTTTTAACATCAACGCGGAAGGAAAGGTAGACATTCTCTCTGTTGAAGGTCCTAAAAAAGAACTCAACGCAGAGGCTAAAAAGATCATCCTGGCCATCCCGCCAATGAAACCGGGAGAACGGGCAGGAAAACCGGTACCCATTAAATACACCGTACCATTCACCTTTTAGCGCCAGATTAATATTATCTTAACGATTTCTGAGGGATAATATCCTAAATTTGAAGGAAACCATAGTGTTTCCTTTTTTTATGATCACTCCTGAAGCCTTAATAGAACTATTTACTGAAACCCGTGCCCGCACTGAAGAGATCTGCTCGTTTCTCAAGACCGAAGATTACGTGGTGCAGCCAGTAGTGGATGTCTCCCCTCCAAAATGGCACCTGGGACATACCACCTGGTTCTTTGAAGAATTTGTGCTCAGGGAGAACGCCCGTAACTACCAGGTCTTTGATGACCGCTACGCCTATGTTTTTAACAGCTACTACGAGAGTGCCGGGGATAAAGTGGTGCGTTCTAATAGGGGAAATCTTTCCCGGCCTACGGTTTCGGAAGTGTATGACTTTAGAAAATATGTTACTGAAAGGTTACTGGAATTCCTGATTTCCGAAGAGCCTTCAGAACAGCTGAGAAAAGTAGTGGAACTGGGTTGCCATCATGAAAAACAACATCAGGAACTACTGTTGACCGACATAAAATTTATTCTTGGAAACAATCCCCTGCACCCTGTGTATCACGAAGAGTTTGAAGAAAACACGGTTCAGGATTTTCCGCAGGAATGGATCTCCATGGAGGAGGGTATATACAAGATTGGCCATCACAAAAAGGGAAAATTCTGTTACGACAATGAACTGGGATATCATAAGGTATTCCTGCACGAATACCAGATCTCCAATAAACTGGTGACCAACAGAGAGTACCTGGAATTTATGAAAGATGGTGGTTATGAGCAGGTACTGCTGTGGCATGCCGAAGGTTGGGACTGGGTAAACCAGCATCACGCCAGGGCTCCATTTTACTGGTACAAAATAGAGGATTCCTGGCAGCAGTATACTTTGGCGGGTTTGAAGCTCATAGATCCCGAAGCTCCCGTAACCCACCTCTCCTATTACGAGGCTTTTGCTTTCGCGCAATGGAAAGGATTGCGGCTACCCACAGAGTTTGAGTGGGAGGCCTCACAAAAAAACTTTGACTGGGGTCAGCGCTGGGAATGGACAGAAAGCGCCTATTCTCCTTATCCTCACTACACCAAGGCACCCGGTGCCCTGGGTGAGTACAACGGAAAGTTTATGGTGAACCAAAAAGTGTTGAGAGGAGGCTCAGTCGCTACAGCCCCCAACCACATAAGACCCACTTACCGCAATTTTTTCCACCCACATCTGCAATGGCAGTACACAGGACTGCGTTTAGCCAAATAATTTAAAATATGAACAAAGTGAAACCCCCGGAATTTGAAACCCAATTTGCTGCCGATATATTTCACGGCCTTACCTCCTATCCTAAAAGCCTGAGCTCAAAATATTTTTACGACAAGAAAGGGGACGAACTTTTTCAGCAGATCATGCACCTGCCCGAGTATTATCTAACCGGCAAGGAATTTTCTATTCTACAGGAAAACAAGGAACAAATAGGCCAGGCCTTTAATTCTGATGAAGGATTTGACCTGATCGAACTGGGTGCAGGAGACGGGAAGAAGACAAAGGTGTTGCTTCAGCACTTTATTGAAAAAGGATTTTCTTTTAAATACCTTCCGGTAGATATTAGCAATAATGTGTTGTTGCAACTAGCAAAGAGTCTAAAAGAGGAAATTCCCGCTGTCATTGTAGAACCGCAGCAGGGAATGTACCGCGAAGTACTGCAAAGGCTTTCAGACTACCGGCAACGAAAGAAAGTGATCCTTTTCCTGGGGTCGAACATCGGAAATATGCCCCAGGAAGAAGCCGTACGGTTTTTACAAAAGATAAGTGATTCGATGAGCAGCAAAGATCTTTTTTTCATGGGTGCAGATCAAAAAAAGCATCCGCAGAAGGTGTTGAGCGCCTATAATGATTCCGCGGGAGTCACAGCCGCTTTCAACAAGAACCTGCTCACCAGGATCAACCGTGAACTGGATGCCAATTTTGACCCCGATTCCTTCCTTCACTGGCCGGTCTATGATCCCGAAAGCGGAATGGCCAAAAGCTTTTTAGTGAGTAAAAAAGAACAAACGGTCCAAATAAATTCCTTAAATTTAGAGGTGGTCTTTGCAGAGTGGGAAAGCATTCATACAGAGATCTCTCAAAAATACGATGACACTGCCATTGCCTGGCTGGCCGGGGAAACCGGCTTTAAAATAACGGGTAGTTTTGGTGACCCTGAAAACCAATTTAAGAATTACATCTTCCAAAAATCCTAATCATGAAAGCAATCTGGAAAGACACCATCCTGGCCGAGAGCAACAACACCAAGTTCCTTGAAGAAAATCATTATTTCCCTCCAGATTCCCTGAATTCGGAATTCTTTCAGCTCAGTGACACCCACAGTACCTCCCCAGGAAAGGGAAAAGCTTCTTATTTTCATATCCAGGTAGGGGACCACAAAAATCCTGATGCCGCGTGGTTTTATCCGCATCCCCAGGAAGATGCACAACAAATAAAAAATTACGTGGCCTTTGGAAATGGTGTGGAGATTAAAAATTAAATTCCCTGTCCTGTTGTAAAAAAATAAGGATATTTAAAAAATGGCATTTTCTGGATACCCTTTATTTTAAAACTTTCAGGAGTTTTTCAAGGTCTTGAGCCGTATTAAAATAATGGAAACTCACCCGTATCCCGCCCCCTCTCTGGGAGCAAATAATATCATTAGCCCTTAATTTATGGTATAGCGCATCGTCTCCTCTCAGGTTAAAAATGGAAGAGTGTAGTCTTCTACTCACCACTGCAGGTTCCAACAAATGTTCCTTTTCAAATTTCAGTTTGGCTTCACGAGCGAGTTCGTTCACCTGCTTTTCAATATTCTCCATCCCCACCTTTTCAATGATTTCTATAGCTGCTTTTAAACTTCCAAAATTCAAGGTATCCTGGTGGCCCGGCTCGAATTTCCCGATGAGGCTGCCTTCATGTGGTTTGTATTTTCCCTGCAGCGAATTAAAACCTAAAGATCTTGGAAAGATCTTGTCTTCCATATGTTCCCTGAACAGGAAAAAAGCGTTTCCGTAGCCGGCGTTCATCCATTTATAGGTACTCGCTCCCAACACATCAAGGCCGGAAGCTTCAAAATCGAACTGTTCGGTTCCGCAGTACTGGGTGCCGTCGCCAAAAAGCAAGAGGTCGGGATATTTTTCTCTTAGTTCCTTCAGAAATCCGGGATCGATCCTGATCCCGTTGATCCACTGCACCAGGCTGAAGGCAAAAATATCAGGGCGTTCTTTTTCTATGACTTCGGAAACATTCTGTTCCAGATCCTCATTGATCTCTGCGTAGCATATCTCAAACCCCCTTGATTCTACTGCCCAGTTTACTGAAGGGTAATCGTTTTTAAGCAGCAGTACTTTTTTCCCCTTTTCAACCCCTTCCATGAGAATATTGAAGCCGTGAGAGAAATTGGGGGTAAGGGCTATTCTATTGGGAGCGCAATTGAACAGACGTCCTACTGCCTCCCGCACCCCCGTAAGGACCTCGCCCTGCCTTTCCTTGAGAATGCTTCCCGAGATGAGAAAATCAAGGTCATGATCCTGCCGGAATTCAAACACTGATTCAGGCAAAAGACCGGAAGCAGCGGTATTTAAGTAGGTGTATTGGTTGAGGACCGGGAACTGTTTTTTAAAATTCTTCATAGTCACTGAATTTTCCGAAGTAAAATCTATAAATTTGAGAAACTCTCTAAAAATACCTTTTTAAAATGTCAACCAAAAAACATAGTTCAAAAATCGACCCCGAGCAGCGGGAGCTAATAGAACGTGCCCAGGAACGGGCAAAGCAGAAAAGAAGGCTGTACCAGCACTTTATCATTTTTCTCATTGGTGCCGTGGTGCTTATTCTACTAAACGTCATTTTTGACCTGGGGCAGGACATCAGGCCATTTGGGCTTGACTGGTTTGTATGGGCTATCATTTTTTGGGGGGTCATCCTGCTTATTCACGCCTTTAATGTTTTTATTACCAACAGGTTCTTTGGAAAAGATTGGGAGAACAGGCAGGTAGAGAAACTGGTGGCAAAACAGCGGGAAAAGATCGAGGAGTTGCAGCGTAAAGTGGAAAAAGACCATCCATTACCTAAGAAAAATGAACCTTATATCCCACCTGCCACAGAAAAACCAATAGACCCTGATTCACCAATAAACTCGTAAACATGGGGGTAATTACGATGATCGCCGCAGCAGCAGAAAATAACGCCCTGGGTAAAGACAATGACCTGGTGTGGCATTTGCCAGATGATTTCAAAAGATTTAAAGAACTCACCACCGGTCACCACATCATTATGGGCCGTAAGACTTTTGAAAGCTTCCCCAAGCCTCTGCCCAACCGAACTCATATAGTGATCACCCGTAAAGAGGATTATGAAAAGGATGGAGCTGTAGTGGTAAATTCCCTCGAGGAGGCCCTGGAACTGGCAAAGGATGATCCACAACCTTACATTATTGGCGGCGGCGAAATCTACAGTCTGGCCCTTCCCAAAGCTGATAAGATCGAATTGACCAGGGTCCACGGAACTTTCGAGGCCGACGCTTTCTTTCCGGAAATAGACGAAAATAACTGGAAGCTGGTTTTCTCTGATTTTCATCCCCGGGACGAAAAGCACAACTACTCCTTCACCTATCTCACCTACGAGCGTGAACGATGAACGGGAAACCATAGATACCATAGCCCGCGTTGAAGGATTCAGCGTCAGTGATATTACCCCCCTCTCTGGGGGAAGCATCAATACCGTCTGTTTATTAGAAACTTCGGAAGGGAAAAAGGTACTTAAGTTAAATGATTCCCGGCGATTCCCCGGAATGTTCACGGCAGAAGCAGAAGGCCTCGGGGAACTGAGAAATAGCAAAACGATTGATGTACCTGAAGTTTTCGCCACCGGGGAAACCAGTACAACAGCGTACCTGCTCCTGGAGTACAAGGAAGAGGCACCTCAAAAAGCCGATTTTTGGAGCCACTTTGCACGAGACCTTGCAGCAATGCACAAGACCACTGCCCCCGGTTTTGGATTTCATTCTTCAAACTACATAGGAAGTCTTCCACAATACAACCATCAGCACGAATTGGCAGCTGATTTCTACCTGAAGGAACGCCTGGAACCGCAGTTCAAAATAGCCCTGGAAAACGGATTTTCCTTCCATGGGCTGGAAGCTATCTTTAAGAATATTTCAGAAGCCATTCCCCAAGAGCCTCCTGCCCTTATTCACGGAGATCTCTGGAGCGGTAACTATATTACTAATGAACATGGTCTACCTTGTTTGATCGATCCTGCAGTGAGCTACGGCCCACGAGAAATGGACCTTTCCATGATGAAACTTTTTGGCGGGTTTCCTAAAGAAGTGTTCATAGAGTATGAAGAGATCTTTCCGCTGGAACCGGGTTTTGAAGACCGCGTTCCGCTTTGGCAGCTCTACTACCTGCTGGTGCACCTAAACATCTTTGGCAGCAGCTATCTTAACCAGATTAAGGGCGTTCTAACCCGCTTTTCATAAAACTTAACAGGACAGGAACATCTTTTAGCAGTTATTTAAAATAGACCTGTGTTAATTGATTTATATTTAGATAGTTAACCAAATTATAAGATATGAGCACTGAAAACTTAAATAAAGAAGAATCCCTCAAAAAACTAAGAGAACATATTGATGATACTGCTGTGGCCATGATGATCACCGGTTTCGATAAGAAACCCATCAGCGCGGTACCCATGTACACCAAGAAAATGGACGAGCATGGCAACATTTGGTTCCTGAGCGGCAGAAGTAGTCAACACAACAAGGAACTATTAAAGAACAATGACGTACAGCTGCTGTACAGCAACACAGATGACATGGAGTTCTTGAGTGTTTACGGGGAAGCAGAGATCACCACAAATAAAGAAGTGATTGACGAACTTTACTCTAAAACAGATGACAACTATTTCAAAAGTAAAGATGATCCCGAGGTTACCGCGATAAAAATAAGACCCCAGGAGGCTTATTATTGGGACAACAAATCCAATAAATTCATAACCCTGCTAAAACTGGGAGTTGGCGCAATAACAGGCAACCAACAGGATATAGGTGAAAAAGGAGAAATGAACCTTTAATGAATTTCCACCCCAAAAAGCCTTACCGGACAATTTCTGTAAGGTTTTTTTATTTTATTTAATTTAGCACCCTTAAACATTGAATTATGAAGGCATATATTTTCCCCGGACAGGGCGCACAGTTTAAAGGAATGGGACAGGACCTCTACGAAAAATCCCGGCTCGCCAAGGAACTTTTTGAAAAAGCCAACGAGATCCTTGGATTTTCAATCACCAATGTCATGTTTGAAGGGACTGCTGAAGACTTAAAACGCACTAAAGTCACACAACCGGCTGTTTTTCTTCATTCGGTCATCCTCAGTAAGGTTTTAGGTGACAGCTTTAAACCTGATATGGTTGCGGGACACTCCCTGGGAGAATTCTCGGCCCTGGTCGCGAACCGGGTTCTGGATTTTGAGGACGGCCTGCGACTGGTCTCCAAAAGAGCCCTGGCCATGCAACATGCCTGTGAGCTGGAAGAATCTACCATGGCAGCAGTTCTTGGCCTTGAAGATTCCCTTGTAGAAGCCATTTGTGCCGATACTAAAGGGATCGTAGTTGCTGCAAATTACAACTGCCCGGGGCAGTTAGTGATCTCGGGAGAACAACTGGCTGTAGAAAAAGCCTGTGAAGAACTAAAGGAAAGAGGTGCCCGCAGGGCGATGATACTTCCGGTAGGCGGCGCCTTCCACTCTCCTCTTATGGAGCCGGCAAGGGAAGAACTCGCCGCAGCGATAGAGGAAACCACTTTTAGTAATCCCATTTGCCCAATTTATCAAAATGTGAGCACTTTTGCAGTGACAGACCCTGCTGAGATCAAGAAAAACCTCATCTTCCAGCTTACCGCGCCGGTAAAATGGACCCAGAGCGTGCAGAACATGATCAAGGACGGCGCTACCGAATTCATTGAAGTTGGTCCCGGAAAAGTTTTACAAGGTCTGGTAAAGAAGATCGACCGGAATGTAGAAGCGGGTTCTGCGGAATTCTAATTACAGGAAACAAAAAAAGAAGGGCGGGATAATCTTATCCCGCCCTTCTTTTATGATGATCTCAAGGAGTTAGTTCTTAAAGACCTGTCCTTCCTTCATAACAAATTCCACCTCTTTCAGGGTTTCGATATTGCGCGTAGGATCTTCCTTTACCGCAATGATATCTGCAAAGAAGCCCGGTGCGATCTGCCCTATCTTTTCTTCCATGTTCAGGATCTTTGCCGGGGTGATTGTGGCACTCTGGATAGCTTCCACGGCTGGCATTCCCGCCTCAACCATGTAGACGAATTCCCTGGCATTTTCGCCGTGTTTGAAAACGCCCGCATCAGTTCCAAAAGCGATGCCCACTCCTTTTTTATAAGCCTGCCTAAATTTATTCTGGATCTGAGGGCCAATTTCCAAAGCTTTGGGAACGACAAGCGCAGGGTAGTAATTTTCAATTTTAGCCTTTTCGCTCACTTCTTTCCCCGCGGTAATGGTAGGAACCAGGTAAGCATCGTGTTTCTTCATTAATTCCATGGTCTCTTCGCTCATGAGCGTCCCGTGTTCAATGGTTTTTACTCCACCCAAAATCGCCCGTTGCATCCCTTCATCCCCATGGGCATGAGCAGCTACGTGGAACCCATAATCTTTAGCTGTTTCTGTAATAGCCTTTATCTCCTCAAGGTTAAACTGCGGATTGGAACTGCTTTTTGCCACGCTCAGCACCCCTCCCGTCGCAGTGATCTTGATAAGATCTGCTCCGTTCTTGTATCGCTGCCGCACTGCCTTTTGAGCCTCTTCAGGACCATTAACGACTCCTTCTTTAGGCCCCGGATCTCCCACGAGTTCCCGGTTCATCCCCGAAGAAGGATCAGCATGGCCGCCGGTGGTAGCAATGGATTTCCCGGCAGTGAAAATACGCGGGCCTTCGATCTTTCCGCTGTTGATGGCATCTCTAAGTGATATGTTCACCCCGCTTCCGCCAAGCTCTCTTACGGTAGTGAAGCCTGCCAGCAAAGTCACTTTAGCAAAGCCAACCGAGTTAAATGCGTTATCGGCTTCGTTATTGACGAACCGTTCCATGTATTTCTTTGGATTGGTTTCGCTTTCCAGGTGTACGTGCATATCTGTAAGCCCCGGCAACACGGTCATTTCCCGAAGATCGATGATAGTGTCTCCCGAATTTTGTGGCTGAAGATAGCCGTCTTCCACACTTTTTATTTCCTTACCCGAGACGATGATCGTCTTTTCCTGCAGGACCTTACCAGATTTGGTGTCTAATAATTTGCCACTGTGGATATAGATATCCTGTGCCAATACCCCGGGCGTACTAAATAGCATTCCGAAGAAAAGCAGAAGGGAGTACTTCATGTTTGAAATTTTACTGATTAATAAACTTTTTGACTGTCGCGGCAATATAGTCAATTTGTTCATCATCCAGTTCGGTGTGCATGGGCAGGGAGAGCACTTCCTTCACCAGCTCATTGGTCACGGGAAAATCTGCCTCGTTGTACCGCTCATCTTTATAAGCCTTCTGGCTGTGCAGCGGGATAGGGTAATAGATACCGCAGGGAATTCCCTGCTCGTTCAAATGCTCCACCAGGGCATCTCTCTTTCCGTTCAGGATCTTGAGGGTATACTGGTGATACACATGGGTATCTTCAGAAGCTTCAATATACGGTACCTCGATATTTTCCTCTCCTTTAAATGCTTCGGAATATTTCCTCGCCGCTTCCTGCCTCGCTTTGTTGTAGCTGTCCAGTAGCGGAAGTTTCGCCCGAAGCACAACTGCCTGAAGGCTGTCCAGGCGGGAGTTCACTCCCACCACATCGTGGTGATAGCGCTCGTACATCCCGTGATTCACTATTCCTCTTATGGTGTGAGCCAGCTCATCGTCATTTGTGAAAATTGCCCCGCCATCTCCATAACATCCAAGGTTTTTGGAAGGAAAAAATGAGGTGGAAGCAACATGGCCAATGGCCCCGGCTTTTTTGGTCTCGCCGTTTTTAAAATGATAATTCGCTCCTATGGCCTGGGCATTGTCTTCGATCACATACAGGTTGTGCTCTTGGGCAATCTCCATGATCACATCCATATTAGCTGCCTGTCCAAATAGATGCACCGGCACAATAGCCCTGGTTTTAGGGGTGATGGCTTTTTTTATGGCTTCGGGGTCGATGTTGAAAGTATCAGGTTCCACATCAACAAGAACAGGAGTTAACTGCAGCAAAGCGATCACCTCTACGGTTGCCGCAAAGGTAAAATCAGCAGTGATCACCTCATCGCCGGGTTTCAGGCCAAGGCCCATCATGGCAATTTGAAGCGCATCTGTCCCATTCGCACAGGGGATCACGTGCTTCACCCCCAGGTACTCCTCCAGTTCCTTTTGAAAAGAATGAACTTCGGGGCCGTTTATAAAGGCAGTGGTATCTAAAACTTCCAGCATGGAAGAATTAATCTGGTCTTTTATTTTATCGTATTGACCCTTAAGGTCAACCATTTGTATTTTTTTCATGGTGATTTTTTCAGGTGGCACGAAAATACGAAGAAAGCCTCTTTCCCCAATGCTAATTTCTTAATTTAGCAACCAAACAAAGTACCTTGCATTTTCTTTACAATCTACTGGTAAATTCTGCGGAAAAAGTGCTGCCTCTAAGCAGTATTTTTAGCGATAAAATGAAATTGTTCACAGAGGGGCGAAAAAAGGTCTTTTCTACCCTGGAAGAGCAGATCGCTGCCAGCGACAGGACCATCTGGTTCCACGCGGCATCGTTAGGAGAATACGAGCAGGCCGTACCGGTGATCGAAGCAGTTAAAGCACATTACCCGGAGCACAAGATCGTGATGACCTTTTTTTCCCCTTCGGGTTATGAGGTTAAGAAGAATACTTCCCTGGCCGATGTGACCACCTATTTACCTCTGGATACTCCCGAAAATGCGCGGAAGTTCCTGAAGCTGGCACATCCTGAGCTGGCCCTGTTCATTAAATACGAGTTCTGGCCAAATTTTTTAAAAGAACTAAAAAATAAAAGCATTCCCACCCTACTGGTTTCCGGAGCATTCAGGAAAGACCAGTTGTTTTTCAAAAGTTACGGAAGCTGGATGCGTTCTTACCTCAACACCTTTGAACATTTCTTTGTGCAGAACGAATCTTCAGCAGAATTACTTCGATCCATTGATTTTCACAATGTCACCGTTAGCGGGGACACCCGTTTTGACCGGGTGGCAGCGCAGATCGAGCAGCAGAATGAGCTGGATTTTATAAAAGAATTTAAGGGAGATGAGCTGTGCGTGGTTGCCGGCAGCACCTGGCCAGAAGACGACGCGCTGTTGATCGACTACATCAACACTGCCCCCGAGAATGTAAAGTTCATCATTGCCCCCCACACTCTAAAGCCCGAAAAGGTCAAACAGCTGCAAGAGCAACTGGAAGTGGAAACAGTGCTTTTTTCAGAAAAAGAAGGTAAAGATTTGGCTGATTACAAGGTTATGATCGTCAACACCATTGGCCTGCTGACCAGGATATACAGCTATGCAGATGTAGCCTACGTGGGAGGGGCGGCAGGTGACACCGGCCTGCACAACATCCTGGAACCGGCTACTTTTGAGGTGCCGGTGATTATTGGAAAGAATTTTTCAAAGTTTCCCGAGGCCATAAGGCTTCGGCAGCTGGCCGGGCTTTTTTCTGTTGCTGACAGGGAAGAAATGAAGGCTGTACTTGACCGGCTGCTTAAAGATGCAGATTTCAGGAAAAAGACAGGAATGATCGCTGGGCACTTTGTAAACAGCAACACCGGGGCTACCAGGATGATAATCAATTATTTAATCCAAAATTTTCCAAAGTAAGAAATAGGTTGACTTTTGTAAGAAATATAG
>CAZVKA010000045.1:12984-19044 GCA_964627595.1 uncultured Flavobacteriaceae bacterium | reverse complement strand
GCAAAAGAACAAAATTTATTTTTCCAGCCTCATTTTTTTTGTCAAATTTTAAAAGCTGGATAATTTTTTCCTGGTCCTTTCTCGTGGTTTCTATGGGGTCGTATAAATGAGAAATTACAGATTTAATTTCCTGTAGGTCTTCCTCGGGGAAATTTTCTGTTTTTGCGGAGAGATATGCAGCCAGCACCATACCTGCCGCTACTGCTTCGCCGTGAAGCACTTTTTCTTTTGAAGGCTCTTCGAGAAAATAACTCTCTATGGCATGCCCAAGGGTATGTCCAAAATTAAGGCTTTTACGAAGATTTTGTTCTGTAGGGTCTTGTTCAACTACATTTTCCTTAATGAGAATGGATTCTAAAATAAGGTCATCCAAATCGTTCATATCCAACTTTGATAGATTGGTCAATTTTCGCCAGTATTTTTCATCCTGAATAAGACCGTGCTTTAGCATTTCTGCGAGTCCACTTCTCATTTCGGCTGCGGGAAGTGTTTGAAGAAAGGACGTATCTGCGATCACCATTTTGGGAGGCTTGATAACCCCAATCTGGTTTTTAAGCCCTCCAAGGTTAATACCATTCTTACCCCCCACGGCCGCATCTACCATTGCCAAAAGGGTAGTAGGAAAATGGATGCACGCAATTCCCCGTTTAAAGGTAGCCGCGATAAAACCACCAAGATCAGTAACTACGCCTCCACCAAGGTTCATGAGCAGACTCTTTCGATCTGCATCTAACTCTGATAGCACATTCCATATACTATTACAGGTATCCAGGTTCTTTTTTTCTTCCCCGGCTTCCATTTCAATGACTTCCACAGGAACATCAGCTTCTAGCTTGTGAAGGAAGGAGGGAAGGCAATGTAGGTGAGTATTACTGTCTACCAGAATAAATATTTTTGAAAAAGGATTTTCCTTTAAAAATCGGTTTACTTTTTGAAAACCTTCCTGGTTAAAAAACACCTGCTTTTCCATATTTGAATTCCTCATTTTTTCTAAGTAAAAAAAGTGCATTGAAGTGCCGAAAATAAGGAGAAAAATCCTAATAATGTCTTACCCAATAAGTATCTTTGTAGAACTAATCTACACTCATGATTACAAGGAAAATATTCAATGATACAGAGACTGCATTCAGGCTAAAGACCGATGCTGAGCTCAACCGGGCTATCTTTCTTTTCGAGATGATTGACAGGCCCCTGCTGGTAAAGGCCGGCACTACTTTAACCAATGTCGCATTAAAGGTACATTTACCTGTTGAAACGCTGATTAAAAAAACCATTTTCAATCAGTTCTGCGGTGGGGAAACCGAAAAGGATTGTATGCCTACCATCAATAAAATGTACACCAAGAATCTTCACAGTATTTTGGATTATTCCGTAGAAGGAAAAGAGAAGGAAAGTGAATTCGAAAAAGCCATTGAACGAAAAACCAATATTGTAAAATTTATAGCTGATAAAGAAGCAATCCCGTTCGCGGTTTTCAAGCCAACCGGGATAGGTCGTTTTGAGATCTGGCAAAAAGTTTCTGCCAACGCCAGTCTTACTTTGGAAGAAGAAGAAGAATGGCAGCGGGTCAAGAATAGGGTTAATAAGATCTGTGAAGCTGCTTATAAGAATAATGTTAGGTTGCTTGCAGATGCCGAAGAAAGCTGGATGCAGGATGCTGCCGATGTTCTTATTGAAGAGATGATGTTCAAATATAACCGGGATAAGGCGGTAATCTATAATACTCTTCAGTGTTATCGTTGGGACAGGTTGCAATACCTAAAGGATTTACACAGTCGTGCAAAAGAACAGGGATTCATTGTTGGAGCTAAAATTGTTCGTGGAGCATATCTTGAAAAGGAAAACGCACGGGCTGCTAAACTGGGATATCTTTCCCCAATTTGTGAGAACAAGGAAGCGACAGATGTGAACTTCAACGGAGCCTTAACCTATTGCCTGGCCCATATCGAGAATATTTCGGTCTTCATTGGTTCTCATAACGAGATGAGTAATTACCTGGCCTTGCAGATCATGGAGGATAAAGGGATTGCGATAAACGATGACAGGGTGTGGTTTTCTCAACTTTTCGGAATGAGTGAGCACATTAGTTATAATCTTGCTGAAGAAGGATATAATGTGGCGAAACTGGTTCCCTTTGGTCCCGTAAGAGAAGTTGTTCCTTATTTAATAAGAAGAGCTGAGGAAAATACCTCGGTAAAAGGTCAAACAGGACGGGAGCTCGCGCTTCTATATGAAGAAAGAAAAAGAAGGGGAGGAGAAATAATGAAGAGTAACAGAGAGAGTGAACTGGTTAGCTAAATTTATTTATTTCAAGATAATGGGCTGGGAACTGGATGGTTCCTGGCCCAGTGAAGTTAAAAAGGCCGTGGTGATCGTGGTGCCGCATACGAGCTGGCATGATTTCTATCTGGGTCTTCTGGTTAGAAGAATCCTGGGAGTGGAAATAAAGTATCTTGCCAAAAAAGAGCTTTTTAAGCCTCCTCTCGGGTGGTATTTTAAATGGATGGGAGGTATACCCCTGGATCGCACTCCCGGCCAAAAGAAAGTGGAGGCTATTGCAGGTATATTCCGAAGAAAGGAAGAGGTGCGATTGGCGATGTCACCTGAGGGAACAAGAAAAAAGGTAAAGGACTGGAAAACCGGCTTCTACTATATTGCCAAATCTGCCAATGTGCCTATTGTGATGATCGCTTTCGATTTTGGCAGAAAGAAAGTGAAGGTATCGAAGCCTTTATGCATAACAGAAGATAAGGAACAAGATTTTGACAAGATCAGGAGTTTCTATAAAGAAGTAATTGGGAAGATTCCCCACTACACATAGAAAAAACCTCTGCCGGTCATGGCAGAGGTTTTTCTGTCTTTTCAAAGATCAAATTAGTACCGGTAGACTGCATTCATTTTAGAACTTTTATCGGGCATGAATTCATTTTCAATGAGATAAACCTGTCCTCCCTGTTCCATGACCTTAACTGCTGCAAGGTTCATTAAGGATAAGTTTGCAGATGATTGCTCATCCTGGACGTCTACCGAAGCCATATTTTCATTGTAATTTCCCCAAATGTCTTCCCGGTTCTGCAAAAACAAGGTATCCACTTTTCCTTCATAAATCGCAGGAATAATTTCAGAAACAGAGGTTGATGTCCTCGACGGATTCATTTCCCTGAATTGGGTCATCTTTTGTTCCTTTTCTTTATTGAATTGGGGTTCTAATATATCTAAGGCCGCAGCGTGTAAAGCGAACATGTTTTCATAATCCTGCGGATTTCCGGGAACCGATTTGGAATAGAGACGCTTATATGTACTGGCCTCTTCATAAATTGGGAACAAATAATCCTGACAGGCTACTACTAAAGGAACCTTTTCATCTTTTAGTATCTCGTGCAAACCTTTATCCACTGCTCTAAAAAATCGTAAGAATTCATTCTTTCGATCTCTCTCTGCGGCACCCTGCCCATGCATGGTCGTATCACCGGTCACCGGGTTTTGGGATCGATGTTGCAGGGTTTTTTCCTCATAGTCATATCCCACCCGGTCTTCCAGACGTGCAGGAACGAGGTCTTTCACATTTATTTCACCAATGCTGTACATGTTCCCTTCGTACAGTTTTACCTTATCCATTTGCAGCTCCAGCAAATAAAATCTCGTATCTCCTGAAAACATTGGGATTAGTGGTTTTAAATAGAAATGATCTGAAATATAGGTGAAGGCTTCAAAATTAACAGGAACGGTAAATGTTTCCATAAACCCGTCGGCGAGAAAGATCGCCAGTCCGTCTGATTGATGTCTCCAAAAATCGCTATCATCCAATAGATTTTCAAGTGGTTTTCCTATGTTGTCAATTTTGTCCTGGGAAAGACCTTTTTCCTTCAGCTTCTCAGTGGCTTTCTTCCACTGACTTTTTAATTGAATCCTGTCTTTTTCTTGAAGGACATCTTTTCCCTGCCGGTCAGTGGGCATAAACATCGAAATGCAGGGATTATTATCAAATTTTGCTAATTTCTCAAATTGTTCTCTGGTTAGAATCGGCATAATTTTTCTTTTTTTGCAGGCATTCATTGATAAGAGACTTTTCCCGCTGAAAAGCTCTTCATGCCTTGATTATTTTGATAGTTAAGTTACTTTAATTGAGACGATTTACAAAAGGAGAAGCCGGTTGGAGGTCATAATTTTTCCTTAATTGGAGCCTGTTTTGCCTTAATTTTCTCTTAACTGGGCATTACCACCAAACCACGAAAAATCGTAAGTACTTTCCGCTTCCCGTTTTCATCCAGACCAGTGGTGATTGCTTCTTTTCGAGCAACTGTTCGATCTGTATTTTTATTTCTTCAAAAGAATGCCATTCGGTATTGTGGTGAGGTAGAATCGGCCAATCCGGTTTTTTAGGAGAAAAGAAATTTCCACACTGGAAAAAACTACCAGTGAACTCTGATGCTCTTAACCAGCTCCCTTGAAATTCCTTCAAAGTTTCAGGATTTTTATGTCTCCAAGGAAAAAAGAAATTGGCTTTAAAACAGATTTTCTGAGAAATATTTTCAGGAGAAGTTCCCAATTTATTGAGCAGTGGTAAGGTTTCTGGTCGGTGCAACAAAGGAAATTGCTTTTTGAGAAGCCGATCTATCTTTCGGTTTAAACTGTCGCGATGATTGGGGCCGATCCATCGATCATCTTCCGCAGAAATTTCAGGATTATAGAGGTAGAATTTATAGACGAGTTCCACGTGAGAAACTTCATGTGTATTCAGATCTTTTAGAAGAAAATCCAATTCTCCTAAAGTCTGCTTTTTATGAATGATCTGTTCATTATAAGCGAGGATCTCTTCTTCTGAAAAATGGGTCACATAGTATTTAAAAAAGTACTCCATTCTTTTACCCAGCACCATTGTAGGTGGCAAATGCAGGTCTGGGAAAACTTTCTGAAGCCTTACTTTGCCCAGTTCATATACTTCATAGGGAAAAGAAGGAACTTCGCTCCAAACCTGAGGGGTATTCACAAAGCCTGAAAATTGGTGTAGAACAGCATTTTTCATTCTGCTTTTCCTTCTTTACTCAAAAGATAGCCAAAAGGTTTTAAAGCATTAATATTGAGAAAAATGATATTTATTATCGCTAGTAACGGAATAGCGAGGATCATCCCTATTAGTCCCCATACAAGGTTTCCTGCGACTACCACAAGTATGGTAATGAAAGGATGCAGGTCTACTTTGTCACCTACGATATAAGGTTGCAAAATATAGCTTTCCAAAAACTGTCCTATAAAAAAGGTAGCTGTGATCCCTATCAGAACAGTTGGATCTCCAGAGGTGAGATACCCAAAAACCATTGCCATTCCAAACCCAATAATATTTCCCAGATATGGTATAATACTAAAAATAGCGGCAAGCACACTCACAAGAATAAAGTTGTTAACTCCTGAAATCCCCAAACCAACCGAATAAAATATAGACAGGAAAACGATAAGGATTATTTTCCCTAACAGGTACTGCTGTGTAACATTTGTAGATTGCGAAATAACATCTTTAATAGAGTTTTTTTTCTCATCGGGGAAAAGGCGAAGCAAAAAGTTTTTAAAATGTTTTCTATAATTGAGAATAAAGAAAATATAGATAAAGGTAAGGAGGTAAGTTCCAAAAAAATTAAGAGTGCTATTAAAAAAGGCAGCTGCTTTCTTACCGGCTTTAGAGCCTTCTCCCATCAAAGAAACGGCTCCTTCCTGCGAAGATTTCTCCAGGTCCTCCTGTGAGACAGGAGTATGTTCCAAAACAAAACTTTTGAGTTTTTCCACTTTTGGTTTCATCGTTTCCTCAATTTGTGACCAGTCATCCACGAGGTTCTTTACCTGCATTGATAACAGGGCGAAAAATCCCAGAGAAATAATAAAAAGGAACAAGGTATTCATCAATGAAGCCCAGGTACGATTGATGAATGATCTTTCCATTTTTCGATTCAAAGGCAGTACCAGCAGCGCGAGAATCGAAGCAACTGTAAAAGGAGCTAAAAAGGGTTTTGCATGTATAAGACCTGCAAAAAGAAAATATATTAGAAGAACTGTGAGCGCGGAATA
>CAZVKA010000045.1:0-12884 GCA_964627595.1 uncultured Flavobacteriaceae bacterium | reverse complement strand
GGATTTCTTCGGAATCAAATTCGGTTGATGATGGGGGCTCTGGTCATGGTGGGGAATGGGCAGTTGTCGCTAAGTGATATCGAAAAAAGTCTTTTTCCGGAAGTAAAAAAGTCCATGAACTTTATCGCCCCCGGAAGCGGACTTATCCTCAATAAGGTGGAATTCGAATAAAAATTTTAAGTGGAAACTATTCCCTTCCGCCGGAAAGGTGCCTGCAAGGCGGGGTGGCTATTTAACCTTCCTTATTCACTATGGTCAATGCTATCCTTATTGTTCCGTAATCCATGGCCTCCTGGAAATGTTCAAAATAGAGTTTTAGAGTGTCTGCGCCGTTAAGTTGAGATTTCGCTTTTCGCACCGCTTCAAGATCTCCTTTTGAAATGAACTTTTTCAGGTCAACCTCTTCACCAGATTCATACAACTTTGAGAGATGGGAAAAAACGGTGGTGGGAGCAAGTTTCCTGCTTTGGGCAATCTCTTCTATGGTCATCCCATCCCGGTAGAGCTTAAAGGTTTCCTTATAAGTATTCCCTTTTTTTCGGTTTTTTTTCTCCCTTTTATCTTTGCTGAAGGAAATGATCTCTTTAATAAACTGATAACCGTAATTTTGCATTTTTTGCCTTCCCACTCCACTAATCTGAAGAAACTCCTCATCGGTCATTGGTCGCTGCTTTTCCATCTCTTTTAACGTAGCATCGTTGAAAATCAGATAGGGAGGAATCTCTTCTTCTTTAGAAAGTTTCAGCCTGAGCTGGCGCAGCCGTTCGAACAGGGAATCTTCGGTCTTCTTTTCAGCGACCACAGGTTCTTTTTTCAGTTCTTTCTGAATTACATGAGCCAATCGGACTTTCTCCTTCTCAAAAAGCACTTTTTTGGACAGGCTTGTGAGTTGTAGTTTATTTTGATCGTGAAAAGCAATTTCCACATACCCCAGGTTTATCAGCTGAATGAGATATTGCTGCCAATCTCGCCATGAGACCTCATTGGCGATTCCAAAGGTCTTCAGGTTCTGATATCCTTTTTCGAACACCTGGGCATTCTGTGCTCCTCGCAGTACATCAATGACCATAGAAATAGGCTCCTGACCTTTTAAGCGGAAAATAGTGGAAAGGGCTTTTTGAGCCAGAATGGTACCGTCGAAGAATTCCGGGGGATTTTTACACACATCGCAGTTACCGCAATCCTCAGAGATCAGCTCTCCAAAATAGCTCAACAGGATCTTTCTTCGGCAACTAAGTGCTTCAGAATATTGTTTCATCCTGTCGAGTTTTGCCAACTGTACTTCACTGTTTCCGGAATTTTCTGCGAATTTCTGAAGCTGCACCACGTCTGCATAACTGTGGAAGAGCAGGGTGGAAGATGGTAGTCCATCTCTCCCGGCACGGCCTATTTCCTGGTAGTATCCCTCCAGGTTTTTCGGAAGGTTATAATGAATGACCCACCTGATGTTGGATTTGTCGATTCCCATTCCAAAAGCAACAGTAGCGCAGATGATCCCGCTTTCGCCATTGATGAAACCCTCCTGCACCTTTATTCGCTCCTCGTGAGAGAGCCCGGCGTGGTAGGCCTCGGCATCATAGCCTTTGCTTTTTAATTTTGCTGCGAGGTCTTCGGTATTCTTTCGGCTAAGACAGTATACGATCCCGCTTTCTGATGGCCTACGCTTCAAAAAGGCCAAGATCTGTTCAAATTTTTTATTTCCGGGCCGGACCTCAAGACTGAGATTTTTCCGGTCAAACGAAGCAATATGCTTTTTAGCCTTCGGAATGTTAAGTTGATCACAGATATCTTTTCGGGTGGCCTTGTCGGCTGTAGCAGTAAGGGCAATTACAGGGGTAGAAGGATACCGGTTCTTCAGGTAACCTAGCTGCGTATAGGCCGGTCTGAAGTCATGCCCCCAGCTCGAGATACAGTGGGCCTCGTCTATAGCGATAAGGCTGATCTTTCCAGAGCTAAATACAGCATCAATATACTGTAGGCTTTCCGGAGCAACATACAACAGCTTCAATTCATTTTCTGAGATCCTTTTAAAGATCTCCTGTTGGTCAACTTCAGACTGGCTACTGTTGAGAAAAGCCGCCGCTACACCATTGGCAGTTAATCCATCCACCTGGTCTTTCATAAGGGCAATTAGTGGAGAAATCACCAACGTGATACCTGGTAGTAATATGGCCGGAAGCTGATAACAAATGGATTTTCCTCCACCCGTTGGCATGATCACCAGGTTATCATTCTTTTCAAAAACCGAATCGATCACCTGTCGCTGTAAAGGTCTGAACTGGTCATACCCAAAATATTCCTTTAACGTACCCAAAAGTTGCTTTTCCTCCACCATCCTGCAAAGGAAAACAAAGCAGATGCAAAACACAACATGAAAATCAATTCGAAAGAGGAAGATTATTCTTACTTTTAAACAAATTCTCGATAACATGTCTAAGAAAAAATGGCATTTTAAAAGAAGGCCCAAATCCACAAAAGCCTTAAACCAGGCTCCCGGAACGGTCACTTATGTGGGAACCAAAGAGCAGGTGGAGACCACCCTTGAAGTGATTGACTATAACTTTGAAAGTTACGATAGGTTCTCTTCAAAAAAACCAGAGGATGCTTTTCAATTTGAAGAAGAGCATAAAATTACCTGGATCAATATCGACGGTCTTAGCAACACTGAAGAGATCGTTAAAGTGGGGCAATATTATGAGCTACATCCGTTAATCATTGAAGATATTGTCAACACCAATCAGCGTCCGAAAATTGATGAATACCAGGAGTATTTCTTCATAGTGGCCAAGATGCTCTACTTTAAAAATACTGGCCACTTAGAGAACGAGCATATAAGTATAGTTTTGGGGAAAAATTATGTCCTCACTTTCCAGGAGGCCGGGGGAGATGTCTTTGATGGAGTAAGAGAAAGGCTGGCCAGAGGAAAGGGGCGTATTAGGAGCAGGGGAGCCGATTACCTGGTGTTTGCCTTGCTGGATGCCATAGTAGATCACTATTTCATTGTAATTGAAGAAATGGGGGATAAAATAGAGGCATTAGAAGAACAACTTTTCAATGCCCAACCCAATGATGATATAACCCATGACATCCAGGAATTGAAAAAGACCATGTTGCGTATTCGCAGGGCCGTGTATCCATTGAGGGAGGTGGTTAGCCGCCTCGAAAAAGTAGACGGCGGGCTTATTGAGGAAGGCACTATTAACTACATCAGGGACCTGTATGACCATATCCTTCAGGTTTCAGAAAATATCGAGATCTATAGGGAAATGTCCTGGGGGCTCATGGACATGTATATGACCACTATTAGTCACAGAATGAATGAAGTCATGAAAGTGCTTACCATCATGGCTTCCATTTTTATTCCCTTGACCTTCATCGCCGGGATATACGGGATGAATTTTGAATATATGCCGGAACTAAGCGAGCCTTACGCGTACCCACTTCTGCTTTTGATCATGGCCATATTAGTAGCAGGAATGATCTTTTATTTCAAAAGAAAACGCTGGTTATGAACGCTCTCTAACCCAGAATTTGTCATTCCAGGCATCAGGATCCGGAGTTTTTACTTCATCTTCTTTATTTTTAAGATTCTCAAGCTTTTCTTCTGAAGTTTCCCGCTGGATTTCATTAAAGAGGACTCTTTCTTCAAAACGAATGTGCTCTTCGAGTTCCTTTTCGATCTCGGTCAAGGCTCTGTCTAGGTGTTCATCCTGCTTAAATAGTTGCTCCAAACGACTATGGTCTGCTTTTGCTTTTTTGACCATAGGATGATCCTGTCCCAGCAGTACAAAGATCTCTTCTTCCTCAAATTTGAAGTGCGGCCTAAGTTGGGAGTTAAAGAAAAAGTCGGTATAGGCTTTTATTCTTCTCGTTTCTATCTGTTTTTTCCTGCCTTCCCGGATTTTCCAGCATAATAACAAGCCATGATGATGATCCTTACTTAAAGGTTTTAAAGCTTCGTGTCTTTTTAAAGGGTGATTCATTTCGCTCGTACTTTAGAATTTTTTCAAAAGTAAGGCTAAGCCTTTCCGTATGAAATGATTAAGGTCATGTGTGTATTCATTGTTTTAGCGGGATTTTAATTTTTTTTTAATACCACAAAGTCAATCGAATCATGTAAACCTTTATAACTTAGAAGGATAGACCAATAAGATCAACCAATTTCCAAATTCATGAAAATAGGATTTCACGCCTCACACGAACAATTTACTCCCAGGCATTTACTTGACCTGGTTCAAAGAGCAGAAGACGCCGGATTTAAAGCAGTCTTATCGTCAGATCATTTTCACCCCTGGAGTGACCAACAGGGTGAAAGTGGGTTTGCCTGGAGCTGGCTGGGCGCTGCTATGCAGGCAACGACAATGGAGTATGGGATAGTGAACGCTCCCGGACAAAGGTATCATCCTGCTATTATTGCCCAGGCTGTTGCTACCCTTGATCAAATGTTTCCCGGCAGGTTCTTTCTCTGTGCCGGAAGCGGACAGCTCCTCAACGAAAATATTACAGGAGAAAAATGGCCGCCCAAGAGGGACAGAAATCAACGCCTACAGGAGTCTGTTGAAGTAATGCGCCGCCTGTGGCAGGAGGAAGATTACCTCAATCATAAGGGCATGTTCACCGTGGAGCGGGCAAAACTCTTTACCAAACCTACTCATATTCCAACGGTCTACGGGGCGGCAATAACCGAAAGGACAGCTTCATGGTTATCCTCATGGGCAGATGGGATGATCACAATTTCCAAACCTATAGAGGAACTTGAAAAAATGATAAGGGCATTTAGAGGAGCAGACGGAGATAATAAGCCTTTGGCTCTTAAAGTACAAATATCCTATAATACTGATCTGGAAAGGGCACGGAAAGGGGCCTGGGAGCAGTGGAAGAATAATATATATCCCAGTAAGCTGATTGCTGATATTGACAGCCCTGAAAAATTTGATGCCATGGGGCAAAATACCAGAAAAGAGGATCTTGAAGAGCATGTGATTATTGGCAATAATGCAGGTGTATTTATTAAAAAAATCAAACAGTTCGAAGCAATGGGATTTGAGAAGATCATCATTCATAATGTCAATAAGCAACAGGAGGGCTATATCGATTTCTTCGGAAAGGAAGTGCTTCCAAATCTTCAACAGCAATAAATAACCAACCATGAACAAATTCTGGTATAAAAACGCGGTGATCTATTCTCTCGATGTAGAAACTTTTAAAGATGGAACGGGTGATGGTACGGGAGATTTCAAAGGGCTAAAGAATGCCCTGCCTTACCTGTCAAGCCTGGGAGTCACCTGTCTCTGGCTATTGCCAATCTTTGATACGCCCAACAGGGATAATGGATATGACGTCAAAGATTACTATAAGATCGATTCCCGGCTGGGAGATCTGGGGCATTTCGCGCAGTTAATTGATGCGGCCGAAGAAGTTGGGATCAGGATATTAATAGATCTGGCAGTCAACCATACTTCTACAGAACATTACTGGTTTAAGGAATCTAAAAAAAGTAAGGATTCAAAATACAGGGATTATTACATCTGGGTAGATGAAAAGCCAGACGATCCTGAGCCCAATATGATGGCTGAAGAGGGGGAAGAGAGCACCAGCTGGAAATATGACCGTACTGCAAAAGCGTATTATTTCCATTCATTTTATCCCCATCAACCAGATCTAAACATCTCAAACCCCAAAGTACAGGAAGAAATTTTCAGGATCATGCATTTCTGGTTAAAATTAGGCGTGTCGGGATTCAGGATAGACGCCGCACCACATATGTTCAAGGAGAAAGGCAGAATGGATTTCGAGGGAGATCCGCATAAGATCTTTCGAAATTTCAGGGATTTTGTAGAGACTCAAAAGCCCGATGCCATTCTGCTTGCTGAAGTTGACCTGGATCCCAACCAATACAACAAATACCTTGGCAATGAAGATCAAATGCACATGCTCTTTAACTTTTATGTAAATAACTTTACTTATCTGGCATTTGCCCGGGAAGAGGCGACACCTCTGGTTAGGGCCTTACAAAGGATGCCTGATGAGATCACCGAAAAGGAGCAGCTGGCGATCTTTCTGCGGAATCACGATGAGCTCAACCTCGACAAGCTAAGCAGGAACGAAAGGGAGGAAGTGTTCAAGGTTTTTGCACCCGATGAAAACATGCGGATTTTCGGGAGGGGAATAAGAAGAAGGCTAGCTTCGATGCTTGGCGGGGACCGCAAAAAGATGGAACTGGCCCATAGTCTGTTGTTCACACTGCCTGGAACACCTGTTTTACGATATGGCGAAGAGATTGGAATGGGAGAGGATCTTTCCATGGAAGGCCGTTCCAGTGTGCGCACGGTAATGCAATGGGACAATGAAAAGAACGGCGGATTCTCTACTGCGCCCACAAAAAACCTCATTAGGAATGTCATTTCAGGAGGGGAATTTGGCTATGAAAAAGTCAATGTGAGCGATCAATTAAGAGAGCCTAATTCCTTTCTAACCTGGATATCCAAAGCTATAGACTACCGTAAGGAGTTCCCTGAATTCGGGTGGGGGCGTACACGCATTATTGACACCGGCGATCCACATGTGCTTGGCTTTCAAACAAAATCAGATAAAGGAATGGGAGTGGCTTTTCATAACTTTTCGGGTAAAGAAGTAACGGTGGAGCTGCAGGTGGATGTGGAAGAATTCAAAGATGTAGTAGATGTCTTTGGCAATATAAGATATGAAAATTTCGATCCTAAAAAGCCAAAGGTGAAACTAACGCCCTATGGCTATAGATGGATGCATAAAAAACATAATTACCTATGATGTACAAAGATTATTTATGGTGGCACAAGGGAGTAGTTTATCAAATTTATCCGCGTTCTTTTAAAGACAGTGATGGAGATGGAGTAGGAGACCTTAGGGGAATTATCGAAAAACTGGATTATTTAAAAGACCTAGGGGTAGATGCAGTGTGGGTTTCTCCCATATTTCCTTCTCCCATGGCCGACTTTGGGTATGACGTGAGTGATTATACAGGAATACATCCACTTTTTGGTGACATGGATGACTTTGATGACCTGCTAAAGGCTGTTCATCAGCGGGGTATGAAATTAATTCTTGATCTGGTGCCTAACCATTCTTCAGACCAGCATCCATGGTTCCTGGAGTCCAGGAGTTCAAAAGACAACCCAAAACGAGACTGGTATATCTGGAAGGATCCGCAACCCGATGGACAACCACCCAACAACTGGCTTAGTGTTTTTGGAGGTTCCGGCTGGGAATATGATGAAAAAACAGGTCAATATTACTATCACGCTTTTTTAAAAGAACAACCCGACCTGAACTGGAGGAATCCGGAAGTTCAAAAAGCAATGCTAGATGTCATGAGGTTCTGGCTCGAAAAAGGAGTGGATGGCTTTCGAGTAGACGTGATGTGGCATATGATCAAGGATGAGCAGCTTAGAGATGATCCTCCAAATCCTGATTATCAGGAAGGAATGAATTCTTACAGCAGACAGATCCCTGCATATTCAACAGACCAGGACGAGGTTCACGATATTGTGCATAAGATGCGCAGAGTTATTGATGAATATGATGAGCGGCTTCTAATTGGAGAAATTTACCTGCCAATAAGTAAACTGGTACGTTACTATGGCGAAGACAACCGGGGGGCACATTTACCTTTTAATTTCCAGTTGTTACAATTGCCCTGGAATGCAGCGAAGATCAAAGCTGCGATCAGCGAATACGAGGGAGCCCTGCCTAAATTTGGCTGGCCCAACTGGGTGCTGGGTAACCATGACAAATCGCGAATTGCGAGCCGGGTTGGCAAGGAGCAGGCCGGAAATGCAGCCTTACTACTTTTAACCCTTCGCGGCACTCCTACTCTTTATTATGGAGACGAACTTGGAATGGAAGACGTGGATATTCCGAAGGACAGAATAATGGATCCCCAGGCCCTCAACGAGCCCGGAGTAGGCCGTAGCCGGGATCCGGAAAGAACTCCCATGCAGTGGGATGATTCTGAAAATGCCGGATTTACACAAGGAGAGCCATGGCTTCCGCTCATGGATAATTATGAGGAGCTCAACGTAGCCAACCAGTGGGACAGGGAAGGTTCGATGCTACACCTTCACAGGAGACTACTTGAAATACGGGCAAAAGAACCGGCGCTGCATGTAGGAGATTATTATCCTGTTCATGCTGAAGGAAATCTACTGGCCTACCGCCGGGAATTTGAAGAGGACCGTTTTTTAATAGTCCTCAACCTCGGAAATTCCGAAGAACTCTTTAAGCCTGATCTCCAGTGGAAAGGTACGGTCAAGATCTGTACTCACGGGAAGCAGGAAAGGCAGGAGCTAAAAAATGAAATAACCGTGGCCGCCAATCAAGGGCTGCTAATAAAATTGATTTAATATGAGAACACTAGGAAAAAAGACCTGGGTAATTGCCGAAGGCTATATCCCCGAATACGGAACAGGAAAAGAACCTGAATTTACCAGCCATGAAACCGCCTGTATCCTCAACACCTCGAATCAAAATGCAGAGGTGGAGCTCACCATTTTTTTCTCAGATAAAGACCCGGTGGGGCCTTATAAAGTAACGGTAGAAGCGCAGCGCACAAAACATTTAAGGTTCAATGATCTAAAAGATCCCGAACCTGTTCCTTTGGGTACAGATTATGCTTGCGTCATTGAATCTTCTGTACCCGTAGTGGTACAGCACACCAGGCTGGACTCCAGGCAGGCAGAAAATGCACTTTTGACCACCATAGCCTATTCTGAATAGATGGAGATCTTCAAAAACTGGAGTGGGAGCATGGTCTTTACGCCGGGACAAATAATTGAGCCCGAAAGTGAGGAACAGGTGTGTGAACTGGTAAGAAAAGCTACTTCTGAAGGGAAAAAAGTACGCGTGGCCGGTGCCGGCCATTCTTCCTCCCCGCTGGTGAGGACCAATGATTACCTGGTTTCCCTGAAGTATTTTCGCGGAGTTGAAGATCCCGATTTGGAGAATCACCGGGCAACAGTGCCCACAGGAATGACCGTGAAGGAAGCCGGAAAGGATCTTTTTCGCTATGGTCTTGCCATGCATAATACCGGAGATGTGGATGTACAAACTTTGGCCGGGGCTATAGGCACAGGCACTCATGGAACAGGAGTGGAGCTTGCCAACCTTTCTGCTATGTTGCACGGAGTGAGAATGGTGACAGGTACGGGAGAGATCGTAGAGTTGAGCAGGGATACCGATGTCGAAACCATGAAAGCGTTGCAGGTTTCAATGGGCAGCTGCGGATTATTTCTGAAAATGAGATTGCAACTGGAGCCTGCCTATCGATTGTACAGGAAGGAATACTGTGTTTCTCTCAAAGATTGCATAGACAATCTTAAAGAGCTCAAAAAGAACCGGAATTTCGACTTTTACTGGTACCCGCGCACAGATCTCTGTAAGATCAGGATCATGAATACCGAAAAAGATAAGATGCCACATATATCATACGGTTCTTTGGAAAGAAGTGAAGAAGGTCCCAGCCACGAGATCCTGCCGCGGGAACGAGACATAAAATTTGATGAAATGGAATATGTGCTGCCTCAGGAGAAGGCTATTGACTGTTTTTTTGAGGTGAGGAAACAGGTAAAGGAGAAATTCCGGAGGGATGTCGCCTGGAGACTGCTCATAAGGACTATTAAAAAAGATGATGCTTTAATAAGTCCCATGAGTGGACGGGAATCGGTTACTATTTCGCTGCATCACAATGCGGGCTTACGGTTCTGGGATTATTTCCAGGCTATAGAACCCATCTTCTTAAAGTTTGGTGGCAGGCCGCACTGGGGAAAAAAGCATACGCTAAAGGCAGGGCAACTTAGAGAGATGTATCCGCAGTGGCAGGAATTTCAAGATACTCGTCAAAAATTTGATCCTCAAAACACCTTTTTGACACCTTATATGCATGAACTTTTTATTTCAGGAAAATGAAGAAAATAGGAAAACTTGACTGGGCTTTTTCAGGTGGAAGGATACCCTTTGATTCTACCGGGGAGGAGCCTATGTTCAACAGTCATGATAAGATCGCGGTACTGAACACTTCCGAAGAAGAAGCAGAGATCGAGATCTTCATTTTTTATGAGGACCAAACGCCCGTGGGTACTTATGAAGTAGAAATAAACCCGAAAAGGCTGCGAAAGATCAGGTTCAATGATCTAATAGATCCCGAAGCCATGAGGCTGGAGAGAAATTACGGCTGTTATATTCGCTCAAATGTCCCGGTGGTGATACAATTCAGCAGGATGTGCACAGGTCAAAATGCCAATGCAGTTATGGGTACCATGGCTTTTGCTGCTGATTAAAACAACAAGATATGCTAGGATTTTTACTGGCTTTTGGAACGGCAATTTCTGAGGCATTAAAGGATGTTACCAGCAAACATAATCTGCATCACATAGATGAATATACGGCTGCCTTTTCCATGCACCTGGTGCAGAGTCTTCTGCTGATACCCATTGTCATTTACCTGGGATTGGAAACGATGAGCACCCGTTTCTTGTGGGCGTTGCTGGCAAGTTCTGTCCTCCAGTTAGGGGTAATCCTTTTATATTTTAAAGCTATAAAACGTTCTGAAATATCTGTTACCCTTCCCTTGATCACCCTCACCCCCTTATTCATGTTGATCACTTCGCCCATCATGATCGGGGAATTTCCCAGTACCCTTGGGCTGGTGGGAATATTATTAATTGTTACAGGAACTTATATTTCCAATATGAGTGAAGATCCGAAAAAGGTCTTTGCTCCCTTTGTTTCCCTGGTGAAAAACCAGGGTTCCAGGTATATGCTGCTGGTTGCGTTTATTTGGAGTATCACCGCGAACATAGATAAGATTGGAGTAGAGGAGACCTCTCCCGTTTATTGGGCATTTTCGAAAGATTTTGTAATCCTGTTCTATTTGATCCCAATCCTCCTTAAAAAATCGAAAAAGCCATTCCTCCAGATCAGGAACCGGAAATGGCCATTATTGTCTGTTGGATTTTTCAAAACCACCAGCGTACTTACACAAATGTTTGCCATTCAATTTATCCTGGTGCCTTATGTAATTTCCATCAAAAGAGCGAGTGCAGTTTTCATCATCCTCTATGCCTTCCTGTTCTTAAACGAAAGGAAGAATTTCAGAAACAGGGTTATCGGGATAATCGTGATCATGGCAGGTTTGTATGTAATAGCTATTTCCTAAGTTCTCAAATGGAAATCTCGTATAATTCTCGTAAAAAATAATTCGCACACGAATCAAAATATTTATTAATTTCCTGTATCTAAAACCACCAGTGATGAGAAACAAGATCCTGAAACTCAATTCTTTAGTGAGCTTTGTGCTCCTTTTAGCCTGCGGCAGTAGCAATGTTGGCAACCGCTCAATGACAACCATATTAAGACCGGCGACAGATGTTCCGCCTGTTTTTGAAGCGCCTGCAGGGACAACCTTTGGAAATAGTGGCTGTTTGAGCCCGCTAACCGATCCGCGTAACGGCGCTAAGATCATCATGCGAACCGCATTCGGGGAAGAAGGTATGGGTGATTACGTGGTCCCCAGCGGAAAGTACGGTGTTAAGAACGGGGAACTGTTGAGAGTAAACTGTACTACAGGAGAGGTGGTAGGGATCGTGAAAATATAACCTCCACCTCTTCAGTAGAATTTTATTGCTCTTCGATCACGAAAAACCCATCATTCCCCTGGCTTTGATACAAAGGCATGAAGATATAGGCATCCCATTCACTTCTTACTTCTTTTCCATTATTCGTAGCGAGTAATTCTCCTTTTTTGATCTTCTGAAAATTTCCGTAACCGGGTTCCATTTTAAATTCGTCTCCCCTCTTGATCTCGTGCCGGTATAAGATTTTAAAGGTCTTCTGGTCTGGGGCGTTCTTTTCAGTAAATTTTTCCACACATTCGGGATAGCAGGAGATAGCTTCCAGGTCCAGGCCGCATGCTTCTTTCAAATTAAGCCATATCATTCCCTCATGGTTCTCTTCAGAAGAAGGGCTCGTATGCTGTCCTGCTTCAAAAACGAATCCTGTAAGTCCTGTTCGACTCATGTAATGATCTATTGCACCGTAGATGATATCGCTGAACCCTCTAACAATGTAGGTTGGAAATTTATGTGCCCACTCATCATTATCATTGACCTCCTGTACAGAGATGTACGGAAGACTGTCAGACGAAGTGGTGTGGCAATCCAGGAAGTAGCGTTTTGTGTAATTAGTTTGGGGATACTGTTCCAAAACTTCTATGATCTCGAGCATTTCTCGTTGTTCCTGAGTTTCGGGATCATTGTTCTTTACATTTTCTTTTGTCCAGGTCCTGTTAAGGTCTTCATCAATATATCGCTGTCCTTTCTCCAAAGCAGCCTTATTGCCCATTACTCCAACGATCCTGCCGTTGATCTCAGGTTTTGTTTTATTTAGTTCTGAAAAAACCCTTTGCAGTGCTTTTACTCCGCTGGGCTCATTGCCGTGGACTCCTGCAGTAACAAAAAGTAATGGACCTTCTTTATTAGTAGTATAGTCTCCTATAATTCGTGTATTCTCTTTCATTGCTTTTCATTCTGATTTTATGCCATGGTAGCCAGGACCTGATTGGAAATCTGTCCTTTGTACATCTTCTTATATTCTACTTTCTTTTCAATAGCGTCGATCACTACATCTGAAAAATCGGGGAGACCAATGTCTCCGAAGTGATCCAGCCCGCCGGGACTTAGCACATTGATCTCTATCAATTTATCTTTTACGATGTCAAGACCTACAAAGAACAAGCCGTCCCTGATCAGTTTTGGCGCGGTAATTTCTACAATTCTCTTCATTTCATCGGTCAGCGGACTTTTATCCCCGGTACCTCCCTGGTTAAAATTGCTTCGAAATTCTCCTTCACC
>CAZVKA010000044.1:0-19459 GCA_964627595.1 uncultured Flavobacteriaceae bacterium | reverse complement strand
ACATCCACATCTCACCGGCACCAAGGGAACGGCCCGAGGTAAAGTGTTTACGGGCAACAAGTGCGTTCCCGTCTGGCATCCAAACTGCGTTATTGAGCAGTCTGAAGTTCTCTTTAGTAAGCTGTTCTGCATTGCTGCCATCGGCATTCATGATCCAGATGTTGTCTCCGCCGCCGGCGTCGCTGGTAAAGGAGATCCTTTTTCCGTCGGGACTAAAACGTGGCTGTACGTCATACGCCATGCCGCTGGTAAGAGGGGCGGCTTTCCCGCCGCTGATGGGCATCGAATAGATATCTCCTAAAAGGTCAAACACTATGGTTTTTCCATCGGGACTCACATCCAGGTTCATCCAAGTACCTTCATCGGTGTTGAGGGCGACTTCCTTGATGTTCCAGTCATCGGCATAGGGATCGTTCACATCCCATTTCTTTTCTTTTTCTTTCTCCTGCGCGAACAGGGCAGAAGTGGTCATTAGTAGTACTAACGCCAATAGGTTCTTATAGGCCATAAATTGTACTTGATGTTAAAATTTTAAGAGCGCTAAATATAAGGAATTTTTGAGGGTTTTCAGTTCATGCTTCTGAAGAAATGAAACTCCAAAGAAGGTGGACGCATTTCCTGGAGCAAAAGTGAAGAAGTAAATTTTAATGCGAAAAAGAGAACTCATTCCTCGCTTTTTGAGGAGAAAATTTTTCAGAAAATATTAAGAATATTTTATAATTTAGATTGTTAGCTGCACCACCTCTTCTGCCCTACAAAAGTCGGTTGAGCTGCTGAACAACAACCGCTTAAAAACTAAAAACAGGGTTTGAAGAAAATCCATTGGTGCACCGCATGAAAAAAATACTTCTAATTTTTTTGGTAGCTTTAGCTGGGACACAGGCTAAAGCTCAGTTTATTAAGGAAAAGGCAATTGATCTTTCCATAGGTTCGGGTTTGAGCGCGCCTTATGAAGAAATAGATCTGTATGGTTCGGGATTTTATGCCCAGGGAGAATACGTGCTTAGCATAAGCAAGTGGATCGACATTCGCCCCTATGCCGGTTTCATTTTGACCAAACCGGGCAGGGACGACACGGGCAATCCTGAAGCGGGATTTAGATCCACCGCAAACGCCTTTCTCTTTGGTGGGAAAACGCGTCTCACTATTCCTGTTCCATATGTGGCTCCTTATTTAGAATTGGGAGCAGGTGCCTCTCTGGGCTCTTTTGAAACCTATACCCCTTATACTAACCTAAAGAGTAAGGGCCTTGTTTATCACACCCCCATCTCCTTGGGGCTCGAACTGGGTCGACAACACAATTTTAACCTTGAATTTACTTATTACATGCATGACAGCGTGCAACAAATTGCCGGCGCGGCTGCAATTGGAATCGCAATTCCTGTTGGTAAAAGCTGATTTACGGGGGCTTAAGTTGTTCAATGTTAGGCTGTTGAGCGGTCTTCTCACGCACTATTGAATAATTGGCGATAAAAATCCCATTTCTAACTATCTTTAAAATTACCTGCTTAGAAAGGTCTGCTGGTTTTGTGCGATTCTTTTTGATAATTAAATGATTTTAAGTAATTTAAGTAGTTCTAACGAGCTGCTTAAGCTGAATTCCTGGTGCTATGAAAAAAGGTATTCCACTACTGGTTTTTCTGGCTGTTATTTTTTTCACTGTAGATGTCATTTTCGCTCAACAAGCTGATCGAATACCGGAAACTGATACTTATTCCGGACCCATAATTGATATGCACCTGCATACCGGACTGCCCCACGAGGTGCCTCCGGGAATCCCTTCCCTTTGCCGTCCAGAGCCGTGTGACGGAGATGGTGCGGCTACGGTCGATCCAAAAGAGCTCATGAGGAAGACCCTGGAAGCAATGGAGCGATACAATATTAGCAAAGCTTTTGTGAGCGGTGTAGATTGGGGGGCTGTGCAGGACTGGAAGAGAGCTGCTCCAGAGCGTTTTATAGCCTCCCCTTTTATATTACACCCTACAGATTCTCTTTTAAATATATTAAAAGAAGAATATGAGCAGGGGCGTTTCACCGGTATGGGTGAGATTGGGGCTCAACTGGAGGGCATAGCTCCAAACGATCCCGCACTGGATGCTTATTTTAAACTGGCCGAAGAACGTGACCTTCCGGTGCTCATTCATACGCTGGGGATAGGGCCTTATACTCCGCACTTTAGGTCGGCTGCCGGTAATCCTTTATTGCTGGAAGATGTGCTAAAAAAATATCCAAAGCTGAGATTGTTTGTAGAAAATGCCGGATATCCTTATGCTGAAGAAATGATCGCTATGATGTATCAGTATCCCCAACTCCATGCAGATGTTTCTACCATTACCTGGGTGATTCCCCGCACGGCCTTTTATGACCATCTGGAGGCCTTTATACGGGCGGGCCTCGGCAAGAGGATAATGTTTGGTTCAGACCAGATGGTATGGCCCGAAAAGATCGGGGCTGCGGTAGAAGCCATTCAGCAGGCACCGTTTTTATCGAAGGAGAATAAAGAGGATATTTTCTATAATAATGCCGCCCGATTTCTTCGGCTCAAAGAGGCCAAAAGGTAAAACAGGGAACGGAGCTCTTAACTCAAATGAGCTTATGAGAACCATCTTCTAAAATTCCCAATTTTGACTACCTTTAGAGGACTAACTCTAAAAATAAGTTTATGAAACTGGGAGCATTTTCAATCAGTCTGAGTGTGAAAGACCTTAAAAAATCCAAAGAATTTTATGAAAGCCTGGGATTCCGGGTTTTTGCAGGTAAAGAGGAACGGAATTATCTCATTATGAAAAATGAAAATGCGCTAGTGGGACTTTTTCAGGGCATGTTTGAGGGAAATATTCTCACTTTTAATCCGGGCTGGGATGAGAATGCCCGGAACATCGAGGAGTTTCAGGATGTTCGGGAAATTCAGAAACACCTGAAGGACCGGGGTATAAAACCAATTTCTGAAGCAGATGAAAATACTACCGGTCCTGCCAGCCTCACTTTAATTGATCCTGATGGGAACACGATCCTGATCGATCAGCATCGATAAAAGCTATTCCACTTTAGGTGCCTGGCCAGAAATAGTTCCATTTTCGATCTTCTAAAGTCGTGCTTCACCTTCAAAAAATTTTTTTTGACACCCTTTTTAAAATTGGGCCTGTACCCGCCGAAGCTTTGAGCCGAGGAGGGCCAAATCCAATTCCAATACTGAACTTCTAACTTCGTTCCTTTAACTTCGTGCTTCTAAAATCTAACTTCAAAATAGTATCTTGGCCTGCAAAAATTAAAATAGCGCAGGAAATGTCGAGGCTGAAAACCTTAAGAGAACAACAGCACCTCACGCAGCAGGAACTTTATGAAAAGTCGGGCGTTTCTGTGAGGACTATACAACGTATAGAATCGGGGACAGATCCAAAGGGACAGACCCTAAAAATGCTGGCCGCAAGCCTGGGGGTAAAAGAAGAAGAACTGTTGGAAAAATCTGAAGCTCCAAAACCGGCCGATCTCACCCTTGTCAAGATTATCAATTTTTCGTCCCTGCCGGTCACCATTTTTCCTCCTGCCAATATACTTCTGCCCCTACTCATCATGTTCCTCACGAAGCGATTTAATCCTTTGACCAGGCAGCTCGTTTCCCTGCAGATCTTCTGGAGCATTTGTGCCTTCATCATTTTCATGCTGTTCAATTTCATCAAAAACGCGTTCTCCTGGAGCAACCAGCTTACCCTCGTGATGATGATCACCCTGGTGCTGTCGAACGTGGTTATCATCCTCATCAATGCGGCAGCAATTGATAAAAATCAAAAGCTGCGTATCAAATTAAACTTCAACATTATTTAGCCTTCTCCCAGTATGGCGGCGGATTGGCGGCTTATTGGCGGGAGAATTTTCAGGTTAAAATTCCTCAATTTTCAATCTTTGCCGAAACAATCAATCCAATGGTAAATAGAATCTTTTTTAGCGTAGTTTTTTTGATCGCTAGTCTTATAAATGGCTATGGTCAGGTAGAAAATACTTCAGAATTATTCCGCACGTTAAAGGTGCAGGACAGCATCTTTTTTGAGCGGACCTTCAATCAGTGTGACCTGGAATATCTCGAAAAGCACATTACTTCAGATCTTGAATTCTACCACGACCTGGGGGGTTACCAGGACCGGGCTGCTTTTTTGGAGAACACCAGGAAGAACCTGTGTTCAGGTGCAGCCAAAAAACCGATCAGGAAAGTAGATGAAAACAGCCTGCAGGTCTTTCCGCTGTATGATAACGGAAGATTGTACGCGGCAATTCAAAAGGGCGTTCATCATTTTTACCTTCGGGAAGATGGGAAGGAAGATGTACAGACCGGCACCGCCAGGTTCACCCATGTGTGGAGACTCGAAAGCGGAACCTGGAGAGTAGCCGAGGTGTTGAGTTACGATCACAGCGAACCACAACCTGGAAAAACAGCAGGGAACGATATTGAACGGCTGCTGGAAGAAAGCAATGTTCCGGCGCTGGGGCTGGGGATGATTGAAAATGGAGAACTCACCAAGGTCGAGGTCTATGGGACTCTGGATAAAACCACGCCTGCGCCTTACAATACTATTTTCAGAGTAGCCTCTCTCACCAAACCCCTTGTGGCTTTAATCGCACTGAAACTGGTGGATAAAGGTATGTTGGGTCTGGATGAGCCGCTGCATAAGTACTGGACAGATCCCGACCTGCAGGGAGATGAGCGTCACAAGCTTTTGACGTCGAGACTGGTGCTCACCCATCAAACCGGTTTCCCGAACTGGCGATACCTCAACGAGGACAAGAAACTCGCCTTCGAATTTGATCCCGGCAGCAGTCACCAGTATTCTGGAGAGGGTTTTGAGTACCTGAAATTAGCGTTGGAAAAGAAATTTGGCAAAAGCATTGAAAAACTGGCAGAAGAACTGGTTTTTTCTCCTGCAGGAATGAGCGACACCCGATTTTGGTGGGATTCCACGATGGACGAAAATCGTTATGCACACAATTTCGACGCGCAGGGAGAAATGATTCCTCTTAAAAAATATTACCAGGCGAGTGCGGCGGCGAATTTGCTGACAACGGTTGAAGACTACGGAAGGTTTTTGAGCTACGTAATAAACGGCGCGGAGCTGTCAAACAGTGTGTTTAAGGAGATGTTCAGCCATCAGCTAAAGCTGAAGGAAAACGGCTATTTCGGGCTGGGCTGGGAGATCCTTACCGGATTCAGCGATGAAGAATACGCCGTATTGCACACCGGGGGAGAACCAGGAGTGAGCACCCTGGCGGTCATGTTTCCAAAATCCAAAAACGCGTTCCTCATCTTCTTGAATGGAGACAAGGTAGACAAGATCTACGAGGAACTACTGACCAACCGGCTTTACCTTGGAGAAGAGTTGTGGGCTAGAAGGTAAACAAGCACCAGGTAACAAGCAATATATAACAAGCACCAATTTCAAATCTTATATAAATGAGTCGCAAAGTGTCCTGAATTTGCGACTCATTTTGTTTACTGTTCTGCGAAAATCAGCGGCATCTGCGGGAAAATGAGGAACAGATAGCATATTCTCCTGAAATTCTTTATCTTTTTACTCCTGTCTCAGGTTAAAAAATGAAAACAAAAGTGATCACCTTCTTTTCCATCTTTTTATTTCTTTACCTGCTCATTTGTGTGTTACTATACATTTTTCAGGAGAAAGTAATCTTTTATCCGCAGTCGTTGGCAAAAGATTATCGCTTTCATCATTACCCGAATTCCATTGAACGATTTGTCAAAATGCAAGATGGCACTTATTTACACTCGCTGCTGTTCAGGACAGAAGATCCAAAAGGTGTGGTGTTCTATCTGCATGGCAACGCCGGTTCGCTCCAGGCTTGGGGTAGCGTTGCTGAAACATTCACAGCTCATCAATACGATGTTTTCATTCCAGATTACCGGGGCTTCGGAAAAAGTGAAGGCAAAATTAAAAGCGAAATGCAGTTGCATACCGACATACAAGCCCTCTATGATACATTAAAAAAGGAGTATCTTGAAAACCAGATCATCGTACTGGGACATTCGATAGGAGCGGGAATGGCAGCAAGGCTGGCTGCGGAAAATGATTTTAAACTATTGATCCTGCAGGCAGCACCCTATTCATTGCCCGATCTGGCAAAAAAGATCACTTTGTTCAGGCTTTTTCCCTCATTTCTCCTCAGATATGAATTCAGGACAGGAAAGCATGTGGAAGCTGCAAACATGCCTGTGGTGCTCCTGCATGGGGATGAAGATGAGATCGTGTATTACGGCTCAGCACTCAAAATTCAGCAGCATTTGAAACTTACCGATACCCTGATAACTCTTGAAGGATTGGGGCATAACAACTTTCTGAATACCACGGAGTATAAAACAGAGATAATGAATATTCTCGAGAAGTATTGAGGCAGGCAAGTAATAAATGCCCAATTCCAGAACCATTTGCGATGACAATGGATGGCTATGCGGAAATCAACCATAGCAGGAGCTATTAAAAATTGATTTTTAAAGAAGGTTGATACATTATCAGGTTGTATCCGTCTTTAAGGTACAAACCAATTGAATATGCAAAGTTTTATGACTCTCTTATTGCTGTTGATCAGCAATTTCATTTTTGCTCAACGATCAGAACATATTACTAAAACTCAATTCATAGATTCCCTGCTGCAGGAATCGAACAATCGCGGCATTTTCAATGGGAATGCCCTGGTGGCTGCAAATAGGGAAGTGATCTACAGCGGCTCTGTAGGTCAGGCCGATGCTTCTGGCACTTCTCTCCTTCAGCCGAACCTGCGCTTCAATATTGGCTCTATTTCCAAGGAATTTGACGGCATGGGGATTATGCTCCTCAAAGAGGAGGGAAAACTTTCACTTGATGACCGGCTGAGTACTTTTTTTCCACAGTTACCCGCCTGGGCAAAAAAGATTAGTGTAAGGAATTTACTGCAATACAGTAGTGGGCTTCCCAATCCCGACTATCAAAAATTAAGAACCGATGAAGAGGTATGGCAGTATTTGCAAGGCCTGGAAAAACTAAATTTTGAACCGGGCACAGATTACAGTTACAATAATGTAAATGTTTTTTTACGGAAACGGATCATCGAGAAAGCTTCAGGAATGGCTTATGCCGATTTTGTAGGGGAAAAAATGCTGCAGCCCTGCGGCATGAGAAACACCGTTCTGGATCCCACTGCTGAAACTCCTCTATTTACCCGCTCCTTCGATGAGAGTTATGTAGAGGATGACCTCGATACCTATATGAGTGGGTGGGTGGCAACAACTACCCAGGATATGTACAAATGGATGAAGTGTCTTAATTCAGAGAAACTAATCAGCGAACAAGGCCTGGCAGAGCTATCGGAAAGTTTTAAATCTTCTTCCCAGTCGCCCTTAGGCCATAGTGTGTATGAGAATAAGAAACTGCAACTTCGTTACCACCATGGGCAGAGCGACAATTTTGAAGCCTTAGTAGCCTGGATCCCAGATCCCGGCTACACCATCATCTTGCTTACGAACAACAGGTGTAATGAACTGGGAGATCACATTAATGCCATAGATGCTATTTTGCGGGGGAATGAATTCAAGATCCCGAAGCGCTCCATCGAACTGAGTTTGCGGGCAAAGATATTTCACGAGGGTTATGAAGCCGGAATGGAATTTTTGAAAGGCATCAGGAGAAATCAGATCGATATTTTCAATTTTGGGCAGGAAGAAAAAGAACTGATCAATACGGGCACCTGGCTGTTGGAAAAGAACAGGGAGGAAGACGGCATGAAGATGCTTGAATTTACGGCAGCTAAATTCCCGGAATCTCCAAAAGTTTTCCTGGAGTTGGCGGTGGCCTATGAACATGCAGGGGAGAGGGAAATGGCGATAAAAAATTACAGGAAAGTCAAAGAGCTGAAGCCAGGGAATAAGATGGTTATAGCAAAATTAGAGGAATTGAGGTAGGGGCGTATCGAGAACAGAGGCGAACTTCCGAAGGTGTCCAATTCCTTGATCAGCTCTTAATCTTCTTCCAAATTTTGCCTGCACCTTTTATCACAGGCAATGTAAGGAAGCCAACAATCAGCCCGGTCAGGAATTCGGCTAAAAGGCTGGGGAAACTTGCTAACAGCTCGTGCAGGTAGTGAATGTTATGAAGAAATATTCCTCCCGAGACCAACAATAATGCTATGGTCCCAATGATGGACAGGCCTTTGATGACTTTTGGAAGTGCACTCACGAGGAACCTTCCAATTTTATCAGATATGCTGTTTTCCCTCTCATTCAGCTCGATTAGGTGGGCTCCAAACTCATCCATCCTCACGATAAGTCCAACAAGTCCATATACTCCTACTGTGGCCACTAAAGCAATAAGAGAAACCACCAGAATTTGATTTAGTAAGGGTTCACCTCCCACGGCACCCAAAGCGATGATCACGATCTCGACAGAAAGAATAAAATCTGTAAGGATTGCCGATTTGATCTTTTCCTTTTCCCGGCTAAGAGCTTCCTCCTTGGACACTTTTTCAAGCTTTGGCTTTTCCCTTTGGTAAGTGTGAGGAAAGAGATATTCATAGATCTTTTCAGCGCCTTCATAGGCCAGGTAGAACCCGCCTATTATCAGGATCACCTTTACCGCGGCAGGTAGAAATGCGCTAAGCAAAAAGGCGACGGGAAGAATGATGACTTTGTTTAGGAAAGAACCTTTTGTGATCGCCCAGAGCACCGGGATTTCCCGGGAAGACATGAATCCCGAGGCTTTCTCTGCGTTGACGGCAAGGTCGTCACCTAATAATCCTGCTGTTTTCTTTCCGGCGACTTTTCCCATCACCGCCACGTCATCCATAAGAGCTGCGATATCGTCAAGCAGCGCGAAAATTCCTGAGGCCATAATTTTTTCCTGGTTAGAGAAAACCAAGTTAAGAGGTTTTCAAAAAAGTAAGCCTAAAACTTTTGTAAAATGTTAATGGCTGCTGAAGCTTTCTTCGCCGTTTACTGTGTACTGTTTGCCGCCTACCGGCTACAAACTACCGTCTAAAGTCTGGCTAACGTCTCAAATCTAATTCAACGTTTCCCCCCGAAATAATGATTCCTACTTTTTTGCCCTTAAATTTTTCTTTTTCCCTTAGGACCGCTGCTAAAGCCACGGCGCTCGAAGGTTCTACCACAATTTTCATACGCTCCCAGATTAGTTTTAAAGCGGTTTTGATCTCGTCTTCCTCCACCCTTATGATCTCTTTCACCAGCTCCTGAATGATAGGAAAATTGTATTCGCCCAACTGGGTTTTAAGCCCGTCTGCAATAGTATTGATGGTTTGATTGGTCTCGATCTTTCCGCTTTTCAGGGAGCGCCAGGCATCATCCACCTCGAAAGGTTCGGCCCCAATGGTTTTGCAGTGCGTCCCGTAGTGCTTCACTGCCAGGGCGGTTCCTGCAATGAGTCCGCCGCCACCCACTGGCGTGACCACAAGACCAAGGTCTGGGTACTCCTGCAGCAGTTCTAGAGCCGCGGTACCCTGCCCATAGATCACATCAAGATCGTTAGAGGGATGAATAAAAGTAGCCCCGGTTTCTTCGATGATCCTTTGGGCGGCTTTCTCTCTCTCAGCCAGGGTGGGAGGGCATTCGGTAATTTTTCCGCCATAACCTTTTACCGCCTCTTTCTTTACCTGGGGCGCTGAGGAGGGCATTACGATATAAGCCGGAACTCCCAGGCTTTTCGCTGCCAGTGAAACCGCCTGCGCGAAATTTCCGGAAGAATGGGTAACAACCCCTCTTTCCTGCTCTTCCCTTGAAAGGTTTAGAATGGCATTGGCCGCCCCTCTCATCTTAAAAGCGCCCATGCGCTGAAAATTCTCGCATTTGAAGTACAGTTCCACTCCAGACATTTCATCCAGAAGCCTGGAGGTCATCACCGGGGTTTTATGAATATAGGGCTTTATGTTTTCGTGAACAGTAGAGAGGTCTTTCTTGGAAATCATGGAAGAAACGGTATTTAATGAGACAGCAAGATAAACAACCTCAAGATTTCAGGAAAAAAGCGACCGTAAAATTCTTTTTTAAGTGCCGGTTGAACAGCTTTTTAAATAATAGGTTTCCATAAAGAATAATGATCAAAATACTTCTTTGTATACAATAATCATTGTTGGTTAAGTTCTGATAATCAATTAATTAAATGTAAATTTAAGCTAATCAAATGCATAGGGTTATGAAAAGGGTGAGATTAATTTTGATGCTGTTGGCAGTTACTGTTTTTTCCTGTAAGAATTCAGAGCCTAACCAATTAGAAGAAGACAACGCGCCGCTGGTAACGTCATCTTATGGATGTGCTCCCAAAACAGTAGATATTGAGTGGTACCAGGAGGACAACATAGCTCCACTCCTGGATGGACTGGATGTGCTTCATTATCCAATTACCACGAGAGATCCTGAAGTTCAGAAATATTTTGATCAGGGATTGGTATTGTCGTACGGATTTAATCATGCAGAGGCGGCGAGATCTTTTTACTACGCCACCAAACTCGATCCCGATTGTGCCATGTGCTATTGGGGTTACTCGCTGGTCCTGGGGCCTAACTATAACGCAGGCATGGATCCCGGCAACTACGAACGGGCTTATGAAGCCCTTCAAAAGGCGATCGAACTTTCCGAGAATGGGACTGACAGGGAAAAGGCATTGATCAATGCCCTTGCTGAAAGATACGTGGCCGAACCCGTGGAAGATAGGCGGAATCTGGATCTGGCTTATTCTGCCGCAATGAAGGAACTTTACCAAAAGTATGATGACGATCCCGAGATCGCCGCCCTGTACGCTGAGTCTGTAATGGATCTTTATCCCTGGAACCTCTATGATAAAGAGGGCGAACCCCGGGAATGGACGCCGGGTGTGATTGCGTTGCTGGAAAAAGTAATGAAAGAATATCCCGATCATCCCGGGGCTCACCACTTTTACATTCATGCCACCGAGGCCTCCAACAGTCCGGAACGGGCTTTGGCCAGTGCAAAAAAGTTTGATGACGGACTTGTTCCTGGCGCGGGACACCTCGTCCATATGCCCTCCCACACCTATATACAAACCGGGGATTACCACAAGGGCAGCCTCTCCAATCTGGAGGCGGTAAAAATAGACAGCGCCTACGTTACGACCTGCCACGCCCAGGGTGCATATCCACTGGTTTATTATCCACATAATTATCATTTCCTGGCCGCTACAGCGACTCTTGAAGGAAAAAGCGAATGGGCACTTATGGGAGCCGATAAGCTGGCAGAGCAAATACACCCCGATGTTATGACAACGCCCGGCTGGTCTACCCTGCAGCATTTTTACATGATCCCTTATTTTGTGGAGGTGAAATTTGGAGAATGGGATAGGATCCTGAGCAGGAAAGTGAACGATTCTCTGCTTTATCCTGAAGCGATCTCCCGATACGCTCGCGGAATGGCTTTCCTGGGAAAAAAAGATATCCCGAAGGCAAAAGCCGAGCTTCAAAGACTGGAAGTGCTGGCGCAGGATGACCGTCTGAAAGAAATGACCATTTGGGAGATCAATTCCATGGAAACCATAGTAGATATCGCGCAGAAGGTGTTAAAGGGAGAGATATTGGCTTCAGAAGGGAAACATAAAGAAAGTATTACCCTGCTTAAACAGGCAGTTGCACTGGAAGACGGACTAAATTTCCAGGAGCCGCCTGACTGGTTCTTTTCAGTAAGGCATAACCTGGGAGCAGTACAGATAGAGGCTGGACAATATAAAGATGCCATAAAGACCTTTGAAGAAGACCTCAAGATCCTGCCAAAAAACGGCTGGGCGCAGCATGGCCTTAAATTGGCATATGAAAACCTCAATGATCAGGATATGGTAAAACAACTGGAATTTGATCTCGAAAGATCCTGGGCTACGGCCGATGTGGTTATAGAATCTTCACGGATAAAGTAACTTTTAGGGTTTACCATTCTTTTCAAAAACCGTGTGGAGAAATCTTCAGAAATAACAGTGAGCATAACTTTGTTAAACCGCTCTGCAACTTTCCTTCAGTTTGTTTACCTTTTATTATCTTGGGATTCTAAAAATTTAGTTAAAAGATGATAAAAAGAATAGGCGTGTACGGGCTCCTCCTGGCTGTTGGTGTAAGTTGTCAAACCCAGAAGGGAGTTCCCGAAATTAAAAATGAAAAAGCGGAAGTTGCCTCCGAAGAAAAAAACAAAGGAAATCTCAAACCGTACGAAAAAGTAATACCCGCTTCGGCAACGTCTGATGAAGGTTTGTTCACCACACATTTTGTAGGGGATAAATTGTATTTCGAGATCCCGATGGACATGCTGGATAAAGACATGTTAATGGTGAGCCGAATAGCCGGAGTACCCTCGGGCTTTGGGGGTGGGTATGTCAATGCCGGCTCGAAAGTGAATGAACAGGTAGTTCGCTGGTCAAAACGCGGGGATAACATTGATATGAGAGTGATCAGCTTCCAAAATGAAAGTGAAGAAGGTTCCCCTATAACCCAATCTGTAGCCGCGAACAATTTTTTTCCTATTCTTTTCAGCTCGAAGATCTCGGCTTATAATAAGGAAAAAAATACTGCCGTGATCGAAGCGGGTGGATTGTTTACAGATGAGGTGGGGGCCATTAATGGTATTTCCCCTTCCATCAAAAAAAGGTATAAGGTCAAAAAGCTGGATAAAAGCCGCTCTTTTATCGAATCTGCTCATGCCTTTCCACAGAATATAGAAGTGAAGCATGTGATGACCTATGAAGCCGAGGAGCCACCCGAAAGAGACCAGGCGGGGACCATTACTATGCTGATGAACCAGTCCATGATCCTGCTTCCCGAAGAAAAGATGCAACCAAGACTTGCCGATCATCGAGTAGGATGGTTCACCACAAAAAAGTATAACTATGATTCTAACGAGCTAAAGAGTGATGATTACAGGATCATTAACCGTTGGAAACTGGTGCCCAAGGATATCGAGGCGTACAAAAGGGGAGAGCTGGTAGAGCCGGTGAAGCCAATTGTCTGGTATCTCGATCCTGCTACTCCAGAAAAGTGGAGGCCTTATTTTAAACAGGGTATAGAAGACTGGAACGTGGCCTTTGAAGCTGCAGGTTTTAAGAATGCGGTGATCGCTAAAGATCCCCCCACAAAAGAGGAGGATCCCAACTTTAGCCCAGAAGATGTGCGTTACTCAGTAGTTCGCTACGTGGCCAGCACCACGCGGAACGCCATGGGACCATCAGTGACCGATCCTCGAACCGGGGAGATCATTGAGAGTGACATCATCTGGTACCACAATCACCTGCGATCTTACCGAAACCGCTATATGATAGAGGCCGGTGCCCAAAATCCTTCTGCCCGTACTTTAAACACTCCCGAAGAGGAAATAGGGGAGATGATGCGTATGGTAATTGCACACGAGGTAGGCCACGCCCTTGGTTTGCCGCACAATATGAAAGCCAGCTCGGCTTACTCTACAGATTCATTGCGGTCTAAGGAGTTTACCCAAAAGTACGGGTTAACTCCTTCTATCATGGATTATGCCCGGGTGAATTACGTGGCGCAGCCCGGTGATGAAGGTGTTCGATACATCAGGATGATGGGACCCTACGATCTTTACGCGATCAACTGGGGTTACAGATACCTCCCGGAAGCCGATAGTCCGCAGGAAGAAAAGCCGGTGCTTAGCCAGTGGATCCTGGAGAAAGCTGGGAATCCATGGTATGAATTTGGGAATGGTTATGGCGGAATTGATCCGCAGTCGCAACGTGAGAGCCTTGGTGACGACCAGGTGAAAGCCAGCCTGTACGGTCTCCAGAACCTGAAAAAAGTGGTTCCAAACCTGGTGGCATGGACCTCTAAAGACAATGAAGATTATTCTGAATTGACCGAAGTGTACCGGGAGCTTACTTATATGTGGAGAGGTTATGTTTCCCACGTGGTGGCGAATGTTGGCGGAGTTTATGAAACGCGCAAAACAGCAGACCAGGATGGCACGGTCTACACCCATGTGCCTGAAGAAAAACAACAGGACGCCGTGGCATTTTTGAACGAGCATGCTTTCTCCACCCCAACCTGGCTTCTTGACCAGGAGCTGTTGGAGAGAATAGAGCCTACAGGTGCCATTGAGCGAATTCAAGGCCTACAGAGCAGGGCGATTAATGACCTGCTTGACGATGACCGCCTGCAGCGCATGATCACCAATGAGCAAGTGAACGGCAAGGAAGCTTATTCTGCGGTAGAAATGATGAATGACCTCAGAAAAGGTATTTTTGAGGAGTTATATAAATCACAGAAGGTAGATGCCTATAGAAGGAACATTCAGCGGGCTTATGTTGATGCCGCCGCTAATTATGTTCAGGAATTAAAGAAGGATAAAGAAAGTAAGGTCGCCTCTACCGATATAATTGCCCTGATGCGCGGAGAAATGGAGCAGTTAAGAAGAGACCTTAGGGTGCGCAAGAACAGGACTAATGACCGTCTGAGCGTTTATCACTGGAATGACCTATTGGCCAGGATCGAAGCTGCACTAGCTGTGGAAGCCTAAAAACAATTTAGACATTTGTTAAAAAGCCTCGCTTTCAGCGGGGCTTTTTCATTGAAATGTCAGACTCAGCTGCTCACAGGGCATAATCGAAGCCGGCTTAATAGAAGGGATTCGATTAGAGAACAGATAGGGAGTATGGCAGTATCAGAGCCTTCTAGACCTACTTTTTTAGGTGAATTCTGATTCAAAGATTCGCCTCGACTCCCCTCCTGCGGACGGCAGGCGCTCAGGGAGGCAGCGAAAATCAAAAATTTATTCCTCTATTGGCACCGCCAGGACAGGAATACTTGCTTTCTTCAGCAGCTTCAGGGAAACTCTTTCCTGTAGCAGGTTGTGCAAAAAACTGTATTTATGAGTGCCTACTATCAGTAAATCAGACTTCAATTTCCGGGCTTCATCCAGGACGGTCTCAACCGTGGAACCTTCAATGAGCAGGGCTTCGTGTTCCACTTCTTCTCCCAAAAATGTCTTACAGATGCTCTGCAGGTTGCGGTGAACATCACGCAGGTCTTCTGCTTTGAAGTCCCTGATATATTGAGGACCGGGTTCCACTCCCACATGGGCGCTGTCGGGTTCGGCGACATGGACCACCCATACTTTTGCTCCAAATTTTTCGGCCAGGCCCTCGGCATATCCCAGCAGTTCTCCCACGGCATCGTTAAAATCAACGGCAACCAGGATATTTTTTAGCTCTGTCATGATGTTCTTTTTTTTGTTAGTATTCCTTTTTGCGGGAGACCAGGTTGTTCAGAGGGCTGTCGTTTTTCATGTTCTGGAAGTTTTCCAGCAGCTGGGGAACGACTGTCACCGGATTGGTGACACTGGCAATGTGGGGGGTGATCTTTATTTTTTTATGCCGCCAGAATGGATGATCTTTGGGAAGCGGTTCCTGCCGAAAAACGTCTAAACTGGCACCCGAAAGGTGCCCTTTCTCTATCATTTCAAGCAGGTCTTCTTCCAACAAATGATTGCCGCGGGCGACATTGATAAGATACGCATCTTTTGGTAATTTCTGAAAAAGATCCCGGTTCAGAATATCTTCGGTTTCTGAAGTCAGAGGTAACAAACAAACCAGGATGTTTGAATTCTGGAGGAAGTCATCCAGTTGGTCCTTTCCGTAGAAGGTATTCACCCCCAGAATATCTTTCTTGTTTTTTCGCCATCCAAACACATTGAATTTGTTCCGGATGAGCTTTTCGGCCACTGCCACTCCCAACACTCCCAGGCCCATGATACCTACCTGTATTTCCTCGGGACGCCTGTAGGGCTGCGGGTCCCATCTTTTGCTGCAGTGGTGAGAAGACAGGTTTCGGAGGTGTTCCAGGCAAAGGGAGAGCACGAAAACGCTCATGTCCTCGGTAAGTTGCTCATCTATCACGCGAGTGACCTTTATCTGCTCCGGGATATCGGGATCGGTAATAATATGATCGATTCCCGCCCCCATGGAGGCGATAACCTTCAGATTAGGGTAATCTTTAAAGATCCCGTGCGGATGTTTCCAGGAAAGTACGAATTCCACCTTTTCAGGATCTTGCACTTCAGGATACACCTCGATCTCCAGGTTAGGATCCTGCTTCTTTAAGGCGTTTATCCATTTCTTCGGATCTCTATTGGGGGATATAATTAAAAAGGACATTTTTTGGTCTTTAGTCGTTAGTCTTTAGTCGGGAGGAGAATTTTTAATTTTGAGTTCCCGCGCTAAGATACAAAAGCGCTATATCCCGTGATCGCCCGTCCAACGATAAGGGAGTTGATCTCTTTGGTGCCTTCATAGCTGTAAATAGCTTCTGCATCGGCTACGAAACGTGCTACGTCATATTCCAACAAGATTCCATTGCCGCCCATCACTTCGCGGGCACGGCTCACAACATCCCTCATTCTCATGCTGCAGAATACCTTTGCCAAAGAGGCGTGTTCGTCCTTTAACAGGTCCTGGTCTTGTAGCTCCGAGAGTCTGAAACAAAGAGTTTGCATGGCAGTAAGGTTAGAAACCATCTCTACCAGGTGGTTCTGTATTAATTGATAGGAGGCGATTGGCCTTCCAAACTGCTCTCTTTTTTTGGTGTACTTCAGTGCACTTTCGTAGGCTCCGCGGGCACAGCCCACCGCCTGCCAGGCTACTCCTGCACGAGTCATGCGCAGCACGTTGGCGGTGTCTTTAAAGGAGTTCGCATTTTGAAGCCGGTCTTTTTCGGCTACTTTACAGTCGGTAAGGGTAATGAGGGCGTTCTGCACGATGCGGAGCGCCATCTTGTCTTCCATTTTATCGGCTTTGAATCCGGGATTGTCTTTTTTCACCAGGAATCCCTTCACCTGGTTCGAATCTTCATCCCTGGCCCAGATGACGATCACATCGGCAAAAGTGGCATTTCCGATCCATTTTTTTTGTCCGTTGATCACCCAGTGCTCTCCATCAAATTTGCAGGTGGTTTCCAGTCCGCCGGCCACTCCGCTGCCCACATTGGGCTCGGTAAGTCCAAAGGCACCTATTTTTTCGAGTTTCTGCATCTTTGGGAGCCACTCCTGCTTTTGCTCTTCGCTTCCGCAAAGATAAATAGAGCCCATGGCCAGTCCGCTGTGCACTCCGAAAAAAGTGGAAATAGACACATCTACCCTGGCGATCTCTTGGGCGATGATACCCTCCATCAAAAAGGGCAGATTCGGACAGCCATAGCCTTCATAAGGAACCCCGGTTATCTCAAGTTTTTTAAATTTTTCGATGATCTCATGTGGAAATTTTGCACGGTTCCAGTGGTCATTGATAAGAGGGCGAACCTCGTCTTCCATAAAGTTACGCACCTTAAGCTGCAGGTCCCGTTGCTCCTGAGAAAGTTTGAGGTCCAGGTTGTAGAAATCTCCATCGATGGGAGGGAGGTCTGCCTGGCCTTTTCGTCTTTTTGTCTTGAGCATTTTCATAAGTCCTTTCAGCTGGCGTTCGTCCAGGTTGCCCAAGGTGTTCATGGCTTCAGTTAGATCTATCTGCTCATTGATCTTGGCGAGTTGATCGAGATCGATGTGCTTTAAAAGGTTGATCGTGTTCTTTACTTTTCCGAAGAGAGACATAGGAAGGAGATTTTGATTCTCCTAAAAATAGGTATTAAAGAAGTGGCAGGCTGTTAAAGCTTTCTGAAAGCACATCGACTGCTCCCTTCCATATTTGGCTGTGGCGCTGTTATTGGGATGTCCGTTACAGATAGTTCCAGCTATTTAAGATCTGAAATTCAGCTAACCTGCGGGACACCCTTCGTTTAGGTTTGTTTGGGAATTTTAAGCTAACTTCCCCCAACACAATTTAAACTCAAAGGAACAATGGGAATTTTTTCATCATTAATGGGCAACGCGGGAGCCGTAGATAAAGAAAAATTATACACTGATTATGCACAACTGCTCACTCCTAACGAACAAATAGAAGTAGGTTTTAAGCTGGTAAGAGACACTTTCATCTTTACAGATAAAAGGCTCATCCTGGTCGATAAACAGGGTCTAACCGGTAGGAAGGTCGAGTATCTATCGGTCACTTATAAAAGCATTTCCCGTTTTAGTATAGAAACCGCGGGCACCTTTGATCTTGATGCCGAACTAAAGATCTGGATCTCCAGCGAACAACAACCCAGCATTTCCAGGAGGTTCAATAAATCGGTAAACGTTTATGAAGTGCAGCAACTCCTGGCAACCCATGTTTTGAAATAAACAAGAAGTAGGAAGAGCAGGTTCATTTCAGGCAGGTTATAAAAAAACGCCTCTCCGAAGAAAGGCGTTTTTCTACTATTTTCGATCCGGCTGTTTATAGCCCAAACTCTTCTTTTATCTGGTCTACAAAATCCAGTTTCTCCCAGGTGAATAATTCCACTTCGCGGGTGATCTTTCCGTTGTACGGACTCTCAAAAACTTTAGTTTCCTTACGCGGCTCCTTTCCGAAGTGCCCATAGGCTGAGGTCTCCCTGTAAATAGGATTTCTAAGACCGAGACGGTTTTCGATAGCAGCCGGGGTCATGGAGAATATCTCCTTCACCTTTTCAGCGATTTGCCCGTTGCTAAGTTCTACATTCTTCGTCCCAAAGGTGTCGATAAGCAGGGAAACCGGTTCCACCACGCCAATGGCATAGGAAACTTGCACCAAAACCTCGTCGGCCACGCCTGCAGCCACCAGATTCTTGGCGATGTGACGGGCCGCATAGGCCGCAGACCGATCTACTTTACTGGGATCTTTCCCTGAAAATGCACCCCCGCCATGAGCGCCTTTTCCGCCATAAGTGTCCACGATGATCTTTCTTCCAGTAAGCCCGGTGTCACCGTGTGGTCCACCAATCACGAATTTCCCCGTAGGATTAATGTGATATTTGATCTTGTCTCCAAACAACTTCTGAACATATTCGGGGAGCTGTACTTTCACCCGCGGAATAAGGATCTCGATAATGTCTTTTTTGATCCTGTCCAACATCTTCTTTTCGTCCTCATCAAACTCGTCATGCTGGGTAGAAACCACAATGGCATCAATGCGTTGCGGGATATTATCATCGCTGTACTCAATGGTCACCTGACTCTTGGAATCGGGGCGCAGGTAAGTAATATCCTCATTTTCGCGACGCAATTTCGCCAGCTCGATAAGGATCTTGTGAGAGATGTCAAGCGCCAGTGGCATGTAATTTTCAGTCTCTTTGGTGGCATAGCCAAACATCATTCCCTGGTCTCCGGCACCTTGTTCTTCTTTTTTCCCACGGTCCACCCCCTGGCTAATATCCTGGGACTGCTCGTGTATAAGGGAGATCACCCCGCAGGAATCCCCACTGAACTTATAGGCGCCCTTGGTATACCCAATGTCATTGATCACATCACGTGCTATAGTTTGAACGTCGAGGTAAGTATCGCTCTTCACCTCCCCGGCCAATACAACCTGCCCGGTGGTTACAAGGGTTTCGCAGGCAACTTTAGATTCAGGGTCAAAGG
>CAZVKA010000043.1:0-20008 GCA_964627595.1 uncultured Flavobacteriaceae bacterium | reverse complement strand
TATCCCGAAGCCATTAAATATCTGGCGAAAAAGTATAACATTGAGGTGGAGGAAACCGAGCAGAGCCAGGAGCAGAAGGAGCAGGCCGATGAGCGGGAGAGCATGTACCTGGTTTCTGAATTTGCTGCCAAGTACTTCCAGGATACCCTTTTAAGAACCGAGCTGGGAAAGGCCATCGGCCTGAGCTATTTTAAGGAACGAGGTTTCACTGATGAGACCATCAAAAAATTCGGGTTAGGATATTGCCTGGACGAGTGGGACGCTTTTACTTCGGAAGCTATTCGGAAAGGCTACAAACTCGATTATCTCGAGAAGACAGGGCTAACTATTGTAAAAGGGGAGAAGCAATTCGACCGTTTTAAAGGCCGGGTGATGTTTCCTATCCAATCCATGTCAGGCCGGGTTTTAGGTTTCGGCGGAAGGATTCTCACTAATGATAAAAAAGCCGCCAAATATCTTAATAGTCCCGAGAGTGACATTTACCATAAAAGTAAAGTCCTTTACGGAATTTACCACGCCAAACAGGCGATCGCTAAAGAAGATAACTGTTTTTTGGTGGAAGGATATACCGATGTGATCCAGTTCAACCAGGCAGGGATCGAGAATGTGGTTTCTTCTTCGGGAACTTCATTAACCCCTGAACAGATAAGACTGATCAACAGGTTGACAAAGAACATTACCGTTCTCTTTGACAGTGATGCAGCGGGGCAACGGGCCTCCATCCGCGGAATTGATCTAATTCTGGAGCAGGGAATGAATGTTAAGGTCTGCGCCTTTCCCGAAGGTGAGGATCCAGATAGTTTCGCGAAGAAGAATTCCGAAGAAGACATTAGGCTGTACCTGAAGAACAACTCCAAGGATTTTATCGAGTATAAAGCTTCTCTTTTGATGGAGGAAGCGCAGAATGATCCCGTAAAAAAGGCTTCCCTGATTAGAGATATGGTGAGCAGTATTTCCAAGATCCCCGATAATATTCAGCAGGAAGTTTATGTGCAGGAAACCTCCCGCATCATGGATATTTCTGAAGAAGTGATCTTCAGGACCCTGGCACAGCTCACGGGTGGTGGCAAGGAGAAAAGATCTGCTCCTAAAAAGACCGGGAATTTCGAGGTGGTGCGGGAAGAGGAGGCTCCCAGGAAGAAAGTGGATGAACTCTATGTTCTTGAAAGAACGATAATCAGCTTGCTGTTGCTATATGGTTCGGTAGAAGAGGAGTTTGAAGATATGGTTCTTAAGGTGAATGATAAGGGAGAAATGGAACTTGAACCCGAATTGCAAACGGCGAAGGTTTTTGAAAAAGTATTTCTCGACCTGCAGGAGGATGAGGTAGCCTTTGCAAACGAGAATTTTCAGAAGATCTATCAGCAGGTGATCTCGAAATTCAATGAAGATGAAAATTTCTCACTGGAAACTTTCATCAACGAAATGCCTGCGGAAAACTCTTCAGAGGTCACAAACATCCTGATGGAGGAAGAGCAATATGTGCTTCACGACTGGGAGCGTATGGAGATCTTCGTTAAGGATAAAAAAGAAGGGATTGGGCGGTTGGTAAACGAAACCATTCTATCCCTGCGTCGATATCTTGTGAACCAAAAGATCAACGAGCTCAATAATGAGGTAAAAGAAGCTTCACCTGAAGAATCTTCTGAAATTCTTCAAGATATTATGGATTATTTGACCCTTAAGAGAGTCCTTTCGAATAAACTCAACCGCGTTATGTAGTTCGTAACTGCAGCAGTCGGCTTTGGTTGATAAGATCTGCGAGGTTATCCACCCTTAGTTTTTTGAGCAGCCTTGTTTTATAGGTGCTTACCGTCTTTTCGTTGATGTCGAGCGCTTCAGCTATATCCTTGTTTCTTTTTCCGGTGGAGAGCAGGTTTAGAACCTCAATTTCCCGGGTGGACAGTTTTTTATACCTCGAAACGAGGTTGTTGGACCTAGTTGAACCTGAATTGATCTTGTCACTGATCTCTTTGTTGAGATATATCCCACCCCGAGCCACCTGGTGCACGGCTTCGCGTAAGGTTTCTGTAGAAGCAGTCTTTGAAAGATATGCGGCAGCCCCTGCCTTAATGGCATTAAGGGCATACATTTCTTCAGGGTGACAGCTCAGGATCAAAATTTTTGTTCCGGGATGTTCAGACTTTATAGTTCGTAACGCGGTAATTCCATTTATCTCCGGCAGATCGATCTCCATGATGAGCACATCTGGATTCTTACTCCGCAAGGTCTTAAAAAGGTCTTTTCCGTTCGTCACTTTCCCTACTACTTCATAAACCCCTTCTCTTTCGAGGAGTGAGGATATTCCCATTCTGGTAATGGGATGATGGTCTGCTATAAGAATTTTCGTCATTGTTTGAATTTTAGCACAAAGAATTTCATTGCGGGGGTCTTGTAAAATTCTGATTATTAGATTTAAAAGAGTCTACAGGAGGATTATGAAAGTTAAAACCTTATTTCTTCATGAACCAATTTATTCGATAAAGCGCAATTATTTTAGATGAACTGGAATCTCGCAAACGGGGATCGGGTTCATCTTGTGTAAATTGGCCTTATGTCTCATTTCATAGATCCTAAAAACTTCCTTTTCACGACCTGTAAAATCTTCTTTATTCTTGCCTTCTTCGGCCATTTTCATGGCCCATTCCAACTCGTCATATGTGGCCCCAATTTGATCCTCATCGCTACGGCTGTCTCCAAATAAACCATCTGTAGGTTTGGCCAATACGATCTCTTCGATGATCTGCATTTCCCGGGCCATTTCATACACGTCGCTCTTCATGAGATCAGCAATCGGGCTGAGGTCCACTCCGCCGTCACCGTACTTGGTAAAGAAACCAACGCCAAAATCCTCGACTTTATTACCCGTACCGGCCACTAAATAATTGTGCAAACCTGCAAAATAGTAGAGAGTGGTCATTCTTAAACGTGCCCGGGTATTGGCCAGAGAGAGTTCCTGTTTAGGACTCATTTCTATGTGGGGGACTGCTGTAGTAAATTGATCAAATACGGTAGTGAGGTTTACCTGTACATCAGTCACATTAGCAAACTTGTTTTTTAAACTATCAATATGTGCCTTGCCTCTGGATACCTGGGCAGGAGCCTGATGGATTGGGAGTTCCACGCACAGGGTGCGTAATCCCGTGCGGGCGCAAAGAGCAGAAACCACGGCAGAGTCCACTCCTCCACTGATCCCTACTACAAATCCGTTCATTTTTGCCGAAGCGGCATATTCTTTTAGCCAGTTCACAATGTGATTGATGACTTTTTCAGTTTGCATAAGTTGGGCTTTTTAAGCTGGAAATAATATCTTTGTTAACAAAAATAAACTTTAGGGTCAATTATATAAAGCTTCTCCCGTTAAACCCTTCTTAATTCTCCTAAATGCTGAAAAAACTTATTTTTTGCTGTATTTTTCTCTCCTTGCTGGCCTGTGCCGAAGATGATCAAAGAGAAGCCGAAATTGCTCAAATTCCGGTAGAGGTGGAGATTTCACGTTTCGATCAGCGATTTGCCCGGGCAACGGCCGATAGTTTGCCGGCTTTAAAACGGGATTATCCCTATCTCTTTCCGAAGCAATATCCAGACTCTGTTTGGGTGCATAAAATGAATGACACCATTCAGCAGGAACTCAACAAGGCCGTGGAGGAGCAGTTTCCTGATCTTGCCGAGACAAGCCGTGAACTGGAGCGACTCTTCCAGCATATTAAATACTATTTTCCCGAAGAAGAAATTCCTCAGGTGATCACCTTAACTTCAGATGTTGATTACCGCAACCAGGTAGTCTGGAGCGACCGGTTACTGCTCATATCAATTGACACCTATCTTGGAGTAGAGAACCCGTTGTATTTAGGTGTCCAGGATTATATACGTAATAACTTCAGTAAAGAACAGATCGTTGTGGATGCTGCGGAAGCCTTCGCTGAAACAAAATTAGAGGATCCTCGCTCCAGGACTTTTCTGAGCAATATGATCTATTACGGAAAATTGCTTTATCTCAAAGACCTTTTAGTGCCGTTTAAAAGCGATGCCCAGAAAATTGGATATACACCCGAACAGTTGGAGTGGGCAATAGCGAATGAAGCGCAGATATGGAGGTACTTTGTAGAGAAGCAATTGCTTTATTCTACCAACTCCCAGCTTGGCCCCCGCTTTCTTTTTCCCGCGCCGTTTTCAAAATTCTACCTGGAGCTTGACAACGAGGCTCCGGCAAGGCTTGGCCAATTCACAGGTTGGCAGATCTTAAAGCAATATATGCAAAGAACAGAGGTTTCTGTAGAAGAAATGTTGAAGACAGATGCAGAGACCATATTCAAACAATCAAATTATAAACCTAACAAGTAATGGCTAAATTTAAAGAATCAAATATCAACATTAATGTAACCCTGGATGAAAACAGGGTTCCCGAAGAATTGAAATGGAGCGCAGAAGACGGTGGTGTGGAGAACCAGGAAGCAAAGGCGATGATGTTGTCCATGTGGGATGCCCAGCAAAAGGAGACCCTTAAAATAGACCTGTGGACCAAAGATATGCCCCTTGACGATATGAAGATGTTCTTTCACCAGACCCTGGTTACTATGAGCGATACTTTTTACCGTGCGACCCAGGATGAAAAAATGAGAGATACCATGAAGGATTTTTGCGATTTCTTCGCAGATAAAATGGACCTTAAGAAAAAGTAAAAACATAGGCGGGAAGAAATTCCCGCTTTTTTAAGTTCCGAATTGTTGGTTAATTGAGTCTATGTAATCCAAGACTTCATCTCTTCCCATGCCGTTTGAGGAGGAAGTGATGAAATATTCGGGCATTTCTGTCCAGGTTTGCAGCATTTCTGCCTGGTAATCATTGATGTTTCGTTCCAGGGCTTTTGGTTTCATCTTGTCGGCCTTGGTGAAAATGATACAAAAAGGAACCTGGTGCTCCCCCAGCCACTGCATGAATTCCAGGTCAATAGGTTGCGGTTTATGCCGGCTGTCAATGAGAACAAAGGCACAGATCATTTGCTCTCTCTTCTCAAAATAAGCGGTAATGAATTTCTGAAAGGTTTTTTTAGCCGATTTCGACACCCGTGCATATCCATAACCCGGGAGATCGACAAGGTGCCAGCTGTTGTTGATCAGAAAATGATTAATAAGCTGGGTTTTTCCTGGCCGTCCTGAGGTTTTCGCCAGGTTCTTTCTCTCGGTAAGCATGTTGATCAGTGAAGATTTCCCGACATTACTACGACCTATAAAGGCATATTCGGGCAGCTTGCTGTCGGGGCATTTTGCTACTTCAGAATTGCTGACAACAAATTCGGCTGCTTTGATCTTCATAAATTAGCTTTAAAGATTCCGGTCACTCATCCACTTGTAGAGGATCTCATTAAAGGCATTAGGATGTTCCATCATGGCCGCGTGTCCGCATTTTTCGATCCAGAACAGGTCGGCATCGGGCAGCAGCCGGTAAAAATCCTCTGCTACTTCAGGTGGGGTCACGTTATCATTTCGGCCCCAGATGATGCAGGTGGGGGTGAACATCTTTGGAAGATCTTTTGACATATTGTGCCTAATGGCGCTTTTAGCGATAGCCAAAGTCTTGATGAGCTTGTTGCGATCATTGACAGTTTCAAAAACATCATCTACGATCTCCTTGGTAGCGACCTTGGGATCGTAAAAAACATTTTCGGCTTTTTTGCGAATGTATTCGTAATCCCCTCGCTTAGGGTAGCTCTCACCCATGGCACTTTCATACAAGCCCGAACTTCCTGTGATGACCAGCGCTTTCACGCAGTCAGGAAACATCTTCGTGCCCAAAAGGGCAATGTGACCTCCAAGGGAGTTTCCTAACAGGATGACTTCCTGAAAGTTCTTATGATCGATAAATTCTTTTAAATATTTGGCGAAATTCGCCACGCTGGTTTTTAAGAGCGAGAGATCGTAAAGCGGGAGTTTGAGAATGATGACCTTGTACCCTTTCTTTGGAAAATAATCCAGTACACCCTCAAAATTACTCAGGCCTCCCATTAATCCGTGCAGGATAATTATAGGTGTGCCTTCTCCTTCCTCAACATAGCTGAATTTTCCTTCTTCCCTTAGATTATTTTTCATTGGTAGCCTTTGCTGTTAGCTTCGCAAATATAGCGATTTCAATACAAGTATAAAGATTTTACCCAATTCTGTCGATTTTTGAGAGCGGATTTTGAATTTTTTATGAACAGTAGAAATTCATTGCTTTAAAATTTCTTTAACAAAAATTTCCCCCAACTAAATCTGCTTCAAGTAGTTGGTTTCTCTATAACTTCCCGCGCATTGGGGGTAAAATTTATTAACAATGTGGTAAAATGTGGTAAAAAGTGGTTTAAATTTCAATATATTTGAATCGTAAACTAATCATGTGGTAAATCTCATTGGGACATACGAATGCAAGGTAGACGCTAAAGGCCGGTTAATGGTGCCTGCGGCTATCAAGAAGCAGTTGCTGCCGGTGTTGCAGGAAGGTTTCGTGCTCAAGCGGTCGATCTTTGAAGAGTGTCTCGAATTGTATCCAATGGAGCAATGGAATGCGGTGATGAAGAGGGTTGGGAAACTCAACCCTTTCAAAAGGCAGAATAATAATTTCATAAGGAGGTTCACGGCCGGTGTAAAGATCGTGGAGGTGGACTCTAACGGCAGACTTCTTATTCCTAAAGATCTTATCGGGTTCGCAGGAATTGAAAAGGAGATCGTTTTTTCTGCTTCGGTCAATAATATAATTGAGATCTGGGATAAGCAAAAATATGAAAATGTCATTGACGGAGGTGAGGATTTTGTAGAGCTAACAGAAACTGTAATGGGAAATGTAAATGGGGATGAGTTATCATAATCCGGTTTTGTTAAAGGAGACGGTGGATGGTCTCAACATTAAACCAGAGGGCGTTTATGTAGATGTCACCTTTGGTGGTGGTGGGCACTCCCGGGAAATCCTTGGTAGATTGGGTCCCGGAGGAAAACTTTACGCGTTTGATCAGGATAAAGATGCTTTGGAGAATGCTATTGATGACGAGCGTTTTACCTTGATCAATGAAAATTTTAGATTCATAAAGCGCTTTTTGAGGTTTTATGGCGTGCGGAAGGTGGACGGGATCCTTGGTGATTTTGGTGTTTCTTCCCATCAGTTTGATGTTGCTGAACGCGGTTTTTCAACCCGTTTCGAATCAAAGCTGGACATGAGAATGAACCAGCAAAGCAATTTAAGTGCCTTTGAGGTAGTTAATAATTATGAAGAAAAACAGTTAAGAGCTGTGTTGTTCAATTACGGGGAGCTTAGGAATGCGCCCAAGATCGCGAGAACTATTGTAGCTGCGAGAAAGGATGGGGAGATCGAGACGAGTGAGCGCCTAAAGGAGGTATTACAGCCTTTTCTTCCTGCGGGGAAAGAACATAAGATCCTGGCCCAGATCTATCAGGCGATCAGGATCGAAGTGAACCAGGAGATCGAGGCGTTAAAAGAATTTTTGTTGCAAACAGAAGGTCTCTTAAAGCCTGGTGGAAGGTTGAGTTTGATCTCGTACCATTCACTTGAAGACAGATTGGTGAAGAGGTATATAAGGAGTGGGATGTTTGAAGGAGAGCCAGAAAAGGATTTCTACGGGAATATTTCAGTCCCCTTTAAAAAAGTAGGGAAATTGATCGTTCCATCTTCTAAAGAAATAAAGATGAATAACAGGGCACGCAGTGCCAAGCTGAGGATAGCCGAAAGAATTGAGAAGTAGAGAGAGGTAATGAAACAAGGTCTTTACGACATATTAAGAGGAAAGTTTTTAGTTAGCAATGACGCTTTTAATAACTGGCGTTTTATACTGTTTTGTACGCTGTTGGCTATCATTATGATTGGGAGCTCCCATAGCGCCGAAAGAAAAGTGCATGAAATAGCCCGGCTCAATGATGAGGTGCGGGAATTGAGAAGTGAGTTTGTCGATATGAGGTCGAACTTGATGCGGCTAAAAATGGAATCGACCATAAGCCGAAGAATGGCGGGAAGAGGAATAAAACCTTCTGAAGTACCTCCTACTAAGATCGTGATCAAAGAAAAAGAATAACTGTTACATGGCTACCACCGAAAAGAACATATTGTACCGCATCTACGTGATTGCAGCGATCATGTTCCTCCTGGCGATCGCCGTGGGGGTTAAGCTGCTGGATATACAATTTGTGGAAGGTGAAAAGTATGAGCAGATCGCCCAGCAAAGAACCTATAAAAATTTTGTAATTCCGGCCAACAGGGGTAACCTTTACGATGCTGGCGGAAATCTTCTGGCGACTTCAGTTCCTAAATATGACATCAGGTTTGACGCAGTAACTGTTTCAGATAAGAATTTTGAAGAAAATCTCATTCCGCTTTCCGAAGAGCTGTCAAAGATGTTCGGAAAATCAAGCGCTCATTATGCTAAAACCCTTCGTACGGCAAGAGCTAATAAGCACCGTTATTTTTTGATCGCCCGCAATCTGGGTTATTCAGAATATACCAGGATCAAAAATTTCCCCATGTTCCGTCTTGGCTCAAATCGCGGCGGTATCATTGTGGAGCAGCGAACGGTAAGAGAGCATCCTCTGGGAAAAATGGGCGAGCGCACCGTGGGGTATGAGCGGCAGGATGATAGCGGATATTATACCCGGGTAGGACTCGAAGGTGCCTTTGGACCTTATTTAAGAGGTAAGGAAGGGAGGCGTTTAAAGCAAAAGATCGCTAAAGGGCAGTGGAAGCCAATTAGCGATAACAATGAAGTGGAGCCTAAAGATGGGTATGACCTCATTTCTACCATAGATGTGAAGATCCAGGATATCGCTCACCATGCATTGCTTAGGCAGCTTGAAAAATACGAGGCCGATCACGGTTCTGTAGTGGTTATGGAAACCGAGACCGGCGAGATTAAGGCCATATCTAATCTTGGTCGTACTTCACAGGGTACTTATTTTGAAAAACTGAATTACGCCGTGGGGGAGTCGCATGAGCCGGGTTCCACCTTTAAGTTGATGGCAATGATCGTAGCCCTTGAGGACAAGGTGATCGATACCAGTACAGTGGTGGATACCGGTAACGGGATCATGACCATTCACGGTAAGAAAGTTCGGGACTCTCACAGGGGTGGTTACGGAAAAATCTCTGCTGCTGAAGCTTTTGAGGTGTCTTCAAATGTGGGACTGGTAAAACTCGTATACGACAATTATAAAAATCAACCGCAGAAGTTTATCGACAGGTTAAAGGATATGCATCTGGATAAAGAACTTGGCTTGGCTATAAAAGGGGAAGGAAAGCCCTACATTCCGACGCCCGGAGACAAGACCTGGAGTGGACTTTCCCTCCCTTGGATGGCCTATGGCTACGGAAGTATCCAGTTAACCCCACTGCAAACCCTCACCTTTTACAACGCCATTGCCAATAACGGGGAAATGGTAAAGCCTCGCTTTATTAAGGAGGTAAAAGAATGGGATCGTACGGTGGAAAAATTCGAGAAGAAAGTGATAGATCCCTCCATTTGTAGTCCTGAGACGGTTGCTAAGGTAAAAGCTATGATGAAGAACGTGGTGGAACGGGGAACCGGAAAAAGTCTCTATGAACCGCATTTTTCAATGGCGGGAAAAACCGGAACCGCACAAACGGAATACTGGATGGAGGATTGGCCATCCAACCCAAGATACATTTCCTCTTTTGTAGGATTTTTTCCTGTTGAAAAACCTAAATATTCCTGTATAGTGGTGATTCATAAGCCAAACTACCGTACTGGGTATTACGGGGCAGATGTGAGCGGCCCGGTATTTAAACGAATCGCCCAGAAGATATTTACAGATACGCCGGTGTTGGATGAATTCCGCACCCTGGACACGGTTAGTCCCGTGATAGAAAAGAATTACGACAAATACTTTACTACCTCCAGAAAGTATAAAGAGGTGATGCCCGATCTAAGAGGGATGCCGGCTATGGATGCCATTTCGGTGCTTGAAAATATGGGATTAAAGGTTTATTTCTCCGGAAACGGAGAGGTGAGGCAGCAATCGGTAAGAGCCGGAAGTAAGGTGGCAGAAAACCAGGTAATAAAATTGATATTAGGTTGAAGTTATTAAAAGACATATTATATAAAGTTTCCCTGGAAGCGGTGGTGGGTAACACTTCTGTTGCGGTTAACGAGCTCCATTTTGATTCCAGGAAAGTTTCAATGAACGATGTATTCGTCGCGATTCGCGGCACGGTATCAGATGGACATGAATACATTGGTAAGGCTGTTGAAAAAGGTGCCCTGGCAGTTGTATGTGAAGAAATGCCTTCTCAAAAGATCAATGGGGTCACCTATGTGCAGGTGAAGGATTCACAGCAGGCTCTGGCTTTCATGGCGGCGAACTATTTTGGAGAGCCTTCAAAAAATTTAAAACTGGTAGGCGTTACCGGTACAAATGGAAAAACGACTATCGCTTCTTTGCTGTACCAGCTGTTCACCAAAGCAGGATTTAAGGTAGGGTTGCTTTCTACTGTTCAGGTGCTGGTAGGAGAAAAAGTTTATAAAGCCACCCATACCACTCCCGATTCCATTACTATCAATTCCTACCTCAAAAAAATGAACGAGGCCGGCGTGGAGTATTGCTTTATGGAAGTGAGCAGCCACGGGATCGCTCAACACAGAACCACTGGGCTCACCTTTGCTGGAGGAATTTTCACCAATTTGAGCCACGAACACCTGGATTACCACAACTCATTTGCGGAATACCGGGATGTGAAAAAGAGATTTTTTGATGAATTACCCGCTTCTGCTTTTGCGCTGACCAATGTCGATGACAAAAATGGAAGGGTGATGCTTCAGAATACAAAAGCAAAAAAATATACCTACGGATTAAAATCTGTTGCAGATTATAAGGCGCAGATCCTGGAAAATGATTTCGGAGGATTGCTGCTGAAGGTGAACGAGCATGAGGTATGGACCAAATTGATTGGCAACTTCAATGCTTATAACATCCTGGCCATTTTCGCCGCTTCAGAATTATTAGGTTTGAAAAGCATAGAAAGCCTGAAGCTCATCAGTGAGCTCGAGGCAGTGAGCGGCAGGTTCCAGTATTTTATATCCGAAGGAAAAGTGACGGCTATAGTGGATTACGCGCATACGCCTGATGCTTTGCAGAATGTGCTGGAGACCATCAACAGCATCAGGACCAAAAATGAGGAACTGATCACAGTAGTAGGTTGTGGCGGAGATCGTGACCGCACGAAAAGGCCAAAAATGGGACATATTGCCTCGGCGTTAAGTACCAAGGTGATCTTTACCAGCGACAATCCGCGCACAGAAGATCCTGATAAGATCATTGAAGAGATCGAGACGGGAGTGGAACCACAGAATTTCAAGAAGATCATGTCTGTCACCAACAGGAGGCAGGCCATCAAAGCTGCCTGTCAAATGGCGGGACCAAAAGATATTATTCTCATTGCCGGGAAAGGGCATGAGACCTATCAGGAAATTAACGGGGAAAGAAAGGATTTTGACGATCTGCAGATCGTGACCCAATTTTTAAAAGAATTAAAAAAATAACAGCTCCCGGAGAGCAGAAGCGTAAAAACTATGTTGTATCATTTGTTTAAATACTTAGAAGAGGCCTATACCTTTCCCGGAGAGCAACTGTACCAGTTCATCTCTTTCAGGTCGGCAATGGCCATCATCTTTTCTCTGGGTATTTCGACCATCTATGGAAAACGCATCATCAATTACCTCTCCCGGCAGCAAATTGGCGAGAGCGTTCGCGATCTGGGCCTGGAAGGACAGACTGAAAAAGCAGGAACCCCAACCATGGGTGGGATCATTATCATTATCGCCACGCTTATTCCTGTGTTGTTGTTCGCCAAACTCGACAATATCTATGTTCTCCTTTTGATCGTCACTACACTTTGGATGGGAGCGATAGGATTTTTGGATGACTACATCAAAACCTTCAGAAAAGATAAAGAAGGGCTCAAAGGTATTTTCAAGGTCATTGGCCAGGTAGGGCTCGGGATTATAGTGGGGGCTACTATTTATTTTCATCCCGATATTACCATTAAGGAAAATCCTGAAGTGCCGGGAATGGTTAACTCTGTGGAGCTGATCTCTTCTGCGGAAGAGGTAGAAGTGGCCCAGGAAGAGAAATCTACCAAGACCACTATTCCGTTCGTCAAGAATAACGAATTTGATTACGCCAGTCTAATCACTTGGATCAATCCCGAATGGTCAAAGTACGCATGGCTGATTTTCATTCCCATTGTGATCTTCATCGTGACAGCGGTATCCAATGGGGCTAACCTCACCGATGGAATAGATGGCCTCGCGGCAGGGACTTCAGCCATAATTGTGCTCACCCTTGGCCTTTTCGCGTGGGTATCGGGTAACATTATTTTTTCAGATTATCTCAATGTAATGTACATCCCCAGGACGGGAGAGATGACCATATATATTTCGGCCTTTGCGGGAGCACTAGTAGGATTTCTTTGGTATAACACTTTTCCCGCGCAGGTATTTATGGGAGACACGGGAAGCCTTACCATAGGCGGGATCATTGCCGTTCTCGCCCTGGCCACCAGAAAGGAATTGCTCATCCCTATTTTATGCGGAGTGTTCCTTATCGAAAATCTGTCGGTAGTCATGCAGGTGGGGTGGTTTAAATACACCCGTAAAAAGTACGGGGAAGGAAGAAGGGTCTTTTTAATGTCTCCTTTACACCATCATTTTCAAAAAGCAGGATTCCATGAAAGTAAAATCGTGGTGAGGTTCTGGATCATTGGGATCTTCCTTGCTATTGTAACGATTGTAACCTTAAAGATCAGATAAACAGCAGTGAAAAAAGAACAAAAACATAACGACCATAAAAATTTCCTCGTGATCCTGGGAGGTGGGGAAAGCGGTGTGGGTACAGCTATCCTTGGAAAAAAGGAAGGCTATCGCGTTTTTGTTTCAGATAAAGGAAAGATCGCTGCTCATTATAAGGAGTTACTCGAGGAACACGAAATTGAGTGGGAGGAGGAAAAGCATTCCGAAGAAAGAATTTTTGAAGCCGACCTGGTGATGAAAAGTCCCGGTATCCCTGAAGATGCACCGCTAGTGAATCTCATTAGAGGAAAAGGGATCGCGGTTATTTCTGAAATTGAGTTTGCTTCGCGCTTCACTTCGGCTGATCTCGTTGGAATCACCGGGAGTAACGGAAAAACCACCACCACCAAATTCACCTATTTCATCCTGAAAAAGGGTGGAATAAAAGTGGGGATGGCCGGTAATGTGGGGCAAAGCTTTGCTAAACAGGTAGCTGAGACAGATGTGGATCATTACGTGCTGGAGCTGAGTAGTTTTCAGCTTGACGGGATCGAAGAATTTCGTCCCCATATCGCGGTGATCACTAATATAACTCCAGATCACCTGGACCGTTACCGCCACAATTTTAGCGAGTATATCGCTTCCAAGTTCAGGATCACGATGAACCAGACAGAGGAAGATTATTTAATATATGACGCAGATGACGAAGTAATTACCAAATGGCTTCGGGAAAACCCGATCAGAGCTCAAAAATTGCCTTTTTCACTTCAAAAGGAAGTGGGGCAAGGAGCATACATCAAAGATGAAAAAATCATTATTACCATAGATAATACCCAAATAACCATGCCAACATCAGATCTAACCCTTGAGGGGAAACACAACGCCAAGAATGCCATGGCGGCAGCTACGGTTGCACAATTGCTCAGAATAAGAAAGGAAACTATCAGGGAAAGTCTTTCCAATTTTCAGGGGGTGGAGCACAGGCTTGAAAAAGTGCTTAAAATAAACAATGTGCAGTATATTAATGACTCCAAAGCCACTAACGTTAATGCGACCTATTACGCCCTGGAAAGCATGGAAGCCGAGACTATATGGATAGTAGGTGGAGTGGATAAAGGGAATAATTATGCAGACCTCTTACCTCTGGTAAACGAGAAAGTAAAGGCCATTGTATGTTTAGGAGTGGATAATGAACCAATTCTAAAATCTTTTGGCAACTGCGTAGATACCATTGTTGAAACGAGATCTATGGAGGAAGCGGTGAAAGCCGCATACAAACTGGCTGAAAAAGGAGATGCTGTACTGCTTTCTCCGGCCTGTGCCAGTTTTGACCTTTTCAAAAATTATGAAGACAGGGGAAGGCAATTCAAGGAAGCTGTGAGAAATCTGTAAAAAAACTATTTAAAAAGAGGAAATGAACAATATCTTTTCCAGGATAAAGGGTGATAAAGCGATCTGGGCGTCTGCCGGCTTGTTGGCAATATTTTCATTTTTGCCGGTCTACAGCTCCAGTAGTAATCTTGCCTATTTATATGGAGATGGAAGCACCTTTCAATACCTGGTGAACCATTTCATATATCTCTTTCTGGGATTTGTGATCATGTTTTTTGTCCATAAAGTTCCCTACAGGTACTTTATTGGTATCTCGATCCTTATGCTGCCGATTCTCATTTTGCTGCTGCTTTATACAGTTTCCCAGGGAATGGTGATAGACGGGGCAAATGCGAGCCGGTGGATATCTATTCCGTTTTTGAATAAAACCTTTCAAACCTCCACGCTGGCTTCGGTGGTGCTGCTTACTTACGTGGCGAGGTATATGGCTAAAGTGAAGGATCAAAACTACAATTTTCAGGATTCTATTTTACCTCTTTGGCTCCCGGTAGCGGTGGTATTGGGCTTGATTCTGCCGGCAAACCTCTCTACAACTGCTATTTTGTTTTTCATGGTGTTGCTGGTGGTTTTTATTGGTGGCTATCCCTTGAAGTACCTCGGGGTGGTAATAGGAACAGGAGTAGTGGTGCTGGCCATGTTCATGTTAACTGCCAAAGCTTTTCCCGGGTTGTTCCCTAACAGGGTAGACACCTGGATAAGCAGGATAGAGAACTTTGCCAATGACGAAGATACAGAGGCCGACTACCAAATAGAACATGCAAAAGTTGCCATCGCCAGTGGTGGAGTGACCGGGGTGGGTATAGGGAAAAGTGTACAGCGAAATTTCCTTCCGCAGTCCTCATCTGACTTTATCTATGCTATAATCGTGGAGGAGATGGGTCTCATAGGAGCGTTTGGAGTAATGATCGTATACCTGATGCTTTTTTTCAGGATCATTATTGTGGCCACAAAGGCTGACTCCCCTTTTGGAAAACTGCTGGTAATTGGAGTGGGGCTGCCCATAATTTTTCAGGCTCTTGTTAATATGGCGGTTGCCGTGGAATTATTCCCCGTAACGGGACAAACCCTGCCGCTCATTAGTAGTGGAGGTTCATCGATATGGATGACCTGCCTGGCACTGGGAATGGTACTTAGTGTAAGTGCCAAGCGCCAGGAAGAGATACAAAAACAGGAAGAAGAACAAGAAGTGGATGAAGATAATCCGCTGGAAATATTAAGCGAGGCAATATGAAAAAAGACATACGTGTGATCATTTCCGGAGGGGGAACCGGCGGACATATTTTCCCGGCGATATCTATTGCTAATGAAATAAAGCTGCGGTATCCTGAAGCAGACATTCTTTTTGTGGGAGCCCAGGATCGCATGGAAATGCAGAAGGTGCCCGAAGCCGGTTACCCTATAGAAGGCCTGTGGATAAGCGGACTTCAAAGAAGACTTACCGTCAAGAACCTGCTTTTCCCTGTTAAGCTGGTTAAGAGCTTGTGGAAAGCCAGGGACATCATCAGGAAATTCAAACCCGATGTGGTGATAGGAACCGGTGGTTTTGCCAGCGGGCCTTTGCTGCAAATGGCCAACCGCGATAATATTCCCACGCTTATCCAGGAGCAGAATTCTTATCCCGGGATCACCAATAAATTACTGGCCAAAGAAGCTAATATAATTTGCACCGCCTACCCCGATATGAACCGGTTCTTTCCTGCGGAAAAGATCGTTTTAACCGGGAATCCCGTAAGGCAGGATCTGCTTAATGTTCAGAAAAAACGGGAAGAGGCCGTAAAATTCTTCGGAGTAGATCCCGAAAAAAAGACGGTGCTCGTTCTTGGCGGAAGTCTTGGTGCGCGTAAGATAAACGAACTCATTGCAGAGAACCTGAAGGAGTTCCGAAAGAATGATCTGCAGGTGCTCTGGCAAACCGGCAGCCTCTATTTTGAGGAATACGAGCATCATGGAAAACTAGATTTTGTACAGACCTTTGATTTCCTGAAGAGGATGGATCTGGCATATGCGGCTGCAGATGTCATCATCTCAAGGGCAGGTGCGGGAACAGTTTCAGAACTCTGTGTGGTAGGAAAACCGGTAGTGTTCATTCCGTCACCTAATGTAGCTGAAGATCACCAGACCAAAAACGCGATGTCTGTTGCGGAGAAGGATGCTGCAGTGGTGCTTTCTGAAAGTCATCTTGAGCAGGGTTTCAGGTCGATATTTTTTCCGCTGGTACAGTCAGACGAAAAACTGGAAAGCCTGGGCAGGAATATTAAAAAACTAGAGAAACCCTTCGCTACAGCCAATATTGTAAATGAGGTTGAAAAACTGATCACCTGAAAAAAAGAACATGGGGCATTACGATAATATAGAAAACATTTACTTCCTCGGCATCGGCGGCATAGGCATGAGTGCCCTTGCTCGGTATTTTCATGCTCAGGGAAAAAATGTTGCAGGATATGACCGCTCCACTTCCGGCCTGGTGGAAGAACTTATAGAGGAAGGGATAAGAGTTATCAGCTCCTCAAAAGTGGAAGATCTGCCTGGGGAGTTTCTGGATGATAAAGAATCCCTCATCGTTTATACCCCGGCCATTCCGCAAGATCACCCCCAGTATCTTCATTTTGTCGCAGACAGCTACCCTATGGAGAAAAGGGCTGTGGTCCTGGGCAAGCTCACAAAAGGCCATTTCACACTGGCCGTGGCGGGAACTCACGGAAAAACAACAACAAGTACCATGCTCGCACATTTGTTAAAAGCTACGGGAGTTGAAGTGACTGCTTTTCTTGGGGGCATTAGCGAAAACTATCAAAGTAATCTCCTCCTGGCAGGTGATAAGGCTATGGTGGTCGAGGCCGATGAATTTGATCGCTCTTTCCTGCAGCTGTCACCAAACCTGGCGGCTATTACCTCTATGGATGCCGATCACCTGGATATCTACGGAGAAGATTCGCAGATAAAGGAATCTTTCCGGGCTTTTGCAGCACTGGTTCCCAAAGATGGGAAACTGTTTTATGCCAATGGTCTCCCTTTAGAAGGTTTCTCCATTGGAATTGAGGATGATGCAGATATTACTGCGGAAAAGGTGCGCATAGAAAACGGGGCTTATCATTTTGATCTTAAAACCAACCAAAATACCTATACCGGGTTTAGATTGAATATGCCCGGAAAACATAATCTTCAAAATGCGGTCACGGCTCTGGCAATGGCAATTGAATTTGGTGCCCCCCCTAAATTACTTGCCGGAGCTTTGACTTCATTTACCGGAGTACGAAGAAGGTTCTCCTATAAAATGAATACTGAAGACCTCGTGTTGATCGATGACTATGCCCATCACCCGGCAGAGATCTGGGCGGTGAACCAGGCTATCAGAGAAATGCACCCCGGAAAAAAAGTGCTGGCGGTGTTCCAGCCGCATCTTTTTAGCCGCACAAGGGACTTCGCAGATGCCTTTGCAGAGAGCCTGAGCAAGTTCGATGAGTTGTTGCTGCTGGATATTTATCCGGCGAGGGAAGAACCTATTGAGGGAATAACTTCAGAATGGTTGCTCAAAAAGGTGAAGAACCAAAGGAAGCAACTCATTCAAAAAGAGGAGCTTTCCGAAGTGATCAAAGACAAAAATCCTGAAGTAGTTGTGCTTATGGGAGCCGGCGATATTGGCGAGGAAGTGGAAAAAATAAAGAAAAATCTGGCAGGTGAAAATTAACTGGAATTACATAAAAACATTCTTGCTCATTGGCGTAGTGTTCTTTTTATTTGCATTCGCTGAAAAACGCAATCACAATCGTGTACTTTCTGAAGTAAACCTGCATTTTACCAACAGTGAAAACCTATATCTCACAGAGGAGGCAGTTAATAAGTTGTTGATACAAAATGGCGTGAAGATCAAGAGCATAGGGAAAGAAGCTTTAGATTTGAGTAAGGTGGAGACTCTCCTGGAGGCTCATGACATGATAGAGAATGCAGAGGTTTTCATGACTGTGGATGGAAAATTAGGGGCTAAGATCACACAGCGAAAACCCATTGCCAGAGTGGTAGACGGTACCTCGTTCTACCTGGACAGACAGGGGTTGAAAATGCCGCTTTCAGAGCATTATTCAGCGCGAGTGCCTTTGGTAACGGGGATTTCAGAAGATCATTTGCAGGAAATACATCCGCTGGTCACCTACATTAGGAATGATGAATTTTTGACCAAACATGTAACCGAGCTTAACCGCCTCGACAACGGAAAGTACTTGATACGCCTAAGACAGCTTGATTTTGTTGTGCTTTTGGGTACCGTAAACGACATAGATACAAAATTTAAAAATTTTAAGGCTTTTTATCAGAAAGCAATGAAAGATGAGAAGCTGAATGCCTATAAAAAAGTGGATCTGCAATTTGGAGACCAGGTTGTATGCACTAAAAAGTAAATTATGGAACAGAACGACATCGCAGTAGGTTTAGATATCGGTACTACCAAGATCGTTGCCATGATCGGCCGTAAGAATGAATACGGCAAAATGGAGATCATTGGGATCGGAAAAGCGAAAAGCCTTGGAGTACACCGGGGAGTGGTAAATAATATCACCCAAACCATACAGTCTATCCAGCAGGCGATACAGGAAGCTGAAGCCGATTCGGGATTGAAGATCAAAGATGTGGTGGTAGGTATAGCCGGCCAGCACATTCGCAGTTTGCAGCACAGTGATTATATCACCAGGCCAAATCCTGATGAAGTTATCGACGCATCAGATATTGAGACCCTTTGTAACCAGGTGCACAAGCTGGTGATGCTTCCAGGGGAAGAGATCATCCATGTGCTTCCGCAGGAATTCAAGGTGGACGGCCAGGCAGAGATCAAGGAGCCCATCGGGATGTATGGAGGCAGGCTGGAAGCTAATTTCCACGTTGTGGTGGGGCAGGTGTCTTCTATTAGGAACATTGGAAGGTGCGTTAAGAGTTCGGGACTGGAACTTTCGGCCGTTACCCTGGAGCCCCTGGCATCGGCTAACGCCGTGTTGAGCCAGGAAGAGAAAGAAGCCGGGGTTGCTCTTGTCGATATTGGAGGAGGAACTACAGACCTGGCAATCTTTAAAGATGGGATCATTCGTCATACGGCGGTAATTCCGTTTGGAGGTGGAGTGATCACCGAAGATATCAAGGAAGGCTGCTCTATTATTGAAAAGCAGGCAGAATTGCTGAAAGTGAAATTTGGTTCGGCATGGCCGGGTGAAAATAAGGATAACGAGATCGTTTCCATTCCCGGACTTCGGGGAAGGGAACCTAAAGAGATCACTTTAAAGAACCTTTCCAAGATCATCCACGCGAGAGTGGTGGAGATCATTGAACAGGTTTACCTGGAAATAAAAAATTACGGACACGAGGAGCAAAAGAAGAAGCTCATTGCCGGTATCGTATTGACCGGTGGTGGTGCCCAGTTGAAGCATATTAAGCAGCTTGTAGAGTATATTACCGGGATGGATACCCGTATAGGATATCCTAACGAACACCTGGCAGGCGACAGCGATGCCGAGACCACCAGCCCCGTTTACGCTACAGCGGTAGGACTGGTATTGAACAGCCTGGAGATTGTGAAGAAGCAGCCCCAGGAAAAATTGATGGAAGAGACTGCAGAGGAAGAGGCGCAGGTGGAAAACACCGCGGTTGTAGAAGAGGCGGAGCAGGAAGAGCACCAAACTATAAGTCAGCCGCGAAGAACAATATTTGAGAAATGGTTTGAAAAATTCAAGGATTTTTTAGACAACGCCGAATAGTTTAAGATCGGCATACACCATACTATGAAAAAGAGAAAAAACAGAAGTACAAAACCAGTAAAACAGAATTTATGAGCAGCACAGAATTCGGAAACAT
>CAZVKA010000042.1:0-21371 GCA_964627595.1 uncultured Flavobacteriaceae bacterium | reverse complement strand
AGTGGCAAAAATAAAAAACTTTATTTTAAAACCTGTTTTTACTTTAAAAATGTGAGGTTAAATTACGGATTTTCCAGTGAAAGCAATTAATTTTACCTCCTAATAATTGTTAAGACCGCTACATTGTTGACTTCCACAAACCCAGAAAAAAAGAAGATCGTCATATTTGCTTCCGGATCAGGAACCAATGCAGAGAACATTATCACATATTTTAAAGATTCCAAAAAAGCAGAAGTTGCTGCGGTTTTCTCTAATAAAAGGTCGGCAAAGGTTTTAAAACGAGCGCATGATCTGGAAGTTAAAGCGCTGCATTTTGACAGGGAAGCTCTGTACCACTCCAATGAGATCCTGAACATTTTAAAGGATATGCAGCCAAACCTTATCGTACTTGCAGGTTTTCTGTGGATATTTCCAGATAAAATCCTTCATGAGTTTCCTAATAAGGTGATCAATCTTCATCCTGCCCTGCTTCCAAAATATGGCGGCAAGGGAATGTATGGTATGAACGTTCACCGGGCTGTAGTGGAGAAAAAAGAGGCGGAAACTGGAATTACTATTCATTATGTAAATGAGAAATATGATGAGGGAGAGATCATTTTCCAGGCTACCACTCCGGTAAAACCCACAGACTCTGCTGAGGATATAGCCAATAAGATCCATCAGCTGGAATACAAGCATTTTCCAAAAGTGATAGAGAACTTGTTATTCCCTTCAGAAAATGGATAAGGCCCAGGTACATATTTATACCGATGGTGCCGCAAGGGGAAACCCAGGACCCGGCGGATATGGCATTGTAATGGAATGGGTAGGAAAACCGTACCGAAAAGAGTTTTCTCAAGGATTTAAGCATACCACTAATAATAGAATGGAATTGCTGGCTGTGATAGTAGCACTTAAAAAGCTGAAGAATCCAGACACCACTGCTATTGTTTTTACAGATTCCAAATATGTTGCCGATGCCGTGGAAAAAGGCTGGGTTTTTGGCTGGGAGAAAAAGAAGTTCAAGGATCGGAAAAATGCCGATCTCTGGATAGAATTTTTGAAAGAATACCGCAAGCACAAAGTGCGCTTCAAATGGATACGCGGCCACAATGATCATCCCCAAAATGAACGCTGCGACCAGTTGGCCGTAGAAGCTTCAAAACAAAAAAACCTCCTCCCCGACACCGGATTTGAAAGTGACTTTAAAAGCCTTTTTTGAACAACTTATTTTTCCCCTTTAGGCATTATTGCTTGAAAAACAAAACCGTATATTTGCACCTCATTATTAAAAAATACTATGAGTAAGTTATTAATAGTAGGAACAGTAGCTTTTGATGCCATTGAAACCCCTTTTGGTAAGACAGATAAAATTTTAGGTGGTGCAGCGACTTATATTGGACTTTCGGCTTCACAATTCAATATAGAGAGTGCAGTGGTATCTGTGGTGGGAGAAGATTTTCCGCAGGAATACCTGGACTTGCTAAAAGAGCGCAATATTGATATTTCGGGAACTGAAATCGTGAAAGGTGGAAAAACCTTTTTCTGGAGTGGAAAATACCATAATGATCTTAACTCACGAGATACCCTCGATACTCAGTTAAACGTACTTGCTGATTTTCAGCCTGTGGTTCCTGAAGATTTCAAGTCTCCGGATATTGTAATGCTGGGAAATCTGCATCCGTTGGTACAACTCAGCGTCCTGGAGCAACTGGAGCGTCCAAAACTTGTAGTGTTGGACACCATGAACTTCTGGATGGACAACACCTGGGATGATCTTATGAAAGTGATTCAAAAAGTAGATGCCCTTACCATTAACGACGAAGAAGCCCGCCAACTCACCAATGAATATTCACTGGTGAAAGCTGCCCGTAAGATAGCAGAAATGGGTCCTAAATATATAGTGATCAAAAAAGGGGAGCACGGAGCCTTGTTATTTCACGATGAGCAGATCTTTTTTGCACCGGCCCTTCCGCTGGAAGAGGTTTTTGACCCAACCGGGGCTGGCGATACCTTTGCCGGAGGTTTTACAGGCTACCTGGCTTATACTGGAGACATTTCCTTCAGCAATATGAAGAATGCGGTAATTTATGGCTCGAATCTTGCCTCTTTTTGTGTGGAAAAATTTGGTACAGAAAGAATGCAGGACCTAACAAAAGAAGAGGTCAATCAACGGCTGGAGGAGTTTAGAGCTCTAACGCAGTTCGAGATTGCCCTTACTTAATATAACGCCCTGTAATTTCAGGGCTTTTTTTGTGACTAATTTTACAGATCATCCTCAACTTAAGGAAGTTTAAATAATATGAGTGACGCTTTAAAACACGAATGTGGAATCGCCCAGATAAGGCTACTGAAACCTTTAGAATATTACAAGGAAAAGTATGGTACTGCCTTTTACGGGGTAAACAAGATGTACCTGATGATGGAGAAACAGCACAACCGCGGACAGGATGGTGCCGGTTTTGCCAGCATCAAGCTCAACACCCAGCCGGGGGACCGGTACATTAGCAGGATTCGTTCTAATGCCGCGCAGCCCATTCAGGATATTTTTGCCCAGATCAATTACCGTATTAATGAAGAGATCAAGGAAAACCCGGATTATGCAAATGACGTAGATCTTCAGAAGAAACACATTCCTTATTTAGGAGAGGTCTTTTTGGGACATGTGAGGTACGGGACCTTTGGAAAAAACAGCGTGGAAAGTGTTCATCCCTTCCTGCGGCAGAATAACTGGATGCATCGAAACCTCATCGTGGCCGGAAACTTCAACATGACCAATGTCCACCAGCTTTTCAATAACCTGGTTGAGCTGGGGCAGCATCCAAAGGAAAGAGCCGATACGGTCACCGTCATGGAAAAAATTGGGCATTTTTTAGATGCCGAAGTTCAGAAACTGTATAAAAAGCTAAAAAAGGAAGGCCACACCAAAGTTGAAGCCTCACCAATAATCGCAGAAAAGCTAAATGTCGCGAAGATCCTGAAAAAATCTTCCAAGAACTGGGATGGAGGCTACGCTATGGCAGGCCTACTTGGTCATGGAGATTCTTTTGTCCTTAGGGATCCCGCAGGGATAAGACCGGCATACTACTACAAGGATGATGAAGTGGTAGTGGTTGCTTCGGAAAGACCCGTTATCCAAACAGTTTTCAACGTTAATTTTGAGGATGTCAATGAATTACCTCCAGGCCACGCGATCATCACTAAAAAGAGTGGTGAAGTGCGTATTAAGAAGATCCTGGAACCCTTGGAAAGGAAAGCCTGTTCTTTTGAACGCATTTATTTTTCCCGCGGAAGTGACGCAGAGATCTACCAGGAGCGTAAGAACCTTGGGAAACTATTAATGCCCGAAGTTCTTAAAGCTATTGATCATGATACTCTGAATACAGTATTTTCTTTTATTCCAAACACTGCCGAAACCTCATTCTACGGAATGGTTGAAGCGGCACAGGATGAGCTTAACAAACAGAAGAACGATACCATTCTTGCAGAAAAGGATACGTTGACCGATGCCCGGCTGCAGGAGATTCTCGCTCACCGCCTACGAACGGAAAAGATCGCCATAAAAGATGCAAAGCTGCGCACTTTCATTACTGAAGACAGCAGCAGAGATGATCTGGTAGCACACGTATATGATGTAACTTACGGTGTGGTGAAGCCCACAGATAATTTGGTGATCATAGATGACAGTATTGTTAGGGGAACAACTCTTAAAAAGAGTATCATCAAAATGCTTGACCGCACAAACCCTAAGAAGATCATTGTAGTATCATCTGCTCCACAAATTCGTTATCCCGATTGTTACGGGATTGATATGGCCAGGCTGGAGAACCTCGTTGCTTTCCAGGCGGCACTCGAATTACTCAGGGAAAACGGCAAGTATGATATTGTGGAGGAAGTTTATGAAAAATGTAAAAAACAGGTAGATCTTGATGACAGAGAGGTGAAGAACTTTGTCAAGGAAATTTATGACCCTTTTACAGATGAACAAATTTCAGATAAGATTGCTGAGCTGCTAAGTGAGGAAAGTGTAAAGGCTGAAGTGAAGATCATTTATCAAACTGTAGATAACCTGCACAAGGCATGTCCACATAACCTAGGTGACTGGTATTTCACAGGAAACTATCCAACATTTGGAGGTAACAGGGTGGTTAACAGGGCATTTATGAACTTTTATGAAGGGAAAAACGACCGCGCATACTGATATAACACTGATTTTCTGACACTTAAGAAAAGTTGCGTGTAGTTTAACTAATTTCTGTGCAGTTCATCTAAAAACAAATGCCAGACTGAATTTATTATTTACCTTAGCTAAGCCATAACATAAGTAGGTTAAGTTCATGGTAGATTTGGGGCAAAAAAGGTGGAGCTATCCACCTTTTTTATTTTCTATACTTTCTGTTTCAGAAACCTTCCTATAGATCCTCCCCTCAGGAAAATTTCAGCTGTCTTCACTTTTGATTCTAAATCACCACTCTTTTAGCCTCAACTCGGTTCCATCAAATTCTCCGTAGGTGTAAAAATTAATCCAGTCTCCAAGATTAATATATTTAGATCCTTTAATAAGATCAATATTCAGTGGTAGATGTCGGTGTCCAAATACAAAATAATCGTAATGTTTGCTTTTCAATTTCCTTTTACAATACTGTACCAGCCATTCTTTATCCTCTCCTAAAAATTCCACATCTTCCTCGCCTGAAATCGCCTTGTTCTTAACAGAAAAATATTGTGCCAGGGGCACCCCCAGATCAGGATGCAACCACCTGTAAAGCCATTTTGCAATGGGATTGGTAAACACCTTTTTCATTCGTTTAAACCCTTTGTCGCCGGGTCCCAGCCCATCCCCATGTCCAACGAGAAAGTGTTTTCCATTAAAGACAAATTCTTTTGGGTGGTGAAAAACGGGAATATCCAGTTCCTTTTGAAAATAGTCATTCATCCACAAATCATGATTCCCTACAAAGAAATATACCGGGATCCCGCGGTCCCTTATCTGGGCCAATTTACCCAACACCCGAACAAAGCCTTTAGGTACCACGTGCTTATATTCAAACCAGAAATCAAAAAGATCTCCCAGCAAAAATATAGCCGCGGCATCTTCACTTACGTGTTCCAGCCAGGCAACAAATTTTTCCTCCCGTGGTCTGCTTTTCTCGGGAGTAGGTGCCCCCAAATGATTATCGCTTGAAAAATAGATCTTTTTACCTTCAGGAACTTCCATTCAATTAGTTTGGATGTAAAGATATAGTTAAAATTTTCTTTGTGGAAAATCAAAGTATAAAACAGCATTCTCAAAAGCATTATCCCCCCTTTGATTTTCCCGCCAAGAGCAGTATCTTTAAGAAAATCAACAGCATGCAAAATTTAATAACCGGTATACATCATGTCACGGCTTTGGCAGGAGAACCTCAGCAAAATCTGGATTTCTATACGGGAATCCTTGGGTTAAGAATGGTCAAAAAAACGGTGAATTTTGATGCTCCAGATGTTTATCACTTCTATTATGGAAATGAAAACGGGCAACCAGGATCGATCATGACTTTTTTTCCTTACGCAGGCATTCAAAAGGGAAGACATGGCAAAGGAATGCTCAACGTCACTACTTTTTCAGTGCCAAATTCCTCTATGGACTTTTGGAAAAAGAGATTAGAAAAATACAAAATAAAGTTCAAGGAGCCCCTGGAGCGATTTAATGACGAAGCTGTCATCTACTTTCATGATCCCGATGGTCTGGGCCTGGAGCTGGTCTTTAACGATAAAGATACCCGCCCAGGATTTACCTATGGACAAATTCCCGAAGAAAACGCAATAAAGGGCTTTTATAGTGTGGAGATCTGGCAGGAAGGCTATGAACGAACCGCAGGTTTATTAACAGGAACCATGGACCACACCCTCATTATGGAAAAAGGGAATCGGTTCCGATTCGCGGCTACCAATGCACCAGGGAATTACATAGACATCATTTGTAGGCCAGACAGTCTTAGAGGCCTGGGTGGCGGTGGAACTATACATCACCTGGCATTCAATACTGCCAACAGGGAAAGCCAGGCCCTGGTCAGGGAGAAACTATTAAAAGCAGGATTAAATCCCACTCCCGTTTTAGACCGGCAGTATTTTGAATCGATTTACTTCAGAGAGCCGGGAGGAGTACTTTTTGAAATTGCCACTGCCAAACCTGGCTTTGGGATTGATGAATCCCCTGAAAAATTAGGAGAAAAGCTCATGCTTCCCCCTCAATATGAGTCCAGGCGATCCCTGATAGAAAAAGCAATTAAACCTGTTGAACTGAACCCTCAAAAATTCGAGTAATGTTACATGAGAAAAACTTCAAATACGACGGAACACCAGTAGAAAAAGCCTCTAAAGCCTTAATTATGCTGCACGGGCGCGGCGGGTTTGCTGAAGACATTCTGAATTTGGCAGATCACCTGAAAATTGACGATTTCGCTCTTGTAGCGCCCCAGGCTTATAATAACAGCTGGTATCCACTGTCTTTTATGGCTCCCGAAGACCAAAATCAGCCATGGCTGGATTCTGCCCTGGAATTGCTTAAAGAACTGGAACAGGAACTGAATAAAAAAGGTATCCCCTCAGAAAACATCTTCTTCTTCGGATTTTCCCAGGGTGCCTGCCTTGCCCTCGAATATACTACCCGAAACGCAAAGAAGTACGGTGGAATCATTGCTATTATTGGCGGCTTGATTGGAAAACATATCAACACCGGAAATTACATTACAGATTTCGAAAAGACCAAGATCTTCCTGGGAACGAGTGACCCTGATGCCCATGTACCTTTAGAACGGGTACAGCAAACGGCCGAAATATTGACAAACAAAAATGCAGAAGTTGAACTACGCGTTCACAAGAATGCCGGCCACGTAGTAGTTCCCGAGGAGTTGGGCATTGCCAACACGTTCATTTTTGGATACACTAGGCCTGCGAAAAAAGAAAAGATCTAGGAATTATCTGAAGCATACCACTCGGCATAAGATGTTTCTGTTTCCTGCAATTTCAGGGAAAAAAGATCAATATGAGGAGGTAGTCTGTTTTTGATCTTTAAGGCAAAATCCTGGATCATATTCTCACTGGTAGGCTGGTAGTCCACCAGGATCACTGTATGCCCCCTGTCCTTTAGCTCTTTCGCAAGTTCTACGTGCGGAGTATTCTTATTAAAAACAGTGGCATGATCAAAAACATCAACTATTTCCTGTTTCACTATCTTTTTGAGATCTCCAAAATCGATCACCATACCCAGTTTTACATGGTCCACATCTGTGATAGGCTCTCCAATAACCGTTACAGCCAACTTATAACTGTGCCCGTGAACATTTTTACATTTCCCGTCATACCCGTATAAGGCATGTCCTGTTTCAAAAGAAAATTGCTTGGTTATCCTGATCAGCCCCATAAAATTAATTTTCTGCAAAGATAAAGGTTTTTTAATGGCTCCCTTTTTTGAATACGTGAATTCCTCTTAGTCAAAAATTAACTTTTCCCGCGAAGTTTTTTCATATCTTAAATGGAAAACAAAATACATTTGCAGGCTTGATTTAAATATTATGGTTTTGAATATAACACTTAACCCCACCTATGAAAAGATCATTGGAGATCTTGTAGAAAAAAAATTTTCTATAGTAGATGATTTCTTTGCGCCCACAGAGGTGGAAAAGCTGCGAACTTCTCTGCTAAATAAATACCAGGAAGACAATTTTAAAAAAGCAGCCATTGGAAACCGCACCAATGAGGTCATCGCAAAATCCATTAGAGGGGATTTCATTTTATGGTTGAACGAAGCTGAAGCCGGTGCAGCCGAAAAACTTTTTTTCAACAGGATCAATGATTTTATTGAATACCTTAATAAAACCTGTTTTTTGGGAATCCTGCATAAAGAATTCCATTACGCCCTGTACCCAGAAGGAACTTTTTACAAAAGGCACCTGGACACCTTCCAGAATGATGACAGGAGAAAATTATCTCTGGTATGCTACCTTAATGAGCAGGACTGGAAACCTGAATACGGTGGAGAACTGGTGATTTATACCAATGAGTACGGAACAGAAGTCGAAAAAAAGATATATCCGTTTCCAGGAAGAGTGGTAATTTTTGAAAGTCAGATTTTAGAACATGAGGTGAAGCCAGTTAGAACAGAGAGGTTGAGCATCACCGGCTGGTTAAAGACGCGATAATTATTATTTTTTAAACCTTTGATAAAGAAAAACAACAATCAAGACTAAGGCAAGCAATAACCACCAGCCATATCCACTTAAAAATCTTAAGATATTAAAGGTTTCTTCATCAACAGGAACTTCCTTCTGCATTACTTTTCATGCCTTTTTCGCCAGTTGTAACGGGCAAATAGAAAAATGGCCAGGATGAAGAGAATTCCCAGCAGGTATTCCCAATTTCCTTCCAGGAAATTCATGAAAGAATACCCCCACTCTTGCTCTGGCGTCGCGGGTTTGTCTTTTGGTAAATGTTCTTGCTGAATGTTCATCTCTTTAATTAATTGCCAGTCTAGGTCTTATTTCTGAATATAACAAGGTATTGAATTACTGTGATAAATACGAATATTCCTGCCGGGATTTAGGTAATTTCTTAAGAAGCCCTCGTTAAACAATCTTATTTCTTGAATTGTGTCAATGCTTTTTTCGTAAAGTCTGAAAGTACAAGTTCTCCAGAAATGGCCGCTCTTTCCTGTAGCAGGTTGCCCCAGTCATCTGTCCCTGCCCATAACACCTTCTTCATCTCATAAAGGGCGGCGGGATTATATCCTGCCAGTTTGCGGGCAAAAAAGTCAAGTTCCTTATCCATTTCAGAAGTGTTTTCAAAAACTCTGGCGTATAGTCCTTTTTCTTTTGACCAATAGGCATTTTTCCACTCATGGGCGGCCAGGGTCAATTCAGCCAGGGCTCCCACTCCCATTTTGCGTTCAATGGCCGGTGCGATCACAAAAGGTCCAATGCCAATGCTCAATTCAGAAAGTTTTATGGAAGCATGTTCGGTGGCAAAACAGTAATCACAGGCAGCGGCAAGGCCAACACCACCTCCAACAGTCTTCCCGTGAATCCTTCCAATTATCAGTTTTTTACAATTTCGCATAGCATTGATCACATTGGCAAAACCTGCGAAAAACACCTTTCCCTGCTGCATGTTTTCTACCGCCAGTAATTCGTCAAATGATGCTCCCGCACAAAAGGCTTTCTCTCCTTCAGATTTCAACACAATCACCTGCACTGCATCATCCTCAGAAAGTTTGTTGAACTCGTTCTCCAGCCGTTCCAGCAATACCCCCGGAAAGGAATTACTAGCAGGATGGCCAAATTCAATTATTGCAATTCCGTTAGTCACCTGGGAATAAAGACTTCCGTTTTCTCGGTTCGTGGTCATAAAAAGAATGGTTTCCTGTAAAGTTACATATTAAGCCGGGAAAACAAAGCAGGAATTCTTCAGGTATTTCTTGGAATCGCTACTTATGTAGATATTTTCTTCGGAATTGTATCACCAGGGCACTGCTTCTAATTAGCATCCACACAAAAAACGCGATCCAGATAGCGTAGAGTTCCAGTCCGAAGTAATCTCCAATAAGAAGTACAGGGGTGAATCCTAAAAACGTAGCAAAGAGCAAAACATTCCGAAGATATTTCGCTTCTCCCAGTCCCTTAAAGATTCCGTCGAACATGAACGCAATGGCATTTACCGGCTGCATGAACAGAACCATCCAGAAGACGGAGGCAAACAGCACCAGCACTGATTCTTCTTTTGTAAAAAGCAGGCCTATTTCGTCATAGAACAAGGCGCAGACTCCTATGAGAGTTATAGCGATGATAATCGCATACTTACTGATGTCTACACTTAGGTTCCAGAGGCGCTTGTAATCCCTTGCTCCTAAAAGTCTGCCGGAGATGGCATTTCCGGCATTGGCATATCCGTCGATGAAAAAGGAGAAGAATAACCAGATATTCATCAGGATGCTCTGAGCAGCAATGTAGTTTTTCCCATAATCTGTCGCGTAGGCGTTGGCAAGATAGATCGCGAAGTTAAGCGCAGCTGTCCTAACGAAAAGATTGGCGCTCATTAAGAGCAATCCTTGCATCTGGGGATTAATAGTAGAGCTTAACCGCAATCCAAAAGGGGTGCGGGTAAAGAAAAAATAAAGTGCCATGATCAACATGACCGCCTGGGAAATTACGCTCGCATAGGCCGCACCAATAAGATGCATGGCAGGAATGAGTCCCGGAATACCATATACCAGCAAATAATCCAATCCCACATTCAAAAAGGCTCCTGTGAGGCTACATTTCATGGCCCAAAGTGTATTTTGCAAACCTCTAAACACTCCAAAAAGGGCAAAAGTAACCAGGGTCAGCGGGTATCCCAGGGCTCTGATCTGGTAATAATCGGCCGCATAATTCAGCACAAGGCCTTCGGCATTATACGCTCTAAAAATGGCTGCTGCGAAATAGGCAGTTACCGCATAGATCACAATACTTAATAGCAAATTAAAATAGATTGCCTGGGGCACCAGGGTTTTGACGGCATGTAGGCGTTGCGCACCGAGGTGCTGGGAAACCAGTGCTGAAATGGCAGTTTTGGTCTGAGCCACGATCCAAATTATAGCCGATAGAAAGGAGCCTACTATTCCTGCGGCTGCCAGCGCTTCAACAGGATCTCGATCTACATTCCCAATTATGGCTATATCAGTTAGAGAAATGAGCGGTTCGGCAATACCGGCGATTATAGCCGGGATAGCAATTTTGTTGATCTCTTTAAAGGAAACGCGAGCCATCTATTGAAGTACTTTTTCATAGCAGAAGAAAGGATGTTCGCTTTGCTCAGGAAAATATATATTCCCCAAACGTTGATACCCCCTGATCTCATAAAACTTCTGATTTCTTTTGTTTTGACTGAAGGTGTCCAGCCGTATGGATTGAAAATGATTTTCTGCCGCGAACTTTTCGGCATGATCCATCAGCTTTTGGCCATAACCACTTCCCCAGACCGAAGGATGCGTTGCCAGGCGGTGAATATAGACATTATGACCACTTGGGGAAAGCCATTCAACAGGAACGTACTCATCGTCCATTTCAGGCGTGATAACAACTATTCCCACAATCCTCCCTTGCTCCTCTATTACAAACAATTCTCCTTTCTTAATGTCCTGTGATAATCTTTTTCGAGATGGATAATGTTCATTCCATTGAAAAATACCTTTTGCCTGCATGGCAGCGGCACAGGCCTCGGTCAGGGATTTTATATTATCAAGATCTATTTTGTTCGCTTTACGTATCATGAAAGAGATTGGTACACAAAAATAATTTTAATAGAAAGAAAACAAACCCTTTACTCGTATAAATAAATTAATTACATTTGCCCCGTTGAATTTTATATTGAATTCAAACGGGGGATTAGCTCAGCTGGCTAGAGCGTTTGGCTGGCAGCCAAAAGGTCATCGGTTCGACTCCGATATTCTCCACCAAAAACCACTGCAATAGCGGTGGTTTTTTTGTTTCAGAATATTTTTCCTGGGAAGATCTGCCCCTGGTAAAATGTGTTAAAGGTCACCGGCCTCCCAGTAGCATATAAGCTATATTCTCAACCAGATCACTTAAGAAGTGTCACTCTAATCTTTTTATTCGTTCATAAAATCAGAGACTTCTTTTGTGATTTTCTGCATCGCTTCAGAAAGATGGTCCTTGTTCCAGGGATGAGAAGCTTCAAAAACGTGATCACTCCCTTCCAGTACAACTAAGCGGGAATGGGACATCCATTCATGCAGATCATGTGCGTCATTAATGGAAACAGTAGGATCTGCAGAACCATGAATGATCAAAACCGGGATCTGTAAATTCCTGGCCGCCCTTGAAATGGTGAGGCGCTCTTCGTTTTTTTTGAAATCCTCGTAAAATTCAAAAAGATGAGGCATTTGCTGTTTGGTTCGGGTATTCTCTATATAAGCTATCCCCTTCTGCTCCCAGGCTTTTAGTTCTTCTCCCTTAGGAAATCGATCGCCAAAATCACTCACTGAGGCCAGGGTGATCAGCTTTTTTATTCGTTTGTCTTCTGCAGCTTTGATGGTCACAATACCCCCGCCCCGGGAGTGGCCCAGTAGGCATACTGAAGAAAGATCGGCAACCTCAGCTGCAGGAAAATCATCTGTGTATAACCAATCGATGAGCACTTCAAGATCATCAAGTTCCTTGGAATAGGTATTCTCTCCAAACGCATCAAGATCGGGAAAGTCAATTGGCTCCTCCAGTGTTCCACCATTAAATGCGAAGTTGAACTTGACCAGGACGAATCCTCTTTTTGCGAAATCTTCTGCCATGAGATTCCAGGCACCCCAATCTTTGAAGCCTTTATAGCCGTGGCAGAAAATGAGTACCGGTTTGTTCATGCCCTCTTCAGAAAAAAAGACATCTGTAATGACCGGCCGTCCATTTTTTCCCTGCAGCGGAATATTTTTATGTTTATTAATTACCATGTTTGTTGTTTTATTTCTTTTTCCTCGAAAGGAATATTAGGATCACAAATTTCAAGAATTAGTTTTCGTAACTGTTTTTCAAAAGCTTCCAGGGTGCCGCGGGTAATATCAGGATCTTTGGTGGCACCGCGACCGTTTTTATCCTTTTTGTGAAATTTCAGAAAACCGTTTTGCAGGTTCTTGAAGGAAATGATTCCCGCTTCCACCGGTTCAGAAATAGTTTTTTTTGCATTTAACAAATACGTGTACATTAATATTTGAAAGGGTTTGCTGTACTTGTCATAGTCACTGCTTATCTCATCCCATTCTACAATCTCCACTTTACTTTGCTCCACTTTTCCGGTTTTATAATCAATGATCCTCATCTTTCCGTTATAGGTATCCACCCTGTCGACCATTCCTTTAAGCTGCACAGGAAACGGCAGCTCCTCCACTGGTAACACACAGTTTAACTTATTTTCTACCTGCAGGATCTTAATACTATTTCCCATTTCCAGATCTTTTATTTCACTTTTCAGAAAATTGATCACATACCGTCTTGCCACCTCAAAGATTAAAAGGTTCTTGCCATTTTTAAGAGGTTCAGAGGTATAATGTATCAGGAACTGATTATGGATCTCTCTTGAAGTCTCCGAAATTGCTTTTTCCAGGTTTTCTTTTGTCAACTCTTCATTTTCCCATTCCTTATAAAATTTTTCAAGTGTATCATGAACAACGGTTCCAAGCGTGTTGTACGCCACGGTTTCTTCTATTTCCTCCCGCTCCCTGATGCCAAGGACATACTGCTTGTAAAAATCAAGAGGATTCCTCACATAGGTGGTAAGGGCTGAGGGAGAAAAACCCTTTTCTGCCACTTCTGCTAATTTAGCCATGACCGCAGGGGTTTTATGAATCATTCTACAATCAGAATTGCCTGTTGGAACCTTAGGCATTACGGTATAGTGGGAAACCACATGCGCCTCCTTTCTTTCTAATTCAAGCTGAAGCAAAAAACGGCTTTTTTCCCCCGCATTAAGCCCATCAGACTCAGTATTATAAAGAAGATATGCATTCTCAGCTCTTTGCAATAAATGATAGAAGTGGTAGGCATACACGGCATCCTTTTCCTTGTAAGTGGGTAATTTATAGGCACACTTAAGATCAAAAGGAATAAAAGAATTGCTGCTTTTCCCTGCAGGTAGCACCCCTTCATTAACCGAGAGCAGGATCACATTTTTAAAATCGAGCACTCTGGATTCAAGCACCCCCATCAGCTGAAGTCCGGCAAAAGGCTTACCTCGAAAATCAACGGTTTGCATGGTAACCAGATCCTTATAAACGGAATAAAGGGTTTTGATAGAAGTAATGTGAGAATATTCTTCAAGTAGGTTACTAAGCTTGTTAAATAAAAGGTGTAACTGATAGAGAAACTCCAGCCCTATTTTATCCTTTTCCTTATCGAGGTTTTTTTTCAACGAATAAACGAGCTCCTGTAGTCTGGATACGGCAAGGTCAGGGTTGTTACTCCAGTTAGAAAAACATAACTTATAAAGGCATAAGGTATCCTTGGAGGATTGCTCAAAAATTGTTTGGGGAGAAATATAGACAAGATTCTCCTTTTTGATCTTCTCTAAAAGATCCCTGGACTTTCCTTTTGTCATTTTCTGAATCAAAGGATGACTTAAAAGAGCGGTTACATCCTTATAATACCAGTTCTCCTTGTAAGTGGCGTGTACCTTTAGCAAGTGATCAACAAGAAAGGTCACGGGAGCATTTTTAAGGGCGAATCCCATAGTAACATTTACCTCTTCCACATTGGGTGGAAGAGAATTGAGCACAGGAAGCAATAGGCTTTCATCTCCCAGCACAACGGCGGTGTTTTTTATATCTTCTGGAGACATTTTTTCTAACAGTTCTCCTACGTATTTTGACTGTCCTATATTCTTAGGAACACCTATAATTTGAATGTCTTTTGCTTTGCTGAATTCAGAAGAAAGATCTTTTACGGGGTTCTGTTGATAGTAAGGCCACCGGGAGATATACTGTCTGAGAAAATGAGATACATCATGCTCTTCATCCTTAAGGAAGCTTTCTTCCATATCCCAGTATACTTTGGCAGAACCTGCTTCCAGCATATACTGAAAGATCTCCTGTTCTGCGGAGTTTAAAGCATTGAAGCCGATGAAAACATACTGACCCGGGTTCTTCTTTTGGTAGTCTTTTATTTTTTCAGAAGCAGCTCTATAAACCATTCCCTGATACGCAAACTCCTTATTTTCCAGTTGTTCCCTTAAATGTTCGTAATAAATTGGGAGTTTGTTCCAAAAGGCCAGATAATTTTCAATAAGTGAGGTTCTATCCTCTTGAAGTGACCAGTGATTTACCTCCTGAATATTGGCCAGGTATCCAAAGAAAGATTTGTAATCTAAAAGATACCGGTCTATTTCATTAAAATCATATAAGAGCGCTTGAGCCCAGGAAGAAAATGTATCGAAATTTTCCAGGTTTTCATGAGGCGTACAGTTTTTATAGGCAGTATAGAATTCGAATAGGGCAGTAATATTGTCAACAGATCGTAAACCCGAAACTTCCTGCGCAAAATCCTCTATACTCAAAATTTTTGGAGCAAAAATCGCTTGTTTAGTCTGTGAGGCTAATTGGTGAAGAAGATAAGAACCTGCACGTTTGCTGGGGAGGATAAAGGTATATTCTGAAATATTAACGTCCTGTGAAAGTATATCCTGCAGGACCTTATCAATAAATGTAGTCATGCCTTAAAAATAAAAAACGCTTCGACGAATCGAAGCGTTTTTCAAAGATTATTTTAGAGATGTCTACATGTCAGTAGTGTCTTCTGTAGCACCTTATTTCATTTGTCTTTCCTTGTCTAAAGAGATCTCTACTCTTCTGTTCTCCTGTCTTCCCTTAGCTGTATTATTGGAAGCAATAGGCTGGGTTTCACCATAACCTTCAGAAGTAAGACGGTTTGCAGGGACTCCCGCACTAATTAAGAACTCTCTCACTGAAGCTGCTCTTTCTCTTGATAATTTCTCGTTGTAAGATGCACTACCTGTACTATCTGTATGCCCTTCAATATGAAAGATAGTTTGAGGATATTCCTTCATAATGTCGGCAATAGACTGAAGAGTCTCCTTAGATTCACTACGAATTGAAGATTTATTAAGATCGAAAAGAATAGTTCTAGAATACTCATTCAGTTCCTCGATCACTTCTACTGTAGGATCTGGACATCCGTTGTTAGCTGCAGTTCCTGCAACGTCTGGACATTCGTCATCTTTATCAAGAACTCCGTCGCCGTCACGATCTTCCCATGGGCAACCATTGTTCTCTTTAGGACCAGCTTCATTTGGACATTCATCCTCACTATCCCTTATTCCGTCACCGTCTGCATCTGGACAACCGTTCATTTCGGCAAGTCCAGCCACTGTAGGACATTCATCTCGGTTATCTGGCACTCCGTCGCCGTCTGTGTCAGGACATCCGTTGTACTGTGCAAGACCAGCTTCATTAGGACATTCATCCATTCTGTCCTCGATACCGTCTCCGTCAGAATCAGGACATCCATTGAATTCAGCCAATCCTGGTACCTCAGGACATTCGTCATCCTTGTCGTAGATTCCGTCACCGTCAGTATCTTTTCCACCAAAAGCAAACTTAATACCTGCAGTGTGCTGCCAGTGACCAGGCAAGTTATCATAATCAAATGAATGCTTGTATCTGGTTTGAAGGTTTAGGGCGAGATTGTCAGAAAACCAGAAATTAAATCCAGCCGTTCCATTAAGTGTTGCTCCACCGTCAAATCCATCTGGATTATCACCATACAGCCCTCCAAGATTTTGATCTTGACCTACAAGACCTATAGGTCTTTCTCCATCCAACCAGGTATAACCACCACCAATACCAATAACAGGATCAAGCCATCCTCCTCCGGTCATTGCTCTCAAACTATAGTTAAACATACCATCTACACTATAGTAAGACCAGTCATCTACATCAGCATCTCCAAATTTGTCTATTTGATTTAAAGATCCTCCTAATTCAAAAACAAATCCACTTCCAATATACCTTCCAACAGTAAGCCTAGAAAGGGCAGGAAGAATATTCCAGTGGTCAGTGAGGTTGAAAAATTCATTGTAGTACGTACTACTTATCGCGTCGCCTCCTTCACCTTCTCCTGTAGGATAGAAGTCAACTGCATTAACCCCTAGGGTTACTGCCCATGGGTTGTTTTCATCCTGTGCCTGCATGGTACTGAAGGTCAGGATGCATAAAGTAGCCAATAAAAATCTGTTGAGATGTTTCATATTGAAGAGTTTAATTTTAATTAGTTAGTTAAAAACAAAAGTATACTGATAATCATTATTAGCAAAGTCTAATATAATAAAGTTTTCTTAATAAACCCTTGGATCGTGGCGATTGACGTAGGTTTATATGAAAAAACACTGATTTTTTACAAAAAATATTATTAAAAATTAATAAGACATTACTTACATACCGTCTCTCAGCAACCCCTTATTTTTCCTTAGTTCCCTAAAAAAAAATGCCCTTCTCAGAAAGGGCATTTTTAACATTTTTGGCTAAGGAATATCTATTCCTGGATAACCTTTAGTTCTTTTCCAACTTTTTTAAAGGCGGCAATTGCCTTATCAAGATGTTCTCGTGTATGTGCCGCAGATAACTGCACCCTTATCCTGGCTTTATCCTTAGGAACAACCGGATAAAAGAAGCCAATCACGTATATACCCTCTTCAAGTAGCTTATCGGCCATTGTTTGGGATAATTTGGCATCATATAACATTACCGGAACGATTGCGGCTTCCCCGTCTATAATATCAAATCCGGCATCTTTTATTCCTTTCTTAAAATAACTGGTATTCTCTTTGACCCTATTACGTAAAGTATCGTCTTTAGATAACATATCGAACACCTTGATCGACGCACCTACTATGGCAGGAGCTAATGAGTTAGAAAACAAATAAGGTCTCGAGCGCTGACGAAGCATTTCAATGATCTCCTTTTTCCCTGTAGTATACCCACCCATGGCGCCCCCTAAAGCCTTCCCCAGGGTACCTGTGATGATGTCAATTCTGCCTAAAACTCCTTTTTCTTCCAGGGTTCCTATTCCCTGATTCCCTATAAACCCGGCAGCATGGGCCTCATCTATCATCACCAGGGCATCATATTTATCAGCAAGATCACAGATCTTGTCAAGAGGGGCTAAAAGACCATCCATGGAAAACACCCCGTCGGTCACCACGATCTTAAACCGGGCTCCGTCCTCATTAGCTTGTTTTAATTGCCGCTCAAGATCTTCCATGTTGTTGTTTTCATAGCGGTATCTTGCAGCTTTACACAATCGTACCCCATCAATAATGGAGGCATGGTTCAACGAATCTGAAATGATCGCATCTTCTTTTGAGAATAGAGGTTCAAATACACCCCCATTTGCATCAAAAGCCGCCGCATAAAGAATGGTATCCTCAGTTCCATAGAAATCGGCGATCTTGCTTTCGAGTTCTTTATGAATGTCCTGGGTTCCGCAAATGAATCGCACGCTTGACATTCCAAAACCATGAGTATCCATAGTATCTTTGGCAGCCTGAATTACTTCAGGGTGCGAGGATAAGCCCAAATAATTATTGGCACAGAAATTTATCACTTTCTTTCCTCCCTGTATGGTGATATCTGCACCCTGTGGAGAAGTGATGATCCTTTCTCTTTTAAAAAGACCGTCCTCCTTTATTTGTTCTATTTCCTCTTTTAAATAATCTTTAATCGATCCGTACATATTATTATTTTTTACAAAATTACATTTCTTTTATACAACTGTTATAGAAGTGCCTTCATTAAGGTAAACCAGAAGTTTTTTTGCTACTTCATACCCCATATTTTCAAGCACCAGGGCATATTTTATTATTTGTTCCCGGTGATTTTGGTCCTCGCCTCCGGTCTTATAGTCAATAATACTCACTCTGTTCCCGTCAAAGTTAAGTCTGTCAGGACGCAGCACTTCTCCCGAAGCCGAAATTATATCCCTTTCGGTATAACTTGTGGTTTCTTCTGAAAAATATTCCTTTAGTTCAGGATGTCCCACAACCTCTTGAATAGTGCTTCTTAAAACCGACTCTTCCTCATCTTTAAATTGTCCTTCTTCCTTTGCGGCCTTTAAGACCCGCTCTACATCAGCTTCAGAATGTATCCCTGCAAAAAGTTCATGTACCAACCTACCTTTTTCAATGGCTTCCTGTTGTTGGGAATCCCACATCAGCCCGGAGCGGGTAACGATAGAAATTCCGTTGGCCTCTGTGGGAGAACTGTGAAAAACCTTTTGTTCTACCGTCTTATGGCTGTCGGGTTCTACCTTAGACCATTCTGCAAGACTTCCAAAATGATATTCTGCAGCTCCCGTCCATTTTCCTAAATGTTTCAGGTAAGAAATAAATAATCCCGAAAATTTATTAGGATTTTCATTACCCTTTTTGTCCAGTTCCATTCTGGAAATCACGTAAAGCCGCTGCACTGGCCGGGTAAGAGCAACATACAACACATTTAGAGCATCCAGTTGACTGTTAGAACAAAGCTCTTCGTAGTTGAGCGCAGCTTCCCCACCCCAGGTTTTCATTTTTTCTGAAGCGTTTAAATAAGCTACACTGATCTTGGCATTTAATTCTTCCGGAAGGTGCATCCAAAAAGATTCCCTTGCGGTATCTTTAATAGGACTATTAGCAAAAGGATAGATTACTACCGGAAATTCCAGGCCCTTAGCACGGTGAATAGTCATGATCTGCACGGCTTCTTCACCCTTAGGCACCACAATGCTCAGACCATCCTTTTTCCGTTCCCAAATTTCCAGAAATTCAAAAATTCCGGCCCCCGCGGAATGAGAACTCTCGTACACGAAATCCAGATAAAATTGAAGATATGCATTGGAATCCTTTACCAACTCAAAACTTCTTATAATATATTCAACGCCTTCATACAACGTTGAGCCATTAAGCACCTCAACAGATAACTCTATCCCAAAATGCTGTAGACTATCAAAAAAAGCCTGTTCTTCCAGGTCAAGCCTTTCCACCATAAACCCGAAGGGGTCTTCCGGTTTTCTCCTTTCTATAAGATAATCTAGGATTTCGAATTTCAGATCCTTGTCACCAGGATCGAGGGCAAGTTTTAAAATCGTATTCACCAGGCATACTTCCGGAGAGCGGGTGAGCAATAAACTTTCCGCAGAAATAACAGCTATCCCGTTTTCACTAAGCAAACCTGCCACAGCAATGCTCTCCTTTTTTTTTCGGGTTAGGATACATACGTTATTGCGAGGGATATTTTCAGCTTCAAGATTTCTAAGGATCTCTAGAACCCTCTGGGGATACGCCTCCATTTCTTCCTCTGCATTTTCGGCCTCTACAAAGGATATATTTACATATCCTTCCTGCTCACTGACGGGGTCCTGAGCACTGCTCTCAAAAAGAGCCTTATGCTCCCCATTTTCAAGGCAGGCTGCCGAAAAATTGAAAAAATCATTATTAAAATTCACAATAGTCTTTGCACTCCTGTAATTACTAGGGAGCACCACGATATTTTTCCCCTCCAGGAGAAAAGGGTTTTTATCGCGGCACAATTCCATAAACTGCTCAGCCTTACCGCCTCGCCACCGGTAAATAGACTGTTTTGCGTCCCCTACCAACGTTAAACTTCCAAATTCTTCACCGGGATGTTCCACAGTGAGGGTATGATCTACCAGGGGAATAATGTTTTCCCATTGCAACTGAGAGGTATCCTGGAATTCATCTATAAAATAATGCCGGTAACGCTCTCCCAACCGCTCGTATATAAAGGGTGCCGGTTGATCTTTAACCGCCCCGCCAATTGTAGCGTTAAAGTCTGAAATCAGCACAATGGCGTTCTCCTTCTTTATTTCCTCTATTTCATTTTGAATAGCGGTTAAAAGTGAAAGCGGCACCAGGTTCTTCTCTATGGCCTTTAAAAACTGAATATTGAGCAGATCACTTTTTACCTTCAGGTATAGATCTTCGATTTGAGGCTGAAGCCTATCCAAAATTTCTTTTTTCTCGGCTGCCAGACTTTTGGAGTACAATGGGTGCGAACCAATTTTTTCCTGCCATTGCAGGTTTAAGTCCACTTTAAAATCTTTTCTAAGGATCTTTGCAAAGAAATTTGGACAGGAGCTCCGGGTAAAATCACTGTTTTCAACACCTTCTGAAGATATTAAAGTAAAGAATTCACCTGCAAGTTTCACAGCTGACTCCTCTCTCGCAACAAGGAATTTTTTAATAATACCTGCCAACTGCATAAAATCTTCGATATTTTTATTTTTCAGCAGTTCGAGATAAGGACGGCTTGTTTCTTCAGTAAGTAATTTAGCGATATTGAGCAGATCACGGGAAATGTCCCAACTCTTATCATCATCAGTCTTGCTAAGCACAAAACTCACTAGCACGCGGGTGAGTGCTTTGTCTTCCCCCGCTTTACTTATTAGTCGATCCACAGCTTCGTTCAGCACCTCCTCTGTACTTAGTTCCACCTCAAAATTCAACGGCAGGTCCAGGTCTTTGGCAAAGGTTCTGAGTACGCGGTGGGTGAAACCATCAATAGTAGACACCTCAAAGGCAGCGTAGTTATTTATGATATTTTTGAGGATTGCCCTGCTTCGATTCGTTATTTCTTCTGAAGTCAGTCCGGTTTCAGTAGAAAGCAGATTAGCAAGATTTTCTGCTTTTTTGGATAATTTATTGGCAGAGAGCAAGTGCAGACTATCGATGATTCTGGTCTTCATTTCTGCTACAGCCTTATTGGTAAAGGTGATAGCCAGAATATTTTTATAGGTGTCTTTTCTAGTGGAAGATAAAAGTAATACCAGATATTCTTTTACCAGTGTAAAGGTCTTTCCTGA
>CAZVKA010000041.1:0-22855 GCA_964627595.1 uncultured Flavobacteriaceae bacterium | reverse complement strand
TGTTGCGGGTAAATTCACCGTTTGGAGCGTACCAGAATTTAATGTTCTTTGAATCGAGGAATTCCAGCGCAAGTTTCTCCCCGCCTTCACATCCAAAAATGACTTTTTTGGTACCTTTTTTTTCAAAGCCCGGGCAAGCCTGAAGCGCGGTTTCCTGGGCAAAAACTCCCAGCGGAAAAAGCATAAAAAGGAGTGCAAAACTCTGTTGCAGCGATTTCATAGCAAATATTTTTCATTAAAAATTATCCGGGGACCCAGAAATGACTCCCCGGAATAATTTCTTGAGGTCAAAGGTGGGGTAGGGACTACCTATTGCGCCTCAAAGTTTATAGTGGCTTCGTAAAGGTTTACAGTGATAAGATATTCCCCCTGGTTTTCTTCAGTAATTCTCCACTTGTAATCTGGCCCTGTACAGCCTAAATGAGCTTCAAAATTACCGGCAGCGGGTGACGCGTCTGCCTGAGTAGGGTGCAGCCAGTCTGCATCACACCAGTCACCGGTATAAGTTGAAATCTTGAATTCTCCGGGATTTAAGGTTCCCTGGTAAGTAAAAATGAAAGGATCTGTACTGCTTTGGGTAAAGCCAACAGCGGGAGAACCTATGTTCCAGCCGTTTTCGGAAGCATCTCCAATTAGATAGAGTTCAGAATATGGTGCATTTTGTTCTTCAAAATTTACTGTTTCATTCTCAAGATCTATAGTAATCTTGTAGCGGCCCTGGGTTTCTTCAGTTACCTGCCATTGATTATCAGGTCCGTCGCAGCCTTGTGTTACTATATAAGTGGAAACATCAGTTATGGATGTTCCATTTTCAGGAGCGTTGATCCATTGACCATCACACCAGTCTCCGGTGAAAGTTGAAAACTTGATATTTCCGGGGGTAAGCACACCTTCATATACAAAAATGAAAGGATTGGTTTCACTCTGGGTAAAGGCTGCCGGAGTTCCAATATTCCAGCCACTTTCTGAGGCGTCACCCACAATAAAAATCTCATTAAATGCAGGTTGCGCATCCTTAACCTCAACTACCATGGAAGTTTCAGCGGTGCCACCTGCACCGGTTGCTGTAAGTGTTACGGTATAAGTACCAGTTTCAGCATAAGTGTGCGAAGGAGAAGCTTCCGAAGAACCTTCAGACCCGTCCCCAAAGTTCCATGCATACTCAGTTACATTCTGACTCTGATTTTCGAAATGAAGGGTGAAGGTATTTTCCTCATCAACTTCATAAGTAAATGCTGCGGAAGGAATTCCCACAACACTGACTTCTTCTGAATAGGTACTGGTATTTTCCCCATTTACCGCTGTAAGTTTAACAGTGAAATTTCCGGCTGAAGCATATTCATAGGAAGGATGCTTTTGAGTTGAAACTCCCATTCCGTCTCCAAAATCCCACATGAATTCATCGGCATCCACACTCAGGTTAGTGAAACTGATAAGCTGCGGATTATCGGCTACCGCTTCGTAAGAGAAGTCTGCAGTTGGTTCTGGTGCTTCGGCTATGAAATCATCATTTGAACTACAGGAGTTGAGCCCGAAGACGAAAAGAAAAAGAATAGAAAATATTTTAAAATTTTTCATGATCTGATTTTATCCTGGTTAGTATTCGAGCACGAGCATGCTCCAGTATTCGAGATAAGGTACTTCAAGGGTGATCTGCTTACCACTTTGGGTGAATTCCAGTTCCTGTGATGCACCCCCGTTGATATCGGGAGAGGCAAACCACACTTTTGAAACACTTCTACCTGCCTCAACGGTAATGCTGAAGTTATTCTTTACCAGAGGCTGTTTCTGGATCTTGCTGTCATCTCTCCATTGCAGCGTAGAAATTCCGTCATAATTCAGAAGATGAAGGACCTGTTGGTTTTCGAGTTGTTTCCCAACCACGGCAGCCTGCCCTACGACCGGAGGCCAGTTGTTGAGTTTTACATCGGCATCCTGAGACTGTACGGCAGGGAAATTGAAGCTTCCGCCGTCACGTAACAGGTTCTGGTAAGCTGTATGGAAATCGTAATATTCTTTGACAGAATTCCGCAGTTCCACGCTCATATCAAGTTTATCATTTGGAAAATATTCGCTGGAGAGCATGTGTTCTCCCAGCTCAAGATGTGCTCCTCCAAAGGCAAAGATCACAGCATCGGTCATTAAAACCGACGGAGTATTGAAGCTTCCGCTCTGAGAGTTATAGTTCATATAAGCGGCCAGTACAGTATTGAGTTCGCCGTTGGAGTATTCATAATTCTCCAGGATCACTTTTGCCAGATCCTGATACTGGTATCTGCTCCAAATTTCAGAATACGCAAAATCTACCGGCGATTCGAGGATCTCCTGTTGCTCATATTGGTCAACCGCATTTAAAACCAGCTTCTTTCCGGGGAAACGACTTTCAAGGGAAACAAGAAAATCTTTGTAGGCATCCCCTAAATCAATCCTGTAGCCTTCATAGTTATATAGTGTACCGCGATCTCCTAATTGATCCAAATGCCAACCGTCAAATTCGAGATTTTCATAAACTGTAGCAGTCTCTCCAAAAATGTGTTCCTGCCATTTTTTGTTGGAAGGATCTGCAAGTTGAATGTCTCCAAAGCCAGAAAGGATATGGCGGTTCACGGACTTATGATTCCGGTCCTCAAACATCAACCATTGCAAAGGAACCGGCTGCACTTCGTCTTTCTTCCATACTCCAAAAAGCAGGTTGTAGAACATCGAAGCCATATTGCGCTCCTGTGCCTGTTGAATGTATCCTTCAACTGTTCCCAGATAGATCTCTCGGTTAAAAAGATCGTTCCAGGTTTCTGCAGGTTCCCCATTCTCATCCAGAGGCAGAGGTCGCTGGTGCTCAAAATGCCAGTCATAGTATTGTATTCCGTTTATGTGGTAATCTTTTAGATTATTCAGAATACCTGCTCTTTGGGAAGCAGAAGTATTTCCGAATTTCGAAAGAAAGCCATAACGTGGAAATTTTGTCCAGTCTGAGGATACATCAACTGCGACTGTTCCAATTACGGTTTCCTCTCCGTCCGTTTCTTTTACAAGCTCTACCATGTAACCTCTAAAATCTTCGGAAGGGGGTTCCCAGGTCCAGAAAGTGCCGCTAAGCTGCTCTTCAGCTATCACCTGTCCAAGATATTTGTAGCGCACGGTCGTGTTCTGGTGAGTTCCGTTCACACTAAAGCGCACCTCTTCTCCCGGATTATATTTTGCTTTGTCCTTTTTAAAATTAAGGACCTCGCTGTAGCTCATATCTACCCCTTCTTCAATAGGGTTTAGGAGTGCGTCATCGTCGTTACTACAGGCGCTCATTACCAGTAGCATCATCAATAAAAATATACTGTCTCTTTTCATTCTATAATTTTTTGGCCTTAGAGGGCGGTAACGGTCATAGTTTCAGTATCAAGATTGATCCTGATCTCATAATCTCCGGCATCATCGGCAGAAAGCATCCATTTATTATCGGGTCCATCACAACCAAAAGTGGTGATGAATTCAGTATTGGTAATGGACTGTCCGTTCTCTGCTGAGTTGACCCATTCTCCATCACACCAGTCTCCCTGGTACTTGGAGAATTTCAGTTCCCCGGCATTAAGTGGTCCGGTGTAAACAAAGTCGCCATTCACATATTCCATTGGTGCAGGATTGTTGATATTCCAGCCATTAGGGCCGGCATCTCCAACCATATGCAGGTTGATCTTAGTGAACCTGATAGTATTGGTAGCAGTGTTAAGGCTAATTCTGTAGCGGCCTATGGTTTCTTCAGTGACTAACCAGGTATTGTCCGGCTCACAACCGGCAGCCTGAACTACCTCTCCATTTTCGAGTGCCTTGTCATCCACTAGTGGACGGTACCAGTCTCCACACCAGTCTCCCATTGGGCCGGCGAAGATCTTGAACTCACCCGGTGCAAAATTCCCTTCGTAGTTGAATACAAATGGATCAAGCTCACTTTGGGTAAAAGCTGCAGGTGCATCAATGTTCCAGCCACTTTCGGTTGCGTCACCTACAATAAATAGTTCAGAGAAAGGCGCGTCTTCTACCGTTGTAATTTCGATAGTTTTGTTAAGCAGATCTACTCTTAATCTGTAATTACCTTCTTCAGAAATGGTCCATTGGATATCTTCCCCGCTACCACCTTCGTTATAGACGATCTCATTGTCGTTATCGGGATCCTTGGTATAAAAATCCTGGCAAAAACAATCATCCCTGCTCACGGCGAACTTAAAATTGCCTTCGGAAAGTTTTCCTTCATAGATGAAAACCCCGCGTTGATTACCGGAAGTCAATTCAGTAGCATTGGAGATATCCCAACCATTAGGAGTAGCGTCTCCAACTATGAACAACCTGCTGGAAACTGGTTTATAAGGAGTCACCAAAAATGCCTTTTTGGACACCTGATCTTCCACTGAAGCATCTGTCACTTCCGCAGTAATTCTGGCTTCCAGTTCATAGGAGTTTCCGGCTTCCAGACTGCTGTTGAGTAATCTGTGATTTAAGGTTCCGTGGTCAATAGAAGCCAAATATTGGTTTTTAGCTCCTTCTACAAGGGTAAGTAAGGGATCGGAAAAATCACTCCCGGCATGATCTATTTCGAGGGTGTACTTTATAGCTGTTCCCGTGCCACGGTTAGTTCCACTGGACCAGTTAAAGTTAAGTTCGTTCTCTATAAAACGTTCTTCCAACTCAAGGTTCTCTTCAGAAATACTGAGAACAAGGTCATTATCCACATTTTTAAGAGAAGGATCCTCCAGCTCGTCTGTATCACAGGAGCTGTTCATCATCCCCAGAACAAGAGCGAAGCTTATTACGTAAAAACGCTTCAGGTTTAAAATCGAATTCATATTTTTCATTTTTTAGTAACCGGGATTCTGAACCAGGTTCGGGTTCCTGTCTAATTCTATTTGTGGGATTGGGAACAATAAGTGCTTTTGTGAAGCATTGTTCCTGCCAATGGATCTAAGGAAGTTCAAGCCATATTCCCCGTTGTTCACGCGGATAAGGTCAAACCATCTTTGTCCTTCAAAAGCCAATTCCATTCTGCGCTCGTGCAAAACGGCATTTCTGAAATCTGCCTGACTAAGATTTTCAATATCATCCAGTCCTGCACGGGTGCGTACCATGTTCAGGTAATTCTCAGCAAGTTCTGTTTGTCCAAGTTCATTCAAAGCCTCGGCTTTCATGAGAAGTACATCGGCATATCTTAGGATCGGAAAGTTCAGCGGACTGTTGTCATAAGCAGAAACCTGGCTCAATGGCACCAGGAATTTTCTCGTGTTGTACCCGGTTAAAGAATAACGGCTTTCATAAACTTTTCCGTCAAATTCTGGACCCCCTTCGTAAAGAACAGTAGCGTCCTTACGCTCATCTCCTTCTTCATAAGCTTCTACAAATTCCTGGGTGGGTTGGTTCCAGCCAAACCCCCCAGCCACAAAATTGGCACCTCTTGGTCCCATAAAAGGACTGGCCCATGATGCTTGATTCTCATTGCTCCAGAAATCGTAGCCTCCGTTTGAGGCATACTGCACTTCAAAAAGGGATTCTACCGAGTTCTCGTTGGCAATAGAAAAGTTATCTGCATAACTCTCATTCAGGGCATAGCCGAGATTTTCAACTTCTGTGGTGTATTGCACCACTTCCTGATAATTGCCAAGCGTTAGATGCACTTTGGCCAGCATTCCATAAGCAGCACCTTTTGATGCACGCCCTATATTTTCTGAGTTATAAGCACTTTTTGTAGGCAAAAGCTCGGCAGCAGCATTAAGGTCGCTGACGATCTGCTCATATACCAGGGCAACCGGATCCCGTGGCGGGAATAGATCACTGTCTGAGCTTTGAGGCTCGGTGACCAAAGGCACATCTCCAAAGAACCTTGCCAGCACAAAATAGTAATGAGCTCTAAGGAAATATGCTTCTCCCATGCTGCGGTTTCTGATATCTTCGTTGATGTCGAGCTTTGGAGCGGCATCCAGAACAATATTGGTCATTAAAATTCCGGGCCATGGTCCTCTCCAGAGATCGAGAACCCCGGCGTTATCTGTGTTGGTTACGAAATTGGCCATATCCTGGGTCTCGATCCCGTCAGATCCTCCCCCGGCGCCCACAATACTGTTACCTGCCATAATATCTGTGGTCCACATTCTCATGTTGTAAAGCTTTGGCCATTGTAGTGGCTGATAAGCTCCATTCACTACGGTCACCAATTCCTCGGCGGTAGTGGGATAATTCTCAGTGTTGATGGTATCCAGCGGTTGCCTGTCAAGAAAGTCTTTTGTACAGCTCATTAGGAGCAGGGCAACCAGGGACATTAAGAATATTCTAAAGTGTCTCATCGTGTGTTTTTAAAATCCTAGATTAATTCCTACTGTGAAATTGCGGGTCACAGGATATATGTTGTTGTCAATTCCATTTGGTCCTACTTCAGGATCAAAACCTGAATAGTCTGTGATCGTGAACAGGTTTTGGCCGGCCAGATAAACTTTGGCAGAACTAAATATCTTCTCGCCAAAACTTTCTACAGGTATATTGTATCCAAAGTTCACATTTCGTAGCCTCAGGTAAGAACCGTCTTCTATGTAACGGGTAGAAGGTCTTGTATTATTGTTAGGGTCACCAAATACTGCCCTTGGCATATCGTTGCTGGTTCCCGGACCTCTCCATCTTTCAAGTACAGCTACAGATTGATTTGTGGTTACAGACATACTTTCGGTATAAAGTCTGTTAGCATTGAAAATGTCATTCCCATACACTCCCTGGAAGAAAACACTCAAGTCAAAGTTCTTATACCTGAAGGTGTTGTTCAGGGAAAAAGTGAAATCGGGGTTTGGATTCCCTATAAAAGTACGGTCATCATCAGTAATACGTCCGTCGTTGTTAAGGTCTCTGAACCTGATGTCTCCAGGAGCAGTACTGGTGGCAGGATTGGTTCCCGGAGATTGCACTGCAGCATTATCGATCTCGTCCTGCGTCTGGAAAATTCCTTCTTGAACGAATCCGTAGAAAACATTGATAGGATAACCGGGCTGAATACGGGCAAGATTATAGTTCAATCCAATTCCTCCTGTTGTTAGTGGAGTATCACTGTTAATATTAATTACCTCATTATCATTATAGGTGAAGACATAATCTGTACTCCAGCTAAAATCCTCTCTTGCAAAGTTGTAGGTAGTAAGTATAGCCTCTACCCCCTGGTTCCTGATCTTTCCTGCGTTGATGTAGGGCACATAGATATCTGAATATCCTGAAGTTACAGGTACAGATTGCGGCACCAGCATGTCTTCGGTATCCTTGCGATAAAGGTCTACTTTTAGATCAAGGGCCCTGTTGAACAAGGTGACATCAAGCCCTATGTTATACTGCTTTTGCGACTCCCACTGTACGTTAGTGTTAGGCAAGGTTGTAGGCACGGCGGCAGTGACAAAATTGCCATTAAAGTTGTACAGGTTGGTATTATAGGCTGAAGCAAATGCATAATTCCCGATTTCCTGGTTTCCTGTAATTCCATACCCAAGCCTTAGTTTAAGTTCGTTTATAGAATTGGAATCCCTGAGAAAATCCTCATCTGAAATTCTCCATGCAGCGGAAGCTGATGGAAAGGTTCCGTATTTGTTTCCGGCTCCAAATCGTGAAGATCCATCTCTTCTAACGGTTCCAGTTAGGTAATACTTGTCGAGATAATCCAGTTGAACCCTTGCGAAGTATGAGAAGATCGCCCACTCAGATCCGCTTCCGTTAATAGTAGGTAGCTCGATCCCGTTATTGATCTGCTGAGTAGACTCACTTGGAAAGTTTTGAACAGAGCCATTCAGGAATTTGAATTCGTTTTCCTGGGCACTTGTTCCAACTACTGCGGTTATAGAAGAGCCATTTTCAAATTCCTTGTTATAGGTAAGGGTATTATCCCACAAAATAGTTACACTTCGGTTTGAAGATTCGAACAGATAAGCATTCGGTGCAATGTCGGAATCCCAACTGTAGGCTGGACTCCAGGTCCTTCCAAACCAGAAGTTCGCTTCGGCTCCAAAAAGGGATTTGTAAGTAAAGTTTCTGAAGAGATCCAGTTCCCCGAAAACGTTCCCCTGGAGGTTATAGCCTTTTGTCGAATTGTCGACGATAGTCGCTTTGCCAATTGGGTTTTCAACATCTCCTGAATAAATTGGCTGACCAATGGGGCCTGAAAAATCTCCATCTTCCCTGTAGATGGGTTGCGTAGGAAGTGACAAAATTGCTCCGGTGATGTTCATCTCCCCCTGTTCCTTGATATCGTGATTCACTTTTAAGGAGTTTCCGAAACGAAGACTCTCATTTACATTTGTATCACTATTTAACTGAAATATATACCTGCGGTAATTATTATTGATAATGATCCCCGACTGGTCAAAAACGTTCAACGAGGTATAAACATTAGAATTTTCGTTACCATTGCTGTAAGCCAGGGTTACATTGTTTTGGTGACCGGTAGTGAAAAGGGCATCAAGCCAGTCTGTACCGGCACCGAGGGAAATAGGATCGGAAAAATCGGGATTCGTTGTAAATCCACCTGCTGTCAGCATTTCGTTGCTTAAAATGGCAAACTGTTGTGCGTTTAGCACCTCGATCATGTTAGTAGGTTCCTGAATCCCGGAGAAAATATCAAGAGTCAATTGACCTACTCCAGCCTTTCCTCTTTTCGTGGTAATAATTACTACCCCATTGGCTCCGCGTGATCCATAGATGGAAGTTGCCGAAGCATCCTTTAGGATCTGCATTGATTCTACATCCTGCATATTCACCTGGTTGAGTCCGCCGTTAAGAGGAACTCCATCCACAACAATTAAAGGATCATTGTTTCCAATAGTTCCAATTCCCCTTATCCTTATGGTTGGATTGCTTCCCGGTTGTCCTGAATTAATTACCTGCACCCCGGCTGCACGTCCCTGCAAAGCTTCTCCAATGTTGGAGGCAGGCTGGGATTCAATATCATCCAGGTCAATTGCCGAAACCGAGCCGGTAAGATCTCTTTGTCGGGATTGCCCGTAACCAATAACGACCACTTCGTCAAGGGCAGCTGCATCAGTATTAAGAGTTATGGTCAAAAATTCACTGGTCGCTTTCAGTGTTACGGTTTCATAACCCACATAACTCACGGTTATAGGAGAGGATTGTGAAGTGACTTCAATAGAGAAGTTACCATCAAAGTCTGTAATCACCCCGTTAGTAGTTCCAGTTTCGATTATGGTCGCCCCGGGCAGGGGAAGTCCCGTATCGTCAAGAACCTGCCCCTGCACGGTGACCTGGGCGGTGGCTTCCTGACCCGATAACATAAGACTGATCCACAAGAAAAGCAGCACAAGGCTTTGCTTTATTTTGTTGCCAGCTTTTAATAGAGTATTGTTCTGCATTTATATTTTTTTTTGATAAACAGAAATCACCATCCCTCAGAATGGATTATTGAACACTTCAAACTTCCTAAATAAATAAGCTACTATAACGTTTTCTTAAAACCATATAGAAATTCAGAAGGCATTATTTGGTGTAAACATCTGAAAGACAATAATGTTAAGTTTGATTAAGGAGGTAATTCGTATAGAAAAAATTGAAGATAAAATTGAGTTTTTACAATTTTAGAGTGGTATTTTCCAATAATTTTTGGTCAAAATCCTTTTTTTCAAGCCAGGATTTGTTTCTCAATTTTGTCTTATAGGCATAGATGGAATTGACTGAGTAACCCAAAATTTGTGCAATGATCTCATTATGGGTAATTCCCAATCGAATGAGCGCAAAAATTCTCAGTTCTTTATTGAGTATATGGCCCTTTTTGATTTTAATCTGTTCCCCGGGCTGTAAAAGTGAATTAAATTCTTCTATAAAATTAGGGAAGAGTTTAATGAAGGCTTCATCAAAATTGCGGAGCAGCTTTTCTTTTTCCTTTTTGAGGTCATAAGTTCCCAATAAGTACCTCACTTTGTCAAAATTACCCTCATCTGCAGTCTTTTCGATCTTTGACTGAAACTCTCTGAATTTCTCAAAAATATCTGCATCCTGAGTAAAGAAGAAACCTATGTATTCTTCCTTGATCTTGTTTGCTTCCAGGAGCTGATCGTTTACTTTCTCAAGTTCCTTATTCTTGTGCTGGATTTCCTGATTGATAAGAGTCATTTGGCGGTTCGCTTCCTGTAGATCCTGGTGAGCTGTCAAAAGGCTTTTTCTGGCAGTTTTCAAACGGGTTACCTGCAAATAAATAACTACTGCCAGGACAGTGGCCAGGATAAGAAGTAAGGATACGATGATATTTTGTCTGTAAAGCCGTTGCTTTTGTTGCTCTACACGGCTTATTACTTTTTCTTCAATTAAGGGGAGAATAGCCCCTACTTGAATTTTTCGGTGTTGTGCTCCATAAAAGCTGGCATCCTCATTGGCTTTTTGGATAAAATACGAGGCTTCTTTCAGTCTGTCGGTTTCAAAAAGCAATTCAGATAAGCGTATGATCGCCAAAGTTTCCTTTGTAGACGTTTTGATATCCAGTATAGAGGCCATAGTAAAATGCTCAATTGCCTTGGCTTTATCTCCTTGTTTATCATAGATGTCGCCCAGCATGAAATGAACAAGCGCCTCTTCCCGAGGTAGGAGAGGGGTTTCAAGCAGGGCCCTGAAATTATTCAAAGCCTGCCGGGTGTCTCCCCGGTTGTATTTGATAAATGCGCTCAGAAAAGAGTGAAAAAAAGTACCCACTTCGGTGAGCTCCAGAGCCTTTTTACGGTATTGAGCTGCGAGAGCATTATACCGGGAAGAGTAGTGGGCCAAATTGCTGTATTCTGCCATTTCACTATTAACCCGCCCCATTAATCCGTAATAAAGGGATCTCTGGTTTGACGGGATTTGATCTGGTTCTATTGTTTCCAGGAAATCAAGCGTTTCCTTATACATACCTGCGGAAACACTTACGTCAGCCAGGTTTATTACCGCGGCAGTAATTAGGGGTAAGCTGTCCAGTTGAACGGCCAGGTCACGGGTTTTTAATCCATAGGAATAGGCGGAGTCCTGATTGAATACCTTGTATTCCTCAAATAGTTGAAAGTTTAATTGATACTTGTTAAGTAAGTGGGCGGGTTTTGAACTTTGAAGTTCTTCGTGCAGATCTTCGATCTTTCTGAGCTTGACCCGGTCAAAATCAGGTGATTTTTCAATACTTGTCCTCAATTGTTCAAGTAAGGCATCCTGTGCAAAAACGGGCATGAAGGAGCCGCAAAAAGCAAGAAGGAAAATTACCGTTCTGAAAGGATAGAAGTAACAGGGGATTTTAGACTGCATATATAGGGGGGACCTGGAAAAAAGTCATTTCGATTTTGCGAAAGTACTATTTTCTAAAGAATTACAGGAATCATCCCTAAAAGAAAAACAGAAAACTTAACTGGGAAATCTGGAGAAATCTAATAATAAAAATCGGAAGATTATATCTCTAATTTTCTGCTTTGCAACAATCTTCTAGTTATAAAATTCTTTCTTCCAAAATAAGCACTGTGTGCCGACCCCAGGTTGAGCATGGTGGTGAAAAGTCCGGTTACCACGAAAAGCAGCTGGTAGGGAGTTGTTGCGTAAAACGTATTGAGGAAAAATACTGCAGTACCTACCATAAAAATGGTGACGAAAAAAGATAACCAGGCGTCATTCTCGATCTTTAATATTGAGAGCAATTTTCTAAGTATCGGGTTCCTTTCCTCGTACAGGTCTAGAGACCGGTATGAGGTAATATAAGAATCAAGAAATTTTGAAGCAACAATGTCAAAAGAGATCAATACTACTATAAGATCCATATTTCCGATTGGTTATGATTTGGGCAACTAAAATACAGGAATATTTTGAAAAACAATGCATTTGGTCGAAAAAAATGGTCTTTTAACGATATGAGCCTGAATTTTAGCCATTGTTGAGAAGGGTTTAACTCCTGTTTGTAAGCGGTTTCTCACCTTAATTAAACTTTTTTTATAACCTGCTAGAATTTCTATTAAAAACAAGAAGGAGGTTATTAATTAAGTAAGATCTCTGATTTTTCTTTAGTTCATCAGGAAATAAATTTTTATGTCCCTATTTTTGCTGGTAAAAAATTACTTTAATGGAAGGAGAGGGACCAGTAAAATATTATCCCCATAAAGAGGAACGTTGGAACATTCTTACCCACGGATTTGGATTTATAATGAGTCTTTTAGCAGCTGTCTTACTATGTATAAGAGCTGGAGAATTCGAGGATGGTCGCCTCACCCTTAGTTTTATAGTTTTTGCACTTGGACTGATCCTGCTTTACGCGGCATCCACATTCTACCATAGCGCAAAAGATCCGGTCTGGAGATTTCGGCTCAAAGTGCTTGACCATATTGCGATCTTTATACTCATAGCCGGTACTTATACTCCCTTTGCCCTGATAACTTTGAAAGGAACAACGGGCTGGATCATTTTTGGAGTGGCCTGGGGTATAGCGTTGACGGGAACGGTATTAAAACTATTTTTCACCGGAAAGTACAAAAACCTGTCCACTCTTCTCTATGTGGGTATGGGCTGGATCATAATTTTCGCCATTAAACCCCTGATCGAAAACCTCTCGTCTGGAGGTTTGTGGTGGCTGTTTGCCGGGGGGTTTTTCTATACTCTAGGTGCTGTTCTATACAGTATTAAAAAGATTCCTTACAATCACGCCCTGTTCCATCTCTTTGTATTACTGGGGAGTTTTTCTCATTTTATGGCGATCTATAATCATGTTTTTCCGCCGGGCAATTGAAAGTATTAGTTCAATTTTTGCCTAACTTTAGGTGAAAATTCAAAAGGTTATAGGAGGTGAATCTTAGTATAGAAAACTAAACACATGGAAGAAAAAGACCTGATCACCCGGGACTGGCTGGCAATAGACCGGACAAAAATGGCAAACGAACGAACTTTCCTGGCGTACCTGCGTACCTTTATGGTGGTGCTGGGTTCGGGAGTGGCTATTCTTAAAGTAGATGTGCTCGAAGATCTTACTGGTCTCGGATTCTTTTTTGTAGTCCTCGCGCCGGTGATCCTGGTTTTTGGGATCGCCAGATATCTTTATGTGAGAAAGCACATTCACAAATATTACCGGGAAAGCAAACGCTCTAAAAAATGATAAGGTCCTGAAATAGTAAAAACTCCTGTTTTAAATACCTCTACTTATTTTTCATTCTTTTCTTCTTTTTATTTCCTGTCCATTTTATCATGGTGGGGGAGGAAATGAACCATAGCAAAAATCCACTAAGAACAGTGATAAGACCTAGTAGTGAAAAAACTCTCAACACGAAGGTGTTGAAGTCATCCCGGCCTTCATAATCCATGGTGTGTGTCATCCACAGAAAGTCGAACCAACGCCAGTCACGGTGCCTAAGGGTGCGAAAAGTGCCGTCGGCAATTGAAATGTAGGCTTTAATATTTTCTGGAGTATCATAACTAATCACATAAGCGGGTAGCGGTCCTCCGCGGTATTCATGATGTTTTCCGGTTGTAGTGATCTTTTCCACCTCTTCAACCTCCAGGCCTTCCATCATGTTCTTTTTGGCTATCGCAAGGGCCTCAACTTCAGTAAGCCCAGATTTCATTTCTCCCGTACGTGCATGGTGAAGCATGCTGTGGTTGATCCAGTAGTAAGGTTCTCCCGCAATCTCTTTGAGCTGTACAGAATGTACCTCCATTCCTGTTGCTTCGGAAGGACTTACCAGCCCTTCAAAATGGGTAGGTGTCATTTCCGCGTTCCGCAGGTGATCCCCGTGGATCTCATCAATATCGGTCCAGCTGAAGTACATTCCGCTGATGGTCCACATTAAGAATTGAATTCCCAGAAAGATCCCCAGGTAACGGTGGGCCTTTCTGATTTTTGACGCTGTTTGTCTCTTTACGATTGGCATATGGGGCACATATTATTACTTCTGCAAGTATAAAACATTCTTACATATAAAAATGAACCACCTCAATAATAGATTAGAAAACGCTTTTTGGGATCCTTCTGCGGCATGAATTAGAATACTGAGCCGCCTGGTCCAGGATGAGAAGCGAAGTATATACCATATTCCTGAATTCGTAAAATGCAACCGTACCTGTATTGAAAGGAGGATAATGATCTATCATTTCCTTTAGTTCCTCCAGGTATTCAATAGCTTCTTTCTTTTCCCTGTTTCCAGAAGCGTGAAGAAGATCATAAGTCATGATCTCGTTAAGCCGTTGATGCAGACTATTGATTATATCAATATCTGTCTCCTGTTCCTCATTGAGGATCACAGTCTGCTCAGGCATTTTTGGCTCCTCAATGTCATCTAAATCTGCAATTACTGCTTTAAAAGCCTGATGCGAAAAAACCAGGGCTTCCAGCAAAGAATTTGAAGCCAGGCGATTGGCTCCGTGGAGTCCGGTGTTAGCACATTCTCCTGAGGCATATAAGTTCTTAATCGAAGTCTGGCCCAGTTGATTTACGTCAATTCCACCACACTGGTAATGTGCTGCAGGTACTACCGGGATCAGGTCTGTTTTTATATTGATCCCAATTGAAGTACAGTAGGCTACTATGGTGGGGAATTCGTTTTGAAAAGATTCGAAATCCAGGTGTCGGCAATCGAGAAAGACCGACTCTTCCCCTGAATGTTTCAACTCTGTCACAATGGCTTCAGAAACTATATCCCTGGTGGCCAGTTCCCCGCGGGTATCAGCTCTGAACAAAAACCTGTTGCCGTTGTGATTGACAATATATGCTCCAAATCCTCGTACGGCCTCAGAAATTAGAAATAACGGATGTTTATCTTTTTCAAAAAGCGCGGTAGGGTGGAACTGTATAAAATTCATGTTACTTACATTAGCCTGGGCACGATGGGCCATGGCCACACCATCTGCTGTAGACACAGAAGGGTTAGTGGTATTTTGAAAGATCATGCCGCTGCCCCCGGTTGCCAAAAAGGTAATCTTTGAGTAAATATTTATCTGTTGCCGGGTCTCTTTATCGAGCACTTTGGCCCCTCTACAGATCTTTTCCTGTTCCAGCACGTGCAGGTCGATCACAAAATAACGATCTGTAAATACCAGGTTGGTAAGAGTCCCTGCTTTCTTGATCAGCTTTCTTTCCAGTTCCAATCCGGTAAGGTCCCGGTGGTGAACGATCCTGCGCTGGGAGTGTCCACCTTCGAGTCCCAGTGCAAGTCCTCCTTCGTTATTTGCATCAAAAGAAGTTCCCCAAGAAATGAGTTCTGACAAGCGTTCAGGAGCCTGACCTACTACCATTTCAACCACCTTTTGATCATTAAGGTATCTCCCGGCTTTCATAGTATCCTGCACATGCAGCTCAAAACTGTCCCGCACCCTGTCAAGAACTACTGCGATCCCCCCTTGTGCCTGGGCCGTATTGCATACATCATTACTGCTCTTGGTGAGCACCATTACCCGGGATTCGGGTTTGGCTTCGGCCGTTTTTATGGCAAAAGACAAGCCCGCAATCCCCGATCCTATTACCAGTACATCTGTTTTCATACTATGATAAATCAAGCATTCGTTTGATGGGCAGATGAGCTTTTACCATGAGATCATCTTCAAGAAGGATCTCTGGTTCTTCATTTTTAAGGCAGTTATACAGCTTTTGGAGGGTGTTCATTTTCATAAAGGCGCACTCACTGCAGGCACAGGTGTTATCTTCCTTTGCCGGTGCAGGAATGAGGGTTTTGTGGGGTACATCCTTCTGCATTTGGTGAAGGATTCCTGCTTCAGTGGCCACGATGAAGGTTTCATGTTCTGTATTCTTCACAAAATTGAGCATACCCGAAGTAGAACCAATGTAATTTGCCACTTTCAACACATGCTCTTCAGATTCAGGGTGGGCTATGATCATTGCAGAAGGGTACTCTTTATAGAGCTCCAGTAATTTATCAAGGGAAAATGCTTCATGTACTATGCAGGCACCATCCCAAAGCAGCATTTTCCTTCCTGTCTTTTTCATGAGGTAACTGCCCAGGTTCTTATCTGGCGCGAAAATGATTTCCTTTTCCTTCGGAATGGAATTGATAATCTTTTCGGCATTTGAAGAGGTGCAAACTATGTCACTAAGTGTTTTGATCTCTGCCGAACAATTGATGTAAGTCACCACTACGTGATCTGGATATTGTTCTTTCAGTTTTCTGAAATCATCGGGCGGGCAGCTGTCAGCGAGGGAGCAGCCGGCTTTAAGATCGGGTAAAAATACCTTTTTTGAAGGGTTAAGGATCTTTGCAGTTTCTGCCATAAAATGTACCCCGGCAAAAACGATGATATCTGCACTGGTTTGTGCGGCCTTCTTGGCGAGTTCCAGGCTGTCACCAATGAAATCGGCTACTTCCTGGATTTCGGGTTCCTGGTAATAGTGGGCCAGGATAACAGCGTTCTTTTCTTTTTTTAATTGTTTTACCTGCTCTTGCAGCTGGAGTTTTCGATCTGTCGTAATTTCCATCAACTTTATTAACTCTGGTTAAACTTTTAAAAATGTATCTCCTGCAATCAGTCCTGAAGTGAGATCTTTAAGGCTCGTGTTTTCCACAATTTCCTGCAATTCTTCTCTTACCGGCTTAAATTTGGAATGAAAAGGACAGGGGTGGTCCTCAGAACAATTGTTGAGTCCCAGGCTGCAGCGTTTATAAACGGTATCGCCGTCTATGGCCACTACAATTTGTGCTACCTTGATCTCGTCCAACTTTTCAAGTGGAATGTGAAATCCACCGTGGGCTCCTTTGACCGAAGTGATGATACCGCTTCGGGATAGCTTTTGCAGAGTCTTTGCTGTAAATGCTTCGGGTGAATCTATTTCCCGGGCAATTTCCTTTAAGCTGGCTCTTTTTCCTTTTTCAGACTCTGAGGCAATGAAGACAGTGGCCCGAATTGCGTATTCACATGCTTTTGAAAACATTTTGTTTCTACTTCAGTTACAGGACCAAAAATAAAGACAGCATTGTCCTTATTTTATGACCACGGTCAGTTAGCCGAAAAAACATGCTTTTTAAATAAAATAACTGTGATAGGCCTGCAGGTGTTCCTCAATATCAGCAATTAACAGTTCGCCTTGTTCAACAGATTCCACTTCCTGTAGCTCTCCTATTTTTCCAATGAGAGGTTGCAGGTAAATGTGGAGATTATCGTGAGATGCTCCTTTCATGGTACAGCGTTTAATGATGAGGTTCTTTTCTTCATTGAGCTCGTTTCCAAGTTCTCTGTAGTCCTCAAGCAAAGAGGGGGAGGCTTGTGCCAATAAGCGGGTCATGTTCAAGATACCTTCTGTGGTCTCTCTGTTGGCGTGCCACTGATTTCCCTGGTCTAACCGAATGTCACTTTTCCAGATTTCCTGTTCTTTTTGGGTGTTTTTCGTGGTTTCCTCTTCAACCGGCGAGGAAGCATTATTCGTATTTTCTTTTTCCCTGCATCCGGTCATTAGGAAGATAAAAGAACAGGTAATAATGATCAAACGTTTCATAATTAGGAAATTTGATTTGAGCAAAATTACATTGAGCATATTTCATTTCTTATGATTTTGATCAAGTAAACCTTTTATCTATTAAAATAACACCTCGGTTGACGCCGGTCATATTTTTTCTTTCAGATCTTCCTGATTTTTGAACATTATATTTTTGCGGAATGATTATGAGCAATAATTGGAAAAGAGTGGTGGATCTTGTTGAGAAAGGAGATGCAGACCCCATTCTTGCTGAGGAGTCACTGGCAGAGATCTATAAGGAGCTGGTTAAATATGGTATGGTGAGTGATCAAAATGGCCGGCCGTTCCTAACTCAAAAAGGTAATGAGGCCCGTCTTAAAGGTATCATGGTGGGAATAGAGCAAATGAAAGTCGGGGAGGAGCTAACAGATTTTTCTGAAAAGAAAGGCAGGCTGGGTAGTACTTTTTTCTTTATCAGTCTTTTCCTCTTTCTTATGTCCCTCACCCTGTTCATTATAATAAATTTTACAACCTACACTTTATGGAGTTGATCATGTATAACAGGAGTAAAAATACCTCCTAAAATCTTTAAGGATGGAATATCAAATTTATATTTTAGGAGGGGTTTTTACCGTATTAGCTGTCGCCCTTTATTGGATCTACATAAATAGGAACAGTAAATAATCGGTTACCTTTTAAACCCAATTTTCCATATTCCCCGGATCTCATTTTCTGAATATCCAGTCGCCCGGTCCTGCGGATATAATTTCAGGATCTTTTCCTTAACGGCATAATCCATATCTTCTTGTTTTCCATGACACTGCAGGCACAGGCTGTTGGTGATCAAAGGATAGTAGAATTTCACACTGTCTTTCTGTATCTTCAATATAGGTTGTGGTTCGCCGCCGGTTGCCATCTCTCTTTCAAAAACTTTTATTAATGCTTTATCTTGCGAATTAGCCGCATTTGTAGGGTTTCTGTTCCTGTTGGACACCCTTTGTACTGTAGCTTCAAACCTCACTGCTGCACTATCTGTTAAAGGAATTGCCTGTATTTTACAAAATTCAAGGGCGTATAAGACACCGTTGTTTTTGATCTCTCGCATAAGATTTTGACCAAGTAGTTTTTGAGCTTCCATGGCGATCTGGATTCCCTTTTTTTGATAATGCTCACGCTGATCCCCGCCCAGCTGTGAGTCCCGGACTGCACCTTTTCTTTTTCCTGGTTGCTGATATTTGCCACTTCCGGGGCCTGCCTTCCAGTGTGCCGCAAACCAGTCGGGTTCGGCGATCTGGTAGTCGTACATGTACTCGGCTATTTGCTCCACTGAATTCTCCGGAAATTTCTGAACAGGCATTAATCCAAACCGATTGATTGCACCCGGCATAAAAGATTTTTCTTTAGTGGGATTTTCTACAAAGGTGGTGACCTGTTGTATGAATTCCCCTTTTGAAGGGCCGTTCAGCAAATAATGGGCTTTGATCGCTGCCATGGGCGGGGCGATCAGCTCATCAAAATCGGCAACCGGGGAGTGACAAACATAACAATGGGTTTCCATTAATTCTTGTCCCCGATGTTTCTGAAATTCCTTTGTGGTCTCGCTCTTTTGCATAGAGGAGATCAAAACATAATTTCCAGTGTCTTTTTGGCAACTGCCAAAGATCAGCAGGAGACTAAGTAGTACCACTATCTTATTCATGGCCAGGTTCAATTTGATCTCATAAGGTACACCAAACCTTTATTAGATAAAATGCGATTGATCAGTTTTCCCCTTAAAAAGGCTAAAATGTTTTTGTTTTATTTGGTTGAAATTCAGGTCTATAAGGGTGAAAAAGATTATTGTGGCACAATTGATGAAGAAAATTGGGTGCAAAGACTACTAATAGCAATTGCAAATTCTTTTGAAACAAAATACTTCCAAAGAAAAGCGAAAAAAATAGACCCTATGAAACTGAAATATTTGATGATCCTACTTCTTGCTACGGGAATGGTCTTTACTTCCTGTGAAAAGGATGAGGAAGCCCTCTTTGAAAATAACCTGCAACCTGACAATAAAAAAGATAATACCACAGAGGAATTTGGCGACATTGAAGTGGAGCAGTTTGTGTATAAAGGCATGAACGATATCTATCTCTACAAAGCAGATGTGCCGGTGCTGGCAGATGATTATTTTGCCACAACCACCGAAAAAAACGGTTATTTGGCAGAATTTAATTCTCCCGAATCCCTTTTTGACAACCTGTTATCTTCACAGGACCGGTTTAGTTTCATAACTGATGATTATGTAGCGCTTGAAGAAAGGTTTAAGGGGATCAACAGCAGTATAGCGGGAATGGAATTTGGACTGGGCAGGATCACCGATACCAATAACATATTTGGTTTTCTGCAGTATGTGCTCCCCAACACATCAGCAGATGAAGCAGGGCTTACCAGGGGTACCGTATTTACTGAGGTTAACGGGACGAAACTGACTATAAACAATTATGCCGATCTTATGCAAGGGTCCTTTACTATTAATGTTGGTAGAGTCGAGAATGGAACCCTTATATTAACAGGTGAAACCGTTACGCTGAATTCTGATGGATATACCGAAAATCCAGTGTTCATTGCCAAAACTCTGGATGTGGAGGGTAAAACGGTCGGATATCTTATGTATAACAGTTTTATAGCTGACTTTGATGATGAACTGAATACGGCGTTTGGAGAGTTCAAAGCTGCTGGGGTGACAGATCTTGTGCTTGATCTCAGGTACAATGGAGGTGGATCTGTCGAATCTGCAGTAGATCTTGCCAGTATGATCACCGGGCAGTTTGAGGGGCAGATCTTCATGAAAGAGCAGTGGAATGAAAAGTATCAGAAATATTTTGAGGCAGAGAATCCCGAAAGTTTGCTCAACAGGTTTAATGCGCAGATACGTACGCAGGAGGCCATAAACAGCCTGCAACTTTCCAAGGTATATATACTTACTACCTCGGGAACCGCATCAGCCAGCGAATTAGTGATAAACGGACTTGATCCTTATATAGATGTGGTACAGGTAGGAACTACCACCACCGGAAAATTCCAGGCTTCGGCAACATTATATGACAGCCCTGATTTTGGTAAAGACGGAGCAAATGAAAATCATACCTACGCCATACAGCCGCTGATATTTAAATCGGCAAATTCAGTTGGAAAGACAGATTATGTAGACGGTCTGCTTCCTGATATTGAATTAGCTGAAGATTTGAATGATCTCGGCACACTGGGTGATCCTTCAGAGCCCCTGTTGCAGGCTGCCCTTAATCATATGTTAGGTAAGGCCCAGCAAACTAAAAGTCAGGCGGCGAGAAAGGCAGCAGAGAAATTTGAGACTGTTGGGCAGGGAGATATGCACCAACCCACTTTTCAAAGAATGTATGTAGATGAGTTGCCTCCCGTTTTAAATAGAAACTAATTTTAGAACTTAAAAAAGATCCCGCCATCGCGGGATCTTTTTTTTTGGGGTGATCATTCATAAATACCTCTATTCTTTACTGAAGGCACCTTCTTTTTCGTAATCCAGGTAGATAAAGGAAATATTCTTTATGCCGCCGTGAATCCTGCAATTCTTGCTGCCCCTCTTGAATTGGGGATGATTTTTAAGGAACATGTCGAGCTCCTCGTTGAGCATTTCCTCGGTGATCAGGACATAGACATTGCTTTTAATGGTATTTTTCAATAACCGGTGGGCTGCGATCACGGTCTTGCCATACAGCTTATGGAATCCTGAAAGTTTATAATCGGCTGTAGGACCATAATGGGCTATGAGCTTCAGGGAAAGGTCGATCTTTTGTCCTATCTCTTCGCGCAGCCGATTTACTTCCAGGTTGAAATTGGCCAACATAAGGTCGAACTGCTGAACTATTTCTCCAGGAGTAAACTTTCTTCCCTTTTTGAAAAACAGGATGGCATCTCCTTCGATCTCGGCCACGGTAAGGTTGAGAATATTGCTTTTCATGATAGCAGAAAGAAGTCTGTAAATGATCCTATTTCCCGTTACCTCATCTGTGGTGTGAACGAAGTGCGTAAAACCACTGATATCGGGAATGATCAAATTGGCTTTTTCCACCATCATCCCATACGAGTCGTGATGAACAGGAATTTTTCTCCTTTTTTTCAACTGCTGGTCTGGTGATGCTATGTTCATTGTTGAGGTATTTATCATCTTTAGAAATTACTGATCCACTAGTATAATTTTCTTTTTATCCCCGAAAAAAGCGGGGATAAGATTAATTAAAGCAGATTAACTCTTAACGGCGCTTTTCTGTTTCTTCTCATTGGTGATCCCGAATTTCTTCAGGATATCTTCCATCAAACACCAGCGGGTAATGGATGACTGTAGCAGGTTGACTCCCACGAAAGCTGTAAACCACAACCAGTTGATATTCACATAAACAGCCAAAAGCAGGCTGATAAGGATAAATGTTCCGGCGATGCCGCGTATTACTCTGTTTAGCATAATTTCTAGTTTTTTGTTGTTTATGGTTTGTTGTTTATGATCTGTTGATCATTGTTTAATGATCATTGCTCATTGTTAAAGTGATCGTTCTATAGGTAAGACCACTGCACGTACAGGATTATTTGTTTCCAGGTGCTCATTGTACTCCTTGAGATACTTAAAAAGATCGTCTATCCTTTCCTCTTCGGTAAAGGAGAACAACATGACGGACTCATTGCCGCCTTTTTCCCCGGGAAACCAGCTCTGGGTCGCGACCAGGGAATTTCCATTCTTGTAGCCGTCTATTTCCGAAGAACTAAAGGCTTCAATATTTGCTTTTTTGAACAGCTTTAGTACGTCTTTTTGGAAGGCGACTACGCTGGTGACTATTAGTAATTTCATTTTCTTAGGTTTAAGGTTCAAAGTTTAATGTTCAAGGTTGTCGGTTGTCGGTTCTCAGTTTCTCAGTTCTCAGTTGTAAGGCGCAGCTTCCGTTTAACCCCCCGGCCCCCTAAAGGGGGAGAAGGGGATTTTGTGTTTCAAATTTTTTAGTCCTTACACTTTCCGCCTCCCTTTAGGGCTGGGGCAAAGCGGAAAGTGCAACCCGCAACACGAAACCCGGAACAGGTAATCCGCAACCCGCAACCGTTAATTCACCTCCAAAGGTTCCTTTTCTTTTACAACATCTGTTTTTTCCTCCCTATCTTCATACTTCTTTCTCTCTATCATGTAATACACCAACGGCACTACCAACAGCGTAAGGAAAGTGGAAACGATTGTTCCTCCCATCAGCGAGATGGCAAGACCCTGGAAAATGGGGTCGAAGAGGATCACAAAGGCTCCGATCACTACCGTTCCGGCAGTTAAAAGGATAGGCGTGGTCCTTACAGCCCCGGCTTCGATCACCGCCTGCTTCAACGGAATTCCGTCTTCAAGGCGCAGGTTCACAAAGTCAATGAGCAGCACCGAGTTCCGCACCATGATCCCGGCCA
>CAZVKA010000040.1:0-22900 GCA_964627595.1 uncultured Flavobacteriaceae bacterium | reverse complement strand
ACGTCAACAATCTTGCCTTTTAATTTATCTGACGGTGCAGGTATTTGAGTAATGGCTTCATGAAGATCTGCATCAAAGCTGTCTCCTTCCTTGACCTCCATAAGCTCAAGCCCCTGAGAGCGCAGGGTCTCTCTAAACTTATTATGAATAAGCTCCACTCCTTTTAGCAGGTTCTTGTCTTTTGCCTTTGCGATCTCATTTAGGGCCCTGTCAAAATCATCAAGTACCGGCAACAAAGCAGTTATCACGTCCTGACTGGCTGTCTTGAACAATTCAACACGTTCTTTGCTGGTACGTCTTTTATAATTTTCAAATTCAGCAAAAAGCCGAAGAAACTTATCTTTTTCCTTCTCAAGATCGGCCTTTAGCTGGTCTTTTTCTGAAGTTTCGCTTTCCTTAGATCCTGTTTTCTCTTCAGCCTCTTCAATGGCATCATCCAGTATTTCTTCCACCTGATCTTTCAGGCTTTCCTCTTCTGATATATTTTCCTGGTTACGTTCTTTTTCACTCATTTCAATTAAATTTATTTCCGTCAATCATGAGACAAAAGTGCTGCCAATAACTGCAAAATGTCAAAATGTCACCAGGAAATTTTAGTAAGAATTTAAGATTGTTTGCAGGCCAAAAATCTAATTTTACCTCCTAAATCTTAAAAGAGCATTTTAAAATGAAAAAAAGAATCTTCAATTTATTATTAATTGCAGGGATCACTGCCAGTACAGTTGCCTGTAAAGATGAAGCAAAGAATAAAGTAGAACCGGGAGAGGCACGTGAAGCCGCGACCCCAACAGAAGAAGCAGTAACATACCAAATTGACACTACAGAATCTACCATTGAATGGAGAGGAACCAAACCTACCGGAGAGCACCGCGGAACCATAAATATTCAGGATGGAAGCCTTACAGCTACAAATGAGGAGATCTCCAGCGGAAAGGTCACCATAGACATGAATTCTATTAAGGTAACCGATGAAGGGATGGAGGAGAAAGACCGCACCAGCCTCGAAAACCACCTGAAAGGAACGGTTGAAGGAAAGGAAACTGACTTTTTTAACGTCAAAAAATATCCTACCGCAACTTTCGAAATTACCGGAGTAACTGAAGAAAACGGACAGAAAATGCTTCAGGGTAATCTTACCATGAAAGAGGAAACAAAAAATATCCAGTTTCCAATCAATTCTGACATTGACGAAGACGAAGTAACTCTTGAAAGTGAAACCTTCACTATAGACAGAACTAACTGGAAAGTGAACTATGGATCAAAGTCTGTTTTTGATAACTTAGGAGATAATTTCATTAGTGATGAAATGGAGCTTACCATCAAGGTTAAAGCTAAACGCTCTTAAGCATAGACTTTCTTGATAACAGCAATAAAAAGCCGGCTTTAGTCGGCTTTTTTATTCCATAAATTTTCCAGAGCTCTTTCCAGGTTCACGTGATAAAAAGAAAATCCGGTGTTTTCGATCTTTTTACTGCTTACTAACTGGCTGCTCAGTACCATTACCGACATCTCTCCCATAACCAGCTTCAAAGCAAAGGATGGCACATTAGGAAGCCACACCTTTTTATCCATTATTCCTGCAATTTGCTTCGTAAGCTCCTCATTAGTCACAGGGTTGGGAGCAACTCCATTGAAGGCACCGTCAAGACCATTCTCCACCGCATGCAAAAAGATTCGGGCCAGGTCTTCAATATGAATCCAGGATTGCCATTGTTTCCCGCTCCCAAGAGGGGTTCCAAGGTTAAACCTTAAAGGCTTCATCATTTGTGGTAAAGCACCTCCCTTACAGGAAAGCACCAAACCAATCCTGATTTTGGCTACTCTCAATCCTAAATCCTTAAAACCATCTGCTGCAGATTCCCACTTTTGGACCACCTCTCCCAGGAAGGATTGGTCTCGATTGTTTTCATCCTCGGTGTGCATCTTCTGGGGGGAACTGGGGTAGATACCAATAGCGCTGGCCGAAACCAACTGGCCTACCGTATGCTCATTTTCTGAAAGTAATTTGTGCAAAAGATTGAGAGAGTCAAGTCGACTATTGAGGATTCTTTTCTTGGCTTTTTCTGTCCATGGTTGAAACACATTTTCCCCGGCCAGGTTTATGATCGCCCCCACATTATCAATACAGCGCGAATCGACCTCTCCCGTTGAAGGGTTCCAGTAGTATCCCCTGTATTCCCGGGACTGTTCAATTTTTTTCTTACTGGTGGTAAGATAATTTACTTGTATTCCTTTTTCATGGCACAGTCGGGTGATCCTTGAGCCAATTAACCCTGTAGCACCGGTAATTAAAACGCGCATTTTATTTTAGAAGTTAGAAATTTCTGAAATTTGCAGCCGCACCTTTATTAAAGGTTTAACAGCTTTAACTAGTTTTTCCTGGTGGCCCGCAGCATTTCCCGCTTTCCCGGGGGCCCCGGAAGACGCTCCACGAGAAACCCGGCAGCCTGCATAGCTCTCCTTACACTGCCCTTTGCAGAATAGGTCACCAGCACTCCCTCTTCCGTTAGTGCGCGGTACATTCCGGCAAAGATCTCTTCGCTCCATAATTCCGGCTGCACCCTGGGGCCAAAGGCATCAAAGTAAATGAGATCAAAAGCATTCTGGGCCTTTATATCCCTAAAAAACATCTGTTGCTTTTGCAGCTCAAAAAGAGGAGAAATGACAGTTTTTTTATTCCATGCACAATCATGAAGTGCCTTAAATACCTCTGAAGCATCCTTCTGCCCAAATAGAGAAGAATAATCGAGTGCTGTTAGCTCCTCTTCAGAAACAGGATAAGCCTCCACCCCGGTATAATCAAGAATAACATTATTCTTTATCCCTTCGTAATAGCTTATCAAAGCGTTCAAACCGGTACCAAATCCAATCTCCAGAATATTGATCCTTTCCACCTGTTTTTTCTGAAGAAAATGATCCAGTCCGCTTTTTATGAACACGTGCATAGCCTCCTGCAGGGCTCCGTGACGGGAATGATAGTGTTCATTCCAGTCGGGCAGGTAAATCGTGGCCGAACCATCGGCTGTTCTAATAATTTCTCTTTTCAAAGCTCATTTTTGATCCTTACCCCCGACGCGATAAATGAAAGGGTAATTTTAGGGTGAATAATTTTTGAGATTTCTTCAGTTGACATTCCTGCATCCTCAGCATAATGACGCTGATCCTCAACAGACATTTCTTCTACATAGGCTCTACCGTTAATAACTGCAGTACCTTTTTCTATATTTTTCGGCACAAAAAAAGCATAATCCTTAAACTTTACCATAACCTCCCTACCATCTTTTAGCGCCATTTTCATCCAGCAGCCCTTCTTTTTGCACACCGCCGTAACGTCACTTGTAAAAGTGACATTCAGGGTATCCCCGGGTTTAAGGTCATCATATTTCTCACCCATTTGACTTGCGGAAAAAATTGTCTTTACCTGAAATTTCTCACCAACAGAAACGTATTCCTCATGGCTTTTATTCTGTGGAGATTTATCCTGCGCGCTCATCGTACCAACGCACGTTACAGAGAAGAAAAACAGGAATAAAACTGATATTTTTGCCATATCCTTAATAATTAGATAACTAAAGGTTTTAAATTAGGATAAAATTAGTCATTTACCATCTTTATTTACCGCTTTTATTTCGGTAAATTTGCACAAATATCTTAGAGAAAATGAAAAACGATATACCTCACGCAATCGATGTAGTTGAATCTTCGACCTCAAAGATCGATTCAGTTGATTTTGACAATTTAGTATTCGGGAATATTTTCACTGACCACATGATGGAGTGTGATTATGTAGACGGAGAGTGGCAGAATCCCGTTATTAAACCTTACGGCCCGATCCAACTGGAGCCTTCGGCAAAAGTTTTCCACTACGGGCAGGCGATCTTTGAAGGCATGAAAGCATTTAAGGACGATGAGGAACAGGTTTGGCTTTTTAGACCAGACGCCAATATTGATCGTTTCAACAAATCTTCTGTAAGACTGGCAATTCCAGAATTTCCTAAGGAAATGTTCATGGAAGGATTGGAGACGCTTCTAAATCTCGACAGGGATTGGATCAAAAAAGGTCTTGGAAATTCGCTTTACATTCGTCCTTTTGTGATCGCAACAGAGCCAGGAGTTTCAGCTTCCCCCTCAAAAACGTATAAGTTCATGATCATTTGCTCTCCTGCCAAAGCCTACTACAGTGGAGAAGTGAGAGTGGTCTTTGCAGAGAAATTCAGCCGTGCCGCAAATGGCGGAGTTGGTTATGCAAAAGCAGCAGGAAATTACGGGGCACAGTTCTACCCTACCAATCTTGCTAAAGAGGAAGGATTTCAACAAATAATCTGGACAGATGCAAACACGCATGAGTACCTGGAAGAAGCCGGTACTATGAATATCTTTTTCAGAGTAGGTGATAAATTGATCACCGCTCCTACCAATGACCGCATTCTTGATGGAGTTACCAGAAAGAGCGTCATTGCCCTGGCTGAGGAGCACGGTATACCTGTTGAAGTAAGACGCGTCTCTGTTAAAGAGATCGTGGACGCGGCCAAAAAAGGCGAGCTAAAGGAGATCTTTGGAGCAGGTACAGCAGCGACCATCAATCCTATTAAAGGCTTTGGCCACGATGGCGAAAAATATGAATTACCTGAACAGGCTGAGCCTTACGCCACATTCTTTAAATCCAAATTGATGGATATCCAGTATAATCGAGCTGAAGACAAGTTTGGCTGGAGGCATCTTGTTGAGAAAAAATAGTTCCTATTCTTTAGGAGGAAATAATACCGGAATGCGATAGACCCTGTCGTGTTCCGGTTTTCCCGATGCATTGGAACGACTAAAAACGAGGTATCCCCTCTCATCACTGGGAGCCTCAAAGGAGATCTCAGCTTCAAAAGGCACAAAATCTTCTGTCATCCAGTCACCTTCAGCTGTCACAGATCCTACAGCCAGCGTTTTGTAGTCTTTATCTACTAATTTAAAAGGGGCTTCAGCTTCAAAATACCAAAATCCTCTTGCCTTCCCCCTAATTGTCAGCGGACTCTGCACCTCAGCGTTTGGCATAGGATTTTCTACTTTAATAAGATTTGAGATCTCCCTTTTTGGTTCTCCACCTGAAGTAAAACTTATGTTTTCCAGAACTTTATGCAGTGCTTCTTTACTTTCAGGATCTACATTTCCGAAGTATTTTACCACATCACCACCCAGCGGATCACAGGTTTCCATGGCTTTGACCTTGTTGGATTTTCCATCAAAACATTCTGCTTTAAAGTTGATCACTGCAAAATGAATAAAAATGCTACCGTGATCTTTCCACCTGGGAGGCGGGGCAAAGAACCGCAGACTGGCAGCCCAGGGTTTCCCGTTCTCGAGCAAGTAGACAGTTGAATTTACAGGATCAATTTCAAAAGACAGGGGCAAACCGCCCTCCCAATCCTTAAATGATCTTCTCATACCTGACGGAGCGTCCACTCCAAAACCTTCGGGAAGAAAAGCGATGTAAGAAGCTTCTGCATTCTCATGAATTGCAAATGGCGGTGTCGATTCGTTAGTAGGATCATAAATATTGATCACGGGGGTGGCTGCAGGTAACTCCCCTTCTGACACTTTATAAGCCGAAGGAAATTCTACTGAAAAATGCCACTTCTCACTCTCGAACTTTTTAAAGGAATCCTTCTCATTATTCGTTACTTCTTCCTGTATCGACTCCTGTTTGGAAGATGCTTCTTTCTCTTCATTTTTACAGGAAAATACTCCCGTCAAAATCACAAGTAACCAAAGAAAACGCTTCATTTTTTCTTTTTAAGATATGAAATGTCTTCGAGGGAAATTGAAAATCTTTCTTAAAGGTGTGCGAGTCAGTCTTCCCTGAAGAGTGGGTGAAGATTTGGAGGAAAATATGCAGGCCCTTTTAATACTTTACCATCTTCCCGGTAGACCGGTTTTCCGTCAGCCCCTAGCTTGCTCATGTTACTCTTCTGGATCTGCTCAAAAACCTCTTCGATCTTATGCTGCATCCCATGTTCGAGGATCGTACCGCATAGAATATAAAGCATATCTCCCAAAGCATCGGCCACTGCCACTACATCATCCTCTGTTGCGGCTTCGAGGTATTCTTCATTTTCCTCCTTCATTAATTCAAATCTTAACCGGTTCTTTTCCTGCCCCAGGCTGGCCGTAGGCAGCTCCTTGACCCCCAATCCAAAGGCGGCGTGAAACTCACGTACAGCTTCTAGTCTTTTTTTCATCCTAAAACTTTAACTTCGCATAAAATTAAAAAAATGTTTACTACCGGACAGTGGATCTTTGCTGCTATCTTTTTCGTGGCTTTTGTAGCCATCATCATCTTTAGCTATCGCAAAGACCTTAAGCTGCACAAAAAACATTACAAAGGAACTATTTATATATTGATAGGTTTTATACTTTTTGTGCTCCTGCTTTTTGCCGTAAAATCTTTTCTGAAGTAATTATTCTTGGGAAATAACGGCAGAAAAAAGCCGTCATTCTTCAGGGGAATGACGGCTTTTTTTGCCAGGTTCCTGCCTGATTAATTTTCCATTGGAAGTATGTCGTACTTCTGAGAATAATTCAGCATTTGCTCTTCAAACGATACCGGCTGCACTACTTCAATCGCAGTGATCTCTCCCTCCTCGTTCATTGATGGCACCAATACAGGATTCACGAATCCGCTGTAAGGAGCAGATTTGAACTGGGCGTTTCTGGCCAGAACTTCTTTGTGGATATCCTGGTCAACTTTTACACCATAATTTTCTACCAGGTCTTTGGCTGCCTGGTAATCTCCTTCAGATTTGATTCGCTGTGTTTCCTTCAATAGCTCACCGAATAATTCACGTAATGCATCATAATCGGTAATATTGAAATAGGTTTTTCCCTCGCGGGTCACTTTTTCGATCACTCCTTCTTGGCGGCCTTTTTCAAATACCCAGGCACTCACCCATTGGCGGTTACGCATATGCGCTTCTTCCACATCTGCTCCCGGTTCTAGCCTGATCAACTGCGTCATTAATCCATTACGTATATATCCGTCATAAGCAGCTTTTCCTAATTTTTTGTGGTCATCTACCAGCCCAAGCTCTTCAAGTTTTGGATCCATTAGATAGTATAGACCTACAAGATCTGCCCTACCTTCTTCTAAAGTAGAGGCGTAGCTTTTAAGAGTTTCCTTGGTCTCTCCAACTCCTGGATTCAATTGCCCTGAAGCATGCCCTACCACTTCGTGAAGTGCGGTATGAAGTTTATCGGCCAACTGACCATATTCCTTTTCAAGCGCTACCTCTTCCTCGTCATGGGCGAACTCCTCAAGCCTTCCAGTGGTCCCTGCGTTGTTGTAGGCATTGATGATATTCCCAAGAGAAACTGATTTACTTCCATGGGCTTTTCTTATCCAGTTAGAGTTTGGAAGATTAACCCCAATTGGTGTTGCCGGGGAAGCATCACCGGCTTCACCGGCAACGATCACTGTTTTATAAGTTACCCCTACCACAGATTTCTTTTTATGCTCCTCCATTAAAGGTGCATTATCTTCAAACCATTGTACATTTTCTTCAAGAACCTGCATTTTTTTGCTCATGTCAAAGTCCTTGATCTGTACGATATTCTCGTATGAACCTCTGTATCCCAAAGGATCATTATACACCTCAATGAAACTGTTGATGTAGTCAATATTTCCTTCTGTAGCATTTACCCAGGCGATATTATATTCATCCCAGGTTTGCAGGTCTCCGGTATTGTAATACTGGATCAAAAGTGATAACGCGTTGGCCTGCTTTTCGTTTTCTGCTACTCCCCTGGCTTTTTCAAGCCAATAAACGATTTTGTCAATTGCAGCACCATACATTCCACCGCTCTTCCAAACCTTTTCCTTCAATTCGCCGTTCTCTTTAACTAGTTTGGAGTTAAGTCCAAAAGCTAAAGGTTTAGAAGGGTCTGGAGATTGCTTTTTGGCATAAAAATTCTCCACATCACTTGCAGTTACACCTTCTCCATAAAAGTTAACCGCAGAACCTTCAACAAGGCCTTTGGACTCATCAAGGTTGACTTTTTTACTATCCTTCGCATTGAAGATCACTTCATATGCCTCTCCGGAAAGCTGAGTATCTGTTTCTGAAAGCAACTTATCGAAATATTCTTTGCTGAAATTTGGTTTTATCTTATCCATGGAATAATGGTGATGGATCCCGTTGGAAAACCAAACCCTCTTCAGGTAAGTAACGAAATTGTTCCAGTCTTCTGTAGATTTATCCCCCTCATAATTGACATAAATATTTTCAAGAGCTTCACGAATCTTCAAATTATGTCTGTAATTTTGGTCCCAGATTATATCACGGCCACTTAATCCTGCCTGGGTAAGATAGTACACCAATTTTTGTTCCTTCAGGCTAAGATCCTCCCACCCCGGGATCTGGTACCTAAGGACTTTGATATCTGCAAACTCATCGACCTGATAAGTGAATTCATCTGTAGGGTTATTTTCGGTGGTAGCGGGGTTATCCACAATCGCATCGGCACAGGAAAAAAGGAGAGTTGATGCAAGGAGCAGCATCAAATGGAATTTAATTTTCATTTGTTAGGGTTTTAATATATACTATAGAATTAATGTCCCGGGACCTTTAAAGCACAGCCCAGGGGATTGATCATTTGTCAATTAGTCACAAATGTAAGAATAAGCATCATTCAATTTGATTATATTAGCCTAATAATCTAACAAACCAGTCTTTGGACCATGAAAATTTTTAAGTACCTGCTTTTTCTACTATTGATCTTGTTTATTGCCGGCTCCATTTACGTCGCCACCAAAGACGGAGAGTTTTCGGCCGAGTCGAGTCGCATGATCAATGCGCCAGCCCCCATGCTATTTAGAGAAATAGCTGATCTTTCTAACTGGAAAACCTGGGAGGGCTGGTCTTCACAAGAGGGTATCAACATAGATTTAAGTGAAAACACTTCCGGTGAGGGCGCTCAAATGTCCTGGAAAGCTGATGATCTACGCGATGGAAAGATCTCCACTACATCGCTCATACCTTATTCCAAACTGGAACAAGAGGTTTGGATAGAAACCTCAACAGGACAAGCTGCAGGAACGATCCTCTGGACCCTGGAACCTGAAGACGGCCAGACAAAGGTTACCTGGCAACTTTTCGGCTCCCAAAGCTTTAAGGAAAAACTGGCATTTACTCTTCAGGATAAAGATATGACAGAAACATTTCAACCTATTTTTGAGGAAAGTCTACAGGATCTGGAAGAAAATGTGATCAGGAAAATGGAAGAATATTCCATAAATGTCGATGGGGTGACAGAACATGGTGGAGGGTATTATATGTATATGACCACAGCTGCCAAATTGGGGGAAGTCAATACCCGGGCTTTGGAGATGATAGACCAGGTTAGCCGGTATATGGAGAATAATAATATTTCTATAAGCGGAAAACCGTTTTTGATCTACAACCAGCGGGATGAACGAAGCGGCACAACGATCTTTTCGGCGGCAGTACCTACCCCAAGCCAGGTGATCACCCCTTCAGGAAGTACCGTTTTAAATGGATATCTTCAGCCTCAAAAGGCCGTGAAAACAACGCTGAAGGGAAATCGAAAAAACGCTGCGGAAGCCTGGGAAGCCGCCTACCGCTATATCGAAGAAAATGAACTGCAGGTAAACCCGCAGGGACAGCCTTTTGAGATCTACTTGACAAATCCGGCAGAAGTAGACAACCCGGCCTTATGGATAACCGAAGTGTATATTCCTGTAGAATAAGATATGAAGCAGCTGATCCTGGTGTTTCTTGGAGGGGGTGCAGGCAGCATGCTTCGCTTCCTAATCTCTAAGGTCCTGAACAACAACACTGTTCTCCCATTAGGAACATTAATAGTGAATGTTATGGGTAGTCTATTGATCGGCCTCTTTTTAGGGATGGCCTACCGCAACCAATCTTTTTCACCTAACACGCTGCTTTTTCTCGCCACCGGCTTTTGCGGAGGCTTTACGACTTTTTCAGCATTTAGCTATGAAAATCAACTTTTCCTGAAGGCAGGAGATCTTATGAGTTTTGGACTCTACACGATTTCCAGCCTCATTTTAGGGATAGCAGCTGTATTTGCAGGTCTGTACTTTTCCCGGTTCATCTAAACCTAAGCTATCAACACCTTTTCCCTATATTTTGTTATTCCTCATAAGGATGTTATTCATCAAAATGAAATTTGGCTGCTCCCAGATATTTCTCTACCAGCATGTTGTATTCGGGGGTAAGTTTTAGACCCAATGTTCCTTCAATATTGTAGAGACCCTCGGTATTCCGATAACCGTGTTTCAACATTTCTTCCAGGTAAAATAAAGCTGTTCCAAAATCATTGTCCTGGGCACTGAGGGAAATGATCTTTCTGTATGCTGAGTAATTGGTTGGATCAAAAATGGTCACGATCATACTGGCCAATAATTTCTTCTCCAAAGATGCATGGGTTTCCTCAAGCTGAGAAATATGTGTCCTGGCAAGTTCAGCAATAAAATCTTCTATGCGTTTAGCCATTTTTCCCTCTGCTCCTCCCTTTGCAGAGAGGGAGTCCAATTGGATTTTTTGGTAATTCCACCAGCCTAAATTTTCAAAGTTTTCAGTAGAAACATCCTCTTCAAAATAATAAAGAAAATCATTGAGCAGCCTGTTCTCCTTTTCAAGAACCTTCTCCATTTCCCTGCTCTGCTCCTGGTAATTTCGGGAGCTTTGAATTTGCCGCAGTTTTTCATCTACCTCATTCGTACTTCTCAATCCTTTGTACTTTTCTTTAAGAAGCTCGAGAAAGGAATGAGCATCAACCAGCTTCACTTTACTCACTAATTCATTGGCAATCGAAATATCACCCTGGAACAGTTCCTCGACCAATCGCGCATCTTTAGGCCGAAAGCCTTTTCTCATAGCATGCAGGGTAAGGGTACCCACGGCAGAATTAATAACTGAAGGATCTGGCCAATCTTTCTCTCCCTCATAGGTGTATACATAACTTGGAAATTTCATCTTTTTTAGCACATTTGCGGTGAGGTGCATGCTGGCTGCAGTATACTGCTCATCGCCTACAACACCAATGAAAGCAAATCCATTCTTACTATCAAGTAGCCCCGGATTCATCCACTGGTTGCCCACAGCGATCACCCCCAAAATTCCATTGTAAATAAAGGGAATGGAAGTAGCTACTTTAGCGCCATCCATTGAGCCTGCTGCAGTTACTTGCTTTATGTCAATTGGCAGGGAAAGGGTAGCTGATCTCACCAGGCGATCTGCGGCGTGAAGATTTTCCAAAAGATCATTTTCAGAAGAAATAGCATTAGAAGAAATAATAAGATATCCCTGCCGTTCTGCCGCGGTTTTGAATAATTGCGCAGCAGACTTCCCCCTGCCTTCCTCATCAAAAATGAAGATCACAGGCCACTCTTTTTTTCCTTCAAACTGCAGGGGCAAATAGAGGGAAAAGCTTTCATTAAGCGTATCAGAAACCTTTAAAGAATCAACGACCACTCCTTTTTTTACGGTATACTCTTGAGCGGATACCTTGACAACGAACAGCAGAAAAAACAGTACATATCTCATACAAGGAAGGTATGAATTTTTTTAAAATTCCCGATCGGAAAAATGGCCTGGCAAATCGTTCACAACATCGCATAAAAAAACCCTGCTTTTGCAGGGCTTGAAATATAATAAATAAGAACCTGAAACTATGCTTGTTTCACGTTAACTGCATTTACACCTTTTCTACCTTCTTCAAGATCAAAAACTACTTCATCATCTTGTCTTATTTCGTCTACTAAACCATTAGCGTGTACGAAATACTCATCGTTTGTCTCTTCGTCTTTTATGAAACCATAACCTTTTGATTCATTAAAGAACTTAACTGTACCTTTATTCATTGTATAAATTTAAATTGGAGGCGAAGGTACGGCTATTAATTTGATAACCTACTAAAAATCAATAAATTGTTCAAATTATTATTTTTCTTACTCAAGAAAGGCAATATTGATCCCCTGAATGATCATGTTAACCCCAATAATTGCAATGATTAGTCCCATGATCTTTTCGACCACCACGATCTTATTAGCCCCAATATACCGTACCAGGTATTCACTGGAGAGAAAAGCCAGGTGATTCATCCACATCACAACGGCAAACATGACCAGGATGATCCCCAGTTCAAGATATCCGGCATTTGTTGTAAAGTTCATGGCAGTTACAATGGTTCCGGGACCTGCAAGAATGGGAATACCCAGAGGAGAGATTGAGATCCCTTCGTTAAAGTTCACTTCAGACTGGTTATCAATACTGGAAACCTGGGCCCTGATCATCTCGAAGCCTACAAAGAAGACCAGGATCCCGCCCGTGATCTTAAAGGCCGGAATGGTCAACCCAAAAAAGTCAAAAATATATTTACCCAGGATTATGAATCCTGAGACGATCACAAAAGCCGTAAAAGTGGCTTTTTTAGAGATCACTCTTCGAGTGGGCCTGTCTGCCTGGCGCGTCAAACTTAAAAAAACAGGCACATTTCCCAACGGATTATTTATGGCGATAAATCCGGTGAAAACAGCAATTGCAAATACTCCAAGGGTTTCCATCACTACAGGGTACAAAAAAGTTTAAGGTGGCAAAAGTATCTAAAATAAACCATCCACAAAAATCGAATATAAAACTTTGGGTTTCAATATCTGCCACAATCTAAGAACAGCATTTTTGAGACTTCTTTAACGCGGAAGACATACCAATTTTCGTACATTTTCATAAGAAGCCACTAAAAGATGAAGAGCTACAACGAAAAAAGGGATTTCAGCAAAACCGGGGAGCCCAAAGGCGAGCCTTTGAAAAAAAAGAAGAAGGGAAAACCCATTTTCGTGATCCAGAAACATGATGCCACCAACCTGCATTATGATTTTAGACTGGAAATTGACGGCACTTTAAAGTCCTGGTCTGTTCCCAAAGGCCCCAGCACAGATCCTACGGTCAAAAGAATGGCCATTCCTACTGAAGATCATCCTCTTGCTTATGCAGATTTTGAAGGCACTATCCCAAAAGGAGAGTACGGTGGAGGTACCGTGATGATTTGGGATAAAGGCAGCATTGAAAGCAATAAAAAAGATGAGAAAGGCAAAGTCATTTCACTTAAAGATAGTTTTGAAGCCGGAAAGATTGAAGTTACCCTCCAGGGACAAAAACTTAAAGGAGGTTTTACCCTGGTAGAAATGAAGGGTGGGAAAATGAAAGGAAATTGGCTCTTAATGAAGCAAGATGACGATGAAGCAGATGCTCGAAGGAATCCGGTAAGCACCCAGGCCAAAAGTGTAGTTTCCGGCCGCAGTATGGAAGAAATAGCAAAAGAAGAAAGTTAACAAAAAACCTATGGAAATCGCACAAGTAGAAATATCAAATCCTGAAAAGGTCATTTTTCCGCAGAAAAAGATCACCAAAAGTGATATGGCAGAATATTATGATAAGATCGCAGACAGGATGCTGCCTTACCTGAAAGATCGCCCTCTTACCTTACAAAGATTTCCAAACGGGATCCAGGAAGCCGGATTTTATCAGAAAAATGCATCAGAATATTTTCCCGATTTCATTAAGACCGTGGAAATTGACACTGAAGAAGGGAAAAACACCCAGATAATCTGCAACGACAAAAGAACACTATTGTACCTGGTTAATCAGGGCACAGTATCTTTCCATATCTGGCTTAGCAGGAAAGATAAGATACGACAACCTGACAAAGTGGTTTTTGATCTCGATCCTCCAAAAAATGGATTTGAGAAGGTGAGGGAAGCTGCCAAGGTGGTAAGGAATTACCTGAGAAAACAGAAGAAGGACCCGCAACTTATGACCACAGGTCAAAGTGGGCTGCACCTTTATTATTCCATTCGCCGGGGTAAAGACTTTGATGAAATTAAAAAAGAAGCAAGAAAAGTAGCCGAAGAAGTGGCTAAATTAAGACCCGATCTTTTAACAACAAAAATTCGAAAAGACCAGAGAGAAGGAAAGATTTTTGTAGATTACCTTCGGAACGCATATGCCCAGACAGCGGTTTGTCCTTTTTCCCTGCGACCAAATGAAGAAGCCGGGATAGCAACTCCGCTGGAATGGGAGGAATTGACCAAACTGGAAAGTGCATCTTATTACAATATAAAGAACATTTTTAAGAGATTGGGACAAATTGATAAATAAGAAAATAAATTGAAATGAAGCATATTAGCCCCGAACAAGCAGATCACGCTTTAAATCAACAAGCAGAAAAAGTCAAAGAGAAAGACCTTGAGAAGGTCCTGAAAAAACAGGAAAAGATCGAGAATAAATTTAGGAACAATGATTCCATCAGTGGATATATTGATAAGGCCAAGAGCATGTTAGGCCTTATCAGGGATTACTGGAGCGGGGAATACACAGGAGTTCCCTGGAAGACTATTGCAGCTGTCGCGGGAGCCTTACTTTATGTATTAATGCCTCTGGATCTAATCCCAGATTTTATTCCGTTAGTTGGCCTTCTCGATGATGCCGGAGTAATTGCCGCCTGTCTCACCCTTGTCAATGATGACCTGATTTCTTATGAGAAATGGAAAGTAATGAAGGAGCAGGAGGAAAAAGTAGAAGGTTAATTTTTCTTGCAAACAAAATGAGATCCAAAGACCTCGAAAAAATGCCTTTGTATCAAATGGCGATGGAAATTCTCAAGATCGTGGAAAGGATCACTGATCTCGTTCCCGAGGAAGAAGAAATCCTCTACAGCCTTGCACAGGACATGTATGGCGATGCCTTACAGATACCGGCCAAGATCGCAGGAGCATCGGGTGTTGACCTGTATGACATTCGCATGGAAAATGCCGCGGTGATTCGAAAATGTGCCAGACAGATCTATGTTGGCTGCAATGGCTTTAAAATGTGGGACTTCAAAGAAACGGAGTACCTCGACCTACTGAGGGAGCAAATAGAAGAATTTAGAATACTTTTCGCAGAGTGGGTAAAAACCTTCGATCAATGGAACTATATCATTGATCGTTGGGGTTTGTTCAATCCCCCGGGAGTGAATTACGATGACAAAGATCCCGATGACGATATTCCTTTTGATAACCCATTTGATGATCTTGAGGATTAAGATTGCCGTCTGGTTAAGAAAGACCATTCTTGTTTTAATAACCCATTCTGGGTTTGGAACCATGAATGGGTTGCACTCTCACCTGCTAAGATACCGATCTACTGACCATCTCCCCCCTCCTTTGATGATGAGGAACAGCGATCCCAGCCACATGGCGAAATCTGTTCTCATTTCATGAGCCATGCTCCAGAATCCGTAAGTTTTCAGATCTCTAAGTACAAATGGTCCAAAACTCTCCCCTATACCAATAGGGATCTTTGTCACTACGATGGCTACCGTCATTATGATGAGGGTAATAATAGCTGCTCCACGGGTAATCAAACCAAGTAAGATCAATAGCCCCGCTAAAACTTCAAAGAAACCCACGAAATTTCCAAAGAACTCAGCCTCGGGGAAGCCCATTTTTTCAAATCTTCCCACTCCGCGAATCGCGGGGTACAGAAATTTTTGAATTCCTTCTCCCAGGAAAACGCTGCCCACCATGACCCTAATAAGAATAGTAGTTTTTTGATCATCTGTATTCAGAAAATTTCGAGTTGCCATGAGAATTAATTTGGTTAAAAATAGGAAAAATAAACAGCAGGAATGCAAAAACCCTGTCAGGGGTTTTGAACCCAAAAAGGGTTATTGTGGGTAACCGAAAAAGAAAAAACCTAACAGGCCTTCAGGTCCTGTTAGGTTTTATTTTCATATAAGATCCCGAGTCGGCTGCGCCTCTCGGGATAAGCGATTCGCACAGCTTTCACAAAAGTGAAAGCTGCCTCTGCTTACATATTTCTCCTGTACTGTCCTCCTACTTCGAAAAGAGCTGTAGTGATCTGCCCTAAAGAACAAACCTTAGTAGCTTCCATAAGCACCTCAAAAATGTTCTCATTCTGAACCGCTGCGTTCTTCACTTTTTCGAGCGTCTCCTTTTCAAGTTCTTTTTTCGCTTTATGAAGGTTTTCAAGGGTTTTGATCTGGTTCTGTTTTTCCTCTTCGGTCGCCCTGATCACTTCTCCCGGTGTAACTGTAGGCGAACCTGTGGAACTTAGGAAAGTATTCACTCCAATAATTGGATAATCTCCATTATGTTTAAGAGTCTCGTAGTACAGACTTTCTTCCTGGATCTTGCTTCGCTGGTACATGGTTTCCATGGCGCCCAGAACACCACCTCTTTCAGTGATCCTGTCGAATTCCTCCAGTACCGCTTCTTCTACAAGATCTGTCAATTCTTCTATGATAAAGGATCCCTGGATGGGGTTCTCATTCTTCGCCAGTCCTAATTCCTTATTGATGATCAACTGAATAGCCATTGCCCTTCTTACAGAAGCTTCTGTTGGGGTGGTGATCGCTTCATCATAGGCATTGGTATGCAAGGAATTACAATTGTCATAAATAGCATAAAGCGCCTGTAATGTGGTCCTGATATCATTAAAATCTATCTCCTGCGCGTGAAGGGATCTTCCGGAAGTCTGAATGTGATACTTCAGCATTTGCGCCCGTGGATTCGCTCCGTATTTATACTTCATCGCCTTTGACCATATCTTTCTTGCAACCCTACCAATAACTGCATATTCGGGATCAATTCCATTGGAAAAGAAAAAGGACAGGTTAGGCCCGAATTTATTAATGTCCATTCCCCTGCTCAGGTAATATTCCACGTAGGTGAATCCGTTGGCAAGGGTAAGTGCCAGCTGGGTAATCGGGTTCGCTCCCGCCTCGGCAATATGATATCCCGAAATGGAAACCGAATAGAAATTGCGAACATTCTCCCTGATGAAATATTCCTGCACATCACCCATTAACCTCAATGCGAATTCTGTAGAGAAGATACAGGTGTTCTGCGCCTGGTCTTCCTTTAGGATATCGGCCTGCACGGTTCCTCGTACCTGGCTCAAAGTTCGCTTTTTAATATCGGCATAAACATCGGCAGGAAGTACCTGGTCACCGGTTACACCAAGTAGCATTAGTCCGAGCCCATTATTTCCCTCCGGAAGTTCTCCGCGATATTTCGGTTGCTCGACCTCCTTTTCTGCATAGATCTTTTTGATCTTTTCCTGCACTTGCTCTTCCAGGCCGTTTGCTTTGATGTACTTTTCACACTGCTGATCAATGGCAGCATTCATGAAGAATCCAAGTAACATTGGAGCCGGACCGTTTATGGTCATACTCACCGAGGTCATGGGATCGGCAAGATCAAAACCGGAATACAGCTTTTTAGCATCATCCAGGCAGCAGATAGATACACCGGCATTCCCGATCTTTCCGTAGATATCGGGACGGTGGTCAGGATCGTTTCCGTAAAGAGTCACCGAATCAAATGCTGTGGAAAGCCTTTTTGCCGGTAAGCCCATACTCACGTAATGAAAACGGCGATTCGTTCTTTCCGGTGAACCTTCCCCGGCAAACATTCTGGTGGGATCTTCTCCCTGTCTCTTAAAAGGATATAGCCCGGCGGTATAGGGAAATTCTCCAGGTACATTTTCTTGCAGACACCAATTTAAAATGTCACCCCAAGCCTGGTATTTTGGCAATGCCACTTTAGGTATTTGGGTATGGGACAGGGATTCTGTGTGAGTTTTGATCTTGATCTCCTTGTCACGCACTTTAAAGCTATATACAGGTTGCCTGTATTTATTTACTTTTTCATCCCACCCGGTGATAACTTCCCAGTTGTAAGGATCCAGGTCCATCTTCTCCTTGTCAAACTCCTTTTTTAGCAGGTTGACCAGCTCTTCATTATCTCCCGAAGTGGCATTCTGAAGGCTTTCCTCTTCAAAACCATACTGATTAAGGTCTACTTTTACACCTGTAACAGATTCCACCGTTTTATAGATACCATACAATTTTTGAGCGACCTCAGCCTGCGCTGTCGCTTTTTCGTCATAGGAGCGGTTATTTTCAGAAATTTCTGAAAGATATCGTGTCCTATTTGGCGGGATCACGAAGATCTTTTCGCTCATCTCTCTTGAAATGTGAAAAGTAGAATTGAAATTTGCTCCTGCCTTCTCATCGATTTTGTCCATGATCTGCTTATAAAGCGTGTTCATACCGGGATCGTTGAATTGGGAAGCAATTGTTCCGAAAACCGGAAGGTTGTCTGGATTGGTATCCCACAGTCCGTGGTTTCGCTGGTATTGCTTTTTCACATCACGCAATGCGTCAAGAGCACCGCGTTTATCGAACTTATTGATCGCTACAAGATCGGCAAAGTCAAGCATATCGATCTTTTCCAGTTGGGTGGCTGCGCCAAATTCGGGTGTCATCACGTACAAAGAAACATCTGAATGTTCCAGGATCTCTGTATCAGACTGTCCAATTCCTGAGGTCTCCAAAATGATCAGATCATAATCTGCCGCTTTAAGAACTTCAATGGCTTCAGCAACATATTTGGACAAGGCGAGGTTTGATTGTCTTGTGGCCAGGGAACGCATATACACCCGCGGGTTGTCAATGGCGTTCATCCTGATACGGTCACCAAGAAGCGCACCTCCGGTCTTTCTCTTTGATGGGTCGACTGAAATGATACCGATGGTTTTTTCAGGAAAATCGATGAGGTAGCGTCGCACCAGTTCATCAACCAGGGAAGATTTTCCGGCGCCTCCTGTGCCGGTGATTCCCAGGACCGGGATCTTTTTTTCTTTATTCTCCTGGTGAATTCTATTGAGCGTTTCTTTTGCTGTTTCGGGGAAATTTTCCGCAGCAGAAATTACCCTGGCGATCGCTCCCGCACATTTTTTAGAAAGCTGGTCTACTTCTCCGTTCAGATTTTCTCCAATAGGATAGTCAGATCTTTCGACAAGATCATTGATCATTCCCTGCAGGCCAAGCTCCCGCCCGTCATCGGGAGAATAGATACGGGTAATACCGTATTCCTCCAATTCCTTGATCTCTTCAGGCAGGATCACTCCGCCGCCGCCGCCAAAGATCTTAATATGGCCCGCGCCTTTTTCCTGCAACAGGTCATACATATATTTGAAGTATTCGGTATGCCCACCCTGGTAAGAGGTCATTGCAATGGAATTAGCATCTTCCTGGATCGCGCAGTTCACCACCTCTTCCACGCTGCGGTCATGCCCCAGGTGAATCACTTCCACCCCGGTAGACTGAATGATGCGACGCATAATGTTGATCGCTGCATCGTGCCCGTCAAAAAGGGAAGCAGCAGTTACTATTCTTACTTTATTCTTGGGTTTATAAGGAGCTTGTTGTTCCATGTTTTATCCTGAAATTTTTAGTGGCCGCAATTTACGAATTTAGGAAGGAACTTGCCATTTTTCCTCCTTTTTAAAACCTGAAATACAAAAAATTGAAAAACCGAAAATTCACGAACGTTTTAGAATAACTTTTATTTATAATTATCTTCCTCCTCAAATCAATAACTTTGGAAAAACTCCATTATGAAAAAATATTTCTTCCTGCTAATCTTGCCCATTTTTTTGGGTTGTGCCGAGTTACAACAAATAGCCGATCAAATTCCTACTGAAGGCGGATATGTCTCGAACGCCGAAGTAGCCGCAGGTCTACGGCAGGCGCTCAATTTTGGGATCGACAAACAGGTCACCAAACTAACAGAAGAAGATGGTTTTTTCAGAAATGAACTGGTACGCATCACCCTCCCACCGGAACTGCAAAAAGTAGATCGCACATTACGTGAGGTGGGCCTGGATGCCCTGGCTGACGAAGGACTAAAAGTTTTAAATCGTGCGGCAGAAGATGCCGTTAAGGAAGCCACTCCTATTTTTGTGAACGCGGTAAAAGAGATCACCTTTACCGATGCCCGAAACATTCTCACCGGGGGGGAAAGAGCAGCCACTACCTACCTGGCAAACAAAACTACAGATCAACTGTACAGCAAATTTAACCCGGTTATCACAAATTCCCTCGATAAAGTGGGCGCCACACAGGTTTGGTCAAATATAATCAACCGATATAATGCGCTACCATTAACGACAAGCGTAAATCCAGATCTGCCCGACTATGTGACCAATGAAGCGCTGGAAGGAGTATTTACTATGATCGCTTTGGAGGAAAAGGAAATCAGGAATAACTTTTCTTCCAGGACCACAGAACTACTTAGAAGAGTTTTCGCGTTACAGGATTAATCTCCTCTGTGGGAATTTTTCCACAAATTGTAGGAAGTTATTCACAAAATAAAAGTTTGGCAGAACCCTATCATATCTAAAGATTAAGCTTCTACCTCCTAAGTTTTTAACAATTGAGTTGGAAGAATTCCAAAGTTTACAATAATGTTAACTTTAGGTTAGTAAATCTTCGGAATTCAGGTAAATATCTTTGTCATATAAGATTATACCTATGTTTCGATTATTTGAACCACGTTCTACTTTGGAGAGGCTGCAGGAAAAGTATACTTTTCTCATGCGCCGTGCCTTTGAGTTGGCTCTGATCGACAAGCAACGAAGTGATATGCTTAATGAAAAAGCATGTTCTATACTTCGTGAAATTCGTCGCATGGAACAACAAGGCTATCAGGATGCAAGTTCTGAGTGAAGCTTTTTAAAATAGCTAAAAGCGGCCACCAAACGCGAACCGTACCAACTAAAATATTCACCATCCACAATGTGGATGCAGTCCTTCCTCACCACTTTTTCGAACGCTTCTTTATCCTCCTCCTTAAATGGAAACGGCTCTGTCGACAAGAAAACATGATCTGGTTTTTTCTTCTCTAAGTCCTCCAAATCTATTTCAGGATACCTTGATTTTTCAAAAGAAAAAAGGTTTTCAAAATTATTAAGCCGCAGTAAGTGGTCTATAAAAGTATCATCCCCAACAACCATCCATGGCTTTTTCCAAATAAAATAAGCGACATTCCGCACCGGCTGTTCTCTTACAAAGCCTCTGAATTCATCCCTGAGATCAAGGATCTTCCCCGCAATTTCTGAAGCTTTTTCCCGCGTCCTGAAAATTTCCCCGTATTCCCTGATCAATTCTATGGAATCGTCTATATTCTTCACATCTGATACATGTACCGGAGCGATCTCCTCCAGCTCCTCCACTATTTGAGGAGTATTTTCTTCTTTATTACACAAGATAATATCTGGTGCAAGTTTTCTGATCTTGTCAACATGTACCTGCTTGGTGCCCCCCACAACTTCTTTGGTATCCCTGAGATCTTTAGGATGCACACAAAATTTGGTCACCCCCACTATGGAATCTCGTAACCCAAGATCCACCAGCAATTCAGACTGACTGGGAACCAGGGAAATGATCCGTTTTGGCGGAATTTCCACCTCTAACTTCCGGTTCAATTGATCAAAAAAAGTATCCATCTCATTCATTTTTAAGCAGTTGAATAAGTTAATAAGAAAACTTCAGTTAAAAAAGCTTGCTAAGAGATTTACCCTTTTTCGGGACTACAGGAATTCGGACATCTGCTCCTGGAGCTCCCCGGCCTTTTGAGCTGCTGCCTGGGCAAAATCTACTCCCTGGGAAGCATAAAGAATTCCGCGGGAAGAATTGATCAATAACCCCACATTGCGGTTCATCCCAAATTTGCATACCTCCTCCAGGCTTCCGCCCTGGGCACCAACCCCCGGAACCAGCAAAAAGCTCTCGGGCACAATGTCCCGAATGTCGGCCAGGAATTCGGCTTTAGTAGCTCCTACCACGTACATCAAATTCTGCCCGTTCACCCAGGATTTGGATACCTTCAGAACCTTTTTGTACAGCTCCTCTCCATCGATCTTTTCAGTTTGAAAATCGTAGGCACCGGCATTAGAGGTTAACGCCAGCAGGATAGTATGTTTATCCTCATAGGCCAAAAAGGGCTCCACAGAATCTTTTCCCATGTAAGGTGCCACGGTGACCGAGTCAAAATTGAGGTCCTCAAAAAAGGCTTTGGCATACATGCCTGAAGTATTCCCTATATCTCCCCTTTTGGCATCGGCAATCGTGAAAATTTCAGGATGCTTCTGGTTTAAATAATCTATGGTCTTACCCAAAGCTTTTAGGCCTTCCAATCCGTATGCCTCGTAAAAAGCAAGGTTAGGTTTATAGGCCACAGCCAAATGATGAGTGGCGTCTATAATGGCTTTATTAAAGGCAAAAATAGGATCTTCCTCATCCAGTAAATGTTGTGGGATCTTCTTTAGATCTACATCAAGGCCTATGCACAAAAATGATCTTTTGCGTCTTATTTCCTCTACAAGTTGTTGGGTGGTCATGTGGCGTGGCTTAGAAAAAGAAAAGCTGCCGGAAAGATCTCGGCAGCTTTTTTAATTTATAGTTTAGAAAATATCTGAATTTTCCTTGAGCTTCTCGGTGTTTTCCACCAGCTGCAATTCATCGATTATCTTCTGAATATCTCCGTTAATGATATTTCCAAGGTCATAAAGGGTAAGCCCTATCCTGTGGTCGGTCACCCTTCCCTGGGCATAGTTATAGGTTCGGATCTTAGCACTTCTGTCCCCGCTGGAAACCATAGAGTTTCTCTTCGCGGCATCGGCTTCCATTTTCTTGGCCAGCTCCTGCTCATATAGCCTCGAACGCAGTACCCTAAAGGCCTTTTCCTTGTTCTTATGCTGGGATTTCTGGTCCTGGCACTGGGCCACCAATCCGGTTGGAGTGTGGGTTAAACGCACTGCGGAATAGGTCGTGTTCACTGATTGTCCTCCAGGTCCCGAAGAACAGAAATAGTCGATACGCACATCTTTCGGGTCTATCTGCACATCGAATTCTTCAGCCTCCGGAAGCACCATTACGGTAGCCGCAGAAGTATGCACCCTTCCCTGCGTTTCGGTTTGCGGCACACGTTGTACCCGGTGAACTCCTGCCTCGAATTTCAAGG
>CAZVKA010000039.1:0-22944 GCA_964627595.1 uncultured Flavobacteriaceae bacterium | reverse complement strand
AGGCAATTTTACCTCCAGGCATTGCCCAGGCATTGATCTGGTCATCTTTAATAAGGCTGAATTCCCATTTATAATCATCCAGGTATCCCTGGTATCCATTGGCATCCAAAAACCTTTTGGATGCAGTGGCAATCTTTTGCCCTACATTTTTGATCATCCGCGAATCAGCTGTTCCTGTCACCACTTCATTTTCAGAAAGCACCTGGTTGTACTGCTGAAAAGCAGCTGGGAAGATCTGGGAATTTGGATAAAAATTCAGGTTTTTCTCACCTGTAAACGGATTGGTTTTACAAGCCGCCACCAGGAGAAACAGACTAAAAACTATTGAAATTTGTTTGAGTTTCATAATAATGGTTTTTGTTAAAGTTAAGGAATCAACTCCTGTTGATTTATGGCTTTAAATTAGGTTTAACAAAATACCTGCCAAATTCATAATCCTGAGGATTCCCTCAGCTTTTTCCTTAACTTGCGGCTTTGCTTTACGCTATGACCAAAGAAAAAAAAGATAAAACTCCTGTTCAACGACTACTCGTTCCCTCCTATATTCTCATCACCGGAAAGATCCTTACCTTCATAAGTCCTTTTATGGCCAGCAGGTTCGCGGCGAAATTATTTTTAACACCTTTTCGTTATAAACTTCCTGAAAGGGAGCGCGAAATGGATGAGAACAGCAAGCAAACCAGGATGATCATTCCTTCTATAGACCGGGAAGTGGTAGTCTATAAATATGGGAGCGGCACAAAAAAGATCCTGCTGGCTCACGGGTGGAGTGGCCGGGGAACTCAGCTGGCAAATATGGCTAAAGCTCTTTTAAAGGAAGGTTATGGAGTAGTGAGTTTTGATGCACCGGCCCACGGGAAAGCTCCAGGCAAATGGAGCATGATGCCTTTTTTTGTGGAAACTATTCACCACCTTGAAAAGGAGTACGGCCCATTTGAAGCAGCTATAGGTCACTCTCTGGGAGGCATGGCCTCTTTAAAAGCTGTCAAAGATGGCTTAAATATTCATAAGCTGGTTATTATTGGAACAGCTAACAGTGTGACACACATCACCCGCGAATTCGCTCACAATATGAAAATGAACGAAAAGGTGGCGAAGAAAATGAAAAAATACTTTGACATCAAATTTGGGGAAGATATGGACAATTATTCTGGAGCAGTGTCTGCAAAAGAAGTTAAGATCCCAACCCTGGTAGTCCATGACGAACACGATGTCGACGTACACATTAGCTCTGCATATGAGATCACCGAGAATCTAGAACAAGGCGAACTTTTTATCACCAAAGAACTGGGACACCGACGAATTTTAGGAAATGAGAATGTAATTAACAAAATCATTGATTTTCTTTCGGTATAGTTCTTGATTCTTCTTTGGAAAAAGAAGAGATGAAGAATTATTTCCTGTTAATCTTGATGCTTGTCTTTCTTGGTTGCAACAGTAATGCTCAACGTGACCAGGACAAACAATATCCCGTATCCAAAAGTGAATCAGAATGGAAGGCAGAATTAAGTCCGCAGGAATTTGAGGTTCTGAGGAAAAAGGGCACTGAAAGAGCCTTTTCAAGCGAACTTAATAACATTAATGAACCGGGTACGTTTGTTTGTGCTGCCTGCGGAAATGCCCTCTACAAAACCGAAAACAAATTTGAAAGCGGAACCGGCTGGCCGAGCTTTGATAGACCTATAGATGAGAAAAGCGTTGATTACCGGCCAGACAGGATTGGAGGCTATGCAGCCACCGAAGTAGTGTGTGCAAATTGCGGGGGTCATCTAGGTCATGTGTTCAATGACGGTCCCAAAGATACCACAGGAAAAAGACATTGCATCAATGGAGTAGCGATGGACTTCATTCCTGATAATGAATAAGAATCGGGGAAAAGTTTACAAATAGATTAAGACTCAATTTCTACCACATTCTTTATTTTAGAACAAAATCAAATAATGAAAAAGACATATCCAATAGAACATTCAGAAGCCGAATGGAGAGACAAACTTTCTGAAGAACAATATAGAATTCTGCGCCAAAAAGGCACTGAGGCTCCACATTCCGGTAAGTACAACCTGCATTTTCAGGATGGGGAATACCATTGTGCTGCCTGTGGCACAAAACTCTTTGAAAGCAATCAGAAATTTGAAAGCAACTGCGGTTGGCCAAGTTTTGATGATGCCATTGAAGGTAGCATTGAGTACGTACAGGACAGAAGCCATGGCATGGTGCGAACTGAAATTTTGTGCTCCAACTGCGGCAGTCACCTGGGACATGTATTTGATGACGGCCCTACTGAGACCGGCCAACGCTATTGTGTAAATTCGGCCAGTTTAGATTTTGAAACTAAATCCACATAATAATGAGAAATTTATATTTTTTACTAAGTTTTGTATTGATCGCTTTCACCTCCTGTTCAGATGACGGGGAAATGGGCCCTCCGGGGCCACAGGGGCCTCAGGGACCTGCTGGGGAAGATGGATTAATAGGCACTGTATTTGAAGTTGAAGGTGATTTCACAGCTGCAAATGACTACACCCTCTTTGTGGAGTACGCAGATTTTACCAGTGTTGAAGTCTTTGAATCTGATGTTGTCCTGATCTATCTCAGGGTAGGTACAGATGGAGAAGCCGGCGGAGAGCCAGTCTATGTATGGCGTTTACTTCCGCAAACCTATTATCTTGATGGAGGTGGAACCATGCAGTACAATTATGATTATACCTTCTTTGATACCAGTATCTTTTTAGATTCTAATGTAGATCTTTCCACTCTTGGAACTGAATTTACTGATGATCAGGTATTCAGAATTGCTATTGTTCCAGCACAATTTGCACAGAATAATACAATAGATATTTCCAGTTATGAAGCAGTCATGTCTGCACTAAAAATTCAGGAAAATGAAATACCCGTTCTAGATATTCGGTAAATAATGCAAAGTTTTAATTAACCCCTCTTCCAATTGCCGGAAGAGGGGTTTCTTTTTTCCCCAGAGGTGTGCCCTTCAATTTTATCAAAGCCTCCCTTCCCAATACTTTAGGATTATAGTTAATTTCCGTAAATTCGCTGTCTTAAATTCAGTTACAAAAATTTCCAGATATGAGTAAATACGACATTATTGTACTAGGAAGTGGCCCGGGTGGATATGTTACCGCCATCAGAGCTTCACAATTAGGTTTTAAAACCGCCATTATTGAAAAAGAAAATTTAGGTGGGGTATGCCTTAACTGGGGCTGTATTCCTACAAAAGCACTTTTAAAAAGCGCACAGGTATTTGACTATTTAAATCACGCAGAAGACTACGGCCTTAAAGTAGATAAGGTCGAAAAGGACTTTGCCGCTGTTATAAAGAGAAGCCGCAGTGTGGCAGATGGAATGAGCAAAGGGGTTCAATTCCTTATGAAAAAGAATAAGATCGATGTCATCGAAGGCTTCGGAAAATTAAAACCCGGAAAGAAGGTTGCCGTTACCGGAAAAGATGATAAGACGACAGAATATTCTGCAGATCATATCATCATTGCAACCGGTGCGAGGTCCAGAGAACTTCCAAACCTTCCACAAGACGGTAAAAAAGTGATTGGATACCGCGAGGCCATGACTCTTGAAAAGCAACCCAAATCTATGATCGTGGTTGGATCTGGAGCTATTGGAGTAGAATTCGCGCATTTTTATAAAAGCATGGGAACAGAGGTGACCATTGTGGAGTTCCTTCCAAACCTTGTGCCTCTTGAAGATGAAGAAGTATCCAAGCAGTTTGAGAGAAGCTTCAAAAAAGCGGGAATCAAGGTAATGACCAATTCTTCTGTGGAGAGTGTGGATACTTCAGGAAAAACGGTGAAAGCAAAGGTAAAGACCAAAAAAGGAGAAGAAACCATCGAGGCAGATGTCGTTCTTTCTGCTGTGGGAATTAAAACCAACATAGAAAATATTGGCCTGGAAGAATTAGGCATCAAGACAGACAAGGACAAGATCCTTGTGAATGACTGGTATCAAACTAACGTACAGGGCATTTACGCAATTGGAGACGCCGTACCCGGTCCTGCTTTGGCACACGTCGCTTCTGCCGAAGGGATTACCTGTGTTGAAAAGATCAAGGGTATGCACGTAGAGCCTATTGACTATGGAAATATCCCTGGCTGTACTTATGCCACACCTGAAATAGCCTCTGTGGGAATGACTGAAAAACAGGCGAAAGAAGCCGGATATGAACTAAAGATCGGGAAATTCCCATTCTCAGCTTCCGGCAAGGCAAAAGCTGCCGGTACTCCCGACGGATTCGTAAAAGTGATTTTCGACGCGAAATACGGAGAATGGCTGGGCTGCCACATGATTGGTGCCGGGGTGACCGATATGATCGCTGAAGCTGTTCTTGGACGAAAACTGGAAACCACAGGACACGAAGTGCTTAAGGCAATTCACCCACACCCAACCATGAGTGAAGCGGTGATGGAAGCAGTGGCTGATGCTTATGATGAAGTGATACATTTGTAGTACTCAGTATTGAGTATAAACTCAATTAAATTAGAAAACCTCCAAAATGCATTTTTGGAGGTTTTTTGTTTATATTATTATAACGTCATGCTGCACTCTTTTTATTGTCATTCTGAACATGTTTTCTGCATCCTTGAGTTCAAAAGCAAAAAGACCCTGAAATAAATTCAGAGTGACGGTAAATTGAATTGAAAAACAGTTTTCACCAACTTTAGCCATTAAACCTTAAACCTTTCAAAGTCCGCTGATGTAGCTGCCGTAGATATCCTTGAACTGCACCCCTTCAGCAAAACGGTGCTTGTTCAATTTTTTGTATTCCACCAGTCCCCATAAAATAAATTCCTTCAGGAAATAGCGATCCTCTGGGGGCGTCTCCGGCTGATACTTGTCAATAACTTTATCCAGAGACGGGATGGAATCCAGCGCTTTTTTGTACTCTTCATCTGAGGTTTCATCCAGTAGTTCAAAACCACTTTCAGCAAAGAACCATTCTACAATTTCACTGTAAGGATCTTTCGCATCGGGTTTGTTCAATTTCTCGATCTTCGGAAATAGCCGAGGAAAAATGGTTTTTACAGCATCCCCAATAAGCTTTTGTGCCACGGCAGCGCTTCCCTCCTGCTCACCTTCGTACACCAGCTCGATCTTGCCGGTAATGGCAGGAATAACTCCCAGGAAATCCCCGAACCTCAGCAGCGTCTTATTCTCGTTATTTTTTATCGCCCTGCGTTCGGCAGTGCTTAGAAGGTTCTCGTAAGCTGAAATGCTGAGCCTGGCGCTTATTCCGCTTCGGGCATCGATAAATTCATGGTCCCGGGCTTCAAATCCTATTTGCTCTAAAAGGTCCCTGGCCAGTTCGGGCACGTGTACCGTTTCCTCCTGTTTCTCATCCAACCGAGCCTCCTGCCGGGTTATCTTTTTGGCGGTTTCCAGGTTCAGCGGGTAGTGAGTGAGGATCTGTGATCCAATTCGATCCTTCAAAGGAGTAACAATACTTCCGCGGTTGGTGTAGTCCTCGGGGTTGGCCGTAAAAACGAACTGCATGTCCAGCGGCAATCTCAGTTTAAATCCGCGGATCTGGATATCGCCTTCCTGCAGAATATTGAAAAGCGCCACCTGGATTCGTGCCTGCAAATCGGGTAATTCATTGATCACAAAAATGCTCCTGTTGGCGCGTGGGATCATTCCGAAGTGGATCACCCGGTCATCGGCATAACTAAGCTTCAGGTTCGCCGCTTTGATAGGGTCCACATCTCCAATGATATCGGCCACGGTCACATCTGGGGTGGCCAGTTTCTCGTAAAACCTTTCGCTCCTGTGAACCCAGGTGACAGGAGTGTCGTCACCTTGTTCTTTCAGCAGCTCTTTGGCGTAGCGCGAAATGGGATGAAAGGGATCATCATTAATCTCTGAACCTTCCACGACAGGCATCCATTCATCAAGCAGATTCACCATCATTCTGGCCAGTCGCGTTTTGGCCTGGCCCCGTAACCCCAGTAAATTAATATTGTGCCGCGAGAGAATTGCCCGCTCCAGTTCAGGGATCACTGTATATTCGTAACCGTGTATTCCCTCAAAAGCAGGTTCATTATTCCGTATTTTCGTCAGCAGGTTTTGGCGTAATTCTTCTTTGATGCTTCTGCTTTGGTATCCGGATTTCTTGAGTTCTCCAAACGTTTTTATTTTGTCTTTCTCCATTTCATCATTGTTTTTTGAAAATCAGCCTTTGATCCTTTTCTTTCTGTTTGTTTCGTAATCTTCGAAGATCATTTCCCCCAGTCCTTTGAGACCTGTAAAAAATGCTTTCCCCTGGTTTGCTTGCGTAAACTCTCTTACGAACCTTTCCAGGTATGGGTCTTTTGCGATCATAAAGGTGGTGATGGGAATATGCAGTTTCCTGGCCTGTCGGGCCGCATTATAACACTGCTCTACAATAAAGGGATCCAGGCCAACGCTATTTTTGTAATAACTCCCATCCCGTTCCCTGATGCAGCTGGGCTTCCCGTCTGTGATCATAAAGATCTGTTTATTGGTATTGCGTTTTCGGCGCAGGAGATCCATGGCTAGCTGTAGGCCGGCCACCGTGTTGGTGTGATATGGACCTACCTGCAAATACGGCAGGTCACTAATCGAGATAGCCCAGGCATCGTTGCCAAATACAAGGATATCCAGCGTGTCTTTTGGATAACGCGTAGTGATGAGTTCAGCCAGGGCCATGGCCACTTTTTTGGCCGGAGTGATACGATCTTCTCCATACAGGATCATGCTGTGGCTAATGTCTATCATGAGCACCGTACTCATCTGGCTCTTATGATGGGTTTCTTCCACAACCAGGTCATCTTCGGTCATACTAAAATCATCAGCGCCGTGGTGGATCTGTGCATTTTTAAGGGATTCGGTCATCGAGATCTTATCGAGAGAATCCCCGTAATTATACCTTCTGAATTCACCTGTGTGTTCATCTCCCAATCCCTGGTGTTTGGTGGAATGATTTCCCGATCGGCTTTTTCGCAACCTTCCGAAGATCTGGTTCAGGGCTTGTTGCCTTATCGCTCTTTCGGTCTTGGCAGTGATCGCCATTCCTCCTTTTCCATTTGGATCGATCTCTTCTCTGATATATCCTTTCTTCTTCAGGTCTTCAATAAAGTCATCTATACTGTAGTTTTCGTCGGTAAGTTGATATTCAATGTCAAGCTGTCGAAGCCAGTCTATGGCTTCATCAAAATCTCCTGATGTATGGGTGATCAATTCTTTGAAGATCTCAAAAAGCTTCTCAAACGGAGACTTTCCCTCATCTTCAAATTTCTTAAAAATAAATCCTCTCTTCACATTTTGCCTTTCCATGCCCTAATTTAGTCCTTAGGTCAAACTTCTCACAGAATATGGAAATAAATTTGTGTTAATTGAAAGCAGTACCGGGTAGTAAAAAGGAAGACCTTAATTGTGAGAAGGTTTTCAAACTGAGAGGAGATCACAATAGAAAAATTGGGTATCCCAGGTCTCCTTTTCTTCGGAAAAGCAGTTATCTTCTTTCCGTTTAGCTGGCGAATAAGATCGTTCCACCATGTCACCTTTTTGAAAAGGGACGGCCTTTTTGAAAATTGGACCGTCAAAAACGAAGGTGTGGAATTCCCCGTTCTCTCCCGCGGGATCCACTCCCGGGGGAAGATCGGCCAGAAATTTTTCGTCGATGACCCTTCCGCAGAAGGATTTATCGAGGACCTTAGAATTAATACTAACAGTAATAGCTTTGAATCCCGCCTGTAAAAAAGAGATCATCAATTGTAAAGTGTTCTTTTTCCATAACGGAAAAACCATCTTTAAACCGATCTTTTGAAGTTGCTGTTCCCGATATTTTCTTAAGTCTTCCAAAAAGATATCCCCGAAAATGCTGTGAGTAAAGCCTTCTTCAACGAGTTTCCGCGTCTCCCGTTGCATTATATCATTGTAAACAACCATAGAAACATTCCCCGGCAGGGCAATAGTGTGAAGCGGAATACCAATGCTCTCAGCCTGTCCCAGCAATAGTTCCTTTCGCAACCCGTGCATGGAGATCCTGTTCGTTCGAGAATTAACCGTCGTAACCAATTTCTCCACCGAATATTCATGTTGATCTTGCAGAAGATACAATGCAAAAGCGGCATCTTTCCCGCTACTCCAATTCAAAAAAGATTTTTTCATAGTAGGCTTAAAATAAAAAAAGCGGGAGAAAGACTCCCGCTTGAAATTATTTTTTTTTCCTGGACTTAGAAGGTGAATTCGAGACCGACATTTACAGAAGATACCGTTCCACCGTCCATACTAATACCTTCATAAGAACCAACGATCCAAAGCCCCAACAGGTCATAACCTAATTTTGGTCGGTAATAAAACCCACCGTCATTTCCATCATTAAGACCCACTGCATATCCAAGATCGGCACCTGCAAACACAGCATCCCCTAAAGAAAAGCGCCCCGAAGCAGCAATTGGAAGGAAGCTAGCATCATCGACTTCCACGGTTCCAAAAGACCCCATATCTACATCTTTCATAAAATAATGAGAATACCCAAGCATTGGCCCTACCTGGAACATTTCTGTTGGAGTGAACAAATAAGCAATATCAACTCCAAGTTTAAAATCTGAGGCATCAGAAATATCCCCTACCGGAATACCTACATTGGCACCCAATTTAATTTCCTGTGCTGTTGAAGTAGTCAATCCAAAGGTCAAAAAGACTGCTGCAAGCAAAATTACTTTTTTCATAATTAGTGGTTTAATTGTTAATTATTTCCGAAGATACTGATTACCAAAACACTTTTATGTTAAAAAAAACTAAATATGGACAAAATGGTCCATTTAAAATTCGAAGTTGAGCAGCAATTCCCTAGCCCGAAAAACTGTGAATTACCACGTGATAACTCTTGAGACCAAACCCTAAAAAAAACCCTTGGCATGAGGGGCAATATTTGATCTATGCCTAAATTCTTCGAGGGCGGCCGTATTGGAAATATGCACCTCGATCCCCGGGATTGCAATCGCCTTAAGGGCATCCCCTATTCCTACTGAGGTGTGGGTATAAGCGGCCGCGTTTAATATGATTCCGTCATAAACTCGGTCAGCATCCTGAAGTTTATCTATGATCTCGCCACCAACATTTGACTATTAATAATCCAGTTGAAGAGCCGGGAATTTTTGCTGAAGTTATTCTAAATCGGAACTGAAGATTTCTGTTTCCACAGGTATCTGTTTCCGTTTCTCCAGTAGATTAATACTGAGATCGTTGACATGAAGCTTTCATGTGGTGAGTGTAAAGTACAGACATAGAAAAAGCGGGAGAAAATCTCCCGCTTGAAATTAAATATTTTTTGGTCTACAGGCTAAATTCTAAACCTACACTAACAGAAGACACAGTTCCTCCGTCCATACTAATTCCTTCATAGGAACCTACAACCCAAAGTCCTAATAGATCATAACCTAATTTAGGTCGGTAATAAAATCCACCATCGTTATCAATACCAACAGCATATCCAAGGTCAGCACCTGCAAAAACAGCATCTCCTAAAGAAAACCGGCCGGAAGCAGCTATGGGAAGAAAACTCGCATCACCACGATCGTTGACAAAATAGTGGGAATAACCTAACATTGGGCCCACCTGAAACATGGCAGCAGGACTGAACATATAGGAAACATCAGCTCCCAGAGTAAAGTCAGAGTCACCGGTACTGTCTCCTACAGGAATTCCTCCATGAAAACCAATCCTTATTTCCTGTGCCTCTGAATTACTTAATCCAAAAGATATTAAGATTGCGATAAGTAAAACCCATTTTTTCATAATCAGCATTTTTACGGTTAGATTATTCCGAAGCTACAGAATAAAATAGTGTAAGGGTGTTAAGAAAAACTAAACACGAACTTCCATTCCTTACGTTCAATTTGTAAAAACGCTATTTATACGAATGTTATGAAGTAGAAAAACTATGAATCGCCAGCTCATAACTCTGCAGCCCAAAACCCAGAATCACCCCTTTAGCATTTGGTGCAATGTATGATCTATGCCTGAATTCTTCCCGGGCCGCTGTATTGGAAATGTGTACCTCAACTACCGGAGTTGCAATTGCCTTAACGGCATCCCCTATTCCTACCGAAGTGTGGGTATAAGCGGCCGCATTTAAAATAATGCCGTCAAAAACTCCCTCAGCATCCTGAAGTTTACCTATGAGCTCACCTTCAATGTTTGACTGGTAATAGTCCAGTTGAACAGCCGGAAATTGTTGCTGAAGCTCTTCCAAATAGGACTTAAAATCTCTGTTTCCGTAGGTATCCGGTTCGCGATTGCCCAGCAGGTTGAGATTGGGACCGTTAATGATAAGTAGTTTCATACAGTAAAAGTATAAAATTCAGGCATAAAAAAGCGGAAGTATTTACTCCCGCTTTTTTATACCTAATTTAAATCAAAATTTAAATTCCACACCCAAGGTAAGAGCACCAACATCAATTCCATCTTCAGCAATTCCGACATAGGAGACTACCAGGCCAAAATTCAGAAACTGATATCCTACCTGCGGCCGGTAATACAAACCCCCATCTGCACCATCTTCCAGGGCGATGGCATATCCAATATCAAAGCCGGCAAAAAATGATTGAGGTAACCCAAGCCTACCAGATGCAGCAATGGGTATGTAATTAAGGTCATCAAAATCATCTTTTCCAAAGAAGTGAGTGTAACCAACAAGAGGGCCTACCTCAACGATATCAACAAAAGTAAACCGGTAGGCAAGATCAACCCCAACTTCAAAACTGGATATATCTTCAACATCTCCAAGAGGAATACCGGCATGTACGCCAACATTAATGTTGGTTTGTGCGTAAAAAGGGCTAAGACCAAACATGGTCAACAGCCCAAATAGAAGTAGTTTTTTCATCATTCGGTCTTTTTATAGTTAACCCTTTAAAGTTAGTCAATTATCTCACTAACAATAAGTTATGACCAATGATAAATATCACTCAAGCCTAAAGAATTTTCCTCCTAATACTTTCTAAAAAGAACTTTTCAAGTGTCGAAGCAAAAAGGTCTGGAAAATGCGCTATCATGTGTATCTTTAGCCTGTGAATTGGAAAAATGCACTTGAAGATTACCGGCAATACCTGCGTATAGAACGCGGGCTTGCTGCCAATACCATTACCAATTACAGCTTTGATGTGGAAAAACTGGCTTCCTGGCTGGAGGAACACAAAATTGACTCTTCCCCTGTAACCATTTCTGAAGAGGAAGTACAGCAGTTTGTGTATACCCTGGCCAAAAAAGTCAATCCGCGATCTCAATCCCGTATCATCTCTGGTTTAAAAGGCTTTTTTGATTACCTGGTTTTTGAAGATTACCGGCGTCAGAATCCGATAGAATTAATAGAATCCCCGAGAATTGGCCGGAAATTACCCGATACTCTTTCCCTGGATGAAATTGACCGGCTTATTGCTACCATAGACCTTAGCACTCCCGAAGGGGAAAGAAACCGTGCTATTTTAGAAACCCTTTACGGCTGTGGGCTCAGGGTTTCTGAAGTCATAAACCTGAAATTATCTGATCTTTTCTTTGCTGAAGGATTTATTAAAGTGACCGGAAAAGGCGATAAACAACGCTTTGTTCCTATCGCCGAAGCAACCCAGAATTACATCGAACTCTACAGCGGTCATATTCGTTCCCATATGAACATCCAAAAAGGTCATGAAGACACCCTGTTCCTGAACCGCCGCGGGAAAGGACTTACCCGCGCCATGATCTTTACCATAATAAGAAGGCTGGCAGAAAATGCAGGACTCCATAAAAAAATAAGCCCGCACACCTTTAGACACTCGTTTGCCACCCATTTATTGGAAAATGGGGCCGATCTCAGGGCCATTCAGCAAATGCTGGGGCACGAAAGCATTACCACCACAGAAATCTACGTGCACATGGACCGCTCACACCTCAAAAATGTTCTGGAACAGTACCACCCACGCAGATAACTATTAAAGTTGTGCTAAAACGGTCCAATTCTTTTTCACTCCCGGCAATTCCTGCTTATTTTAAGAAAAAGATGCGATAAATGGAGACATTGAAATTCAGAAACAACGATGAAATGCCCGCTATAGGCCTGGGAACCTGGAAGTCATCCAGGGGAAAAGTTGGAGAGGCAGTTGAAATTGCTCTCACAGAGGGATACAGGCATATAGACTGTGCTGCTACCTATGGCAATGAGGCAGAAATAGGTGAAGCTCTTTCCAGGGTTTTTGCAAAAGGCGAAATTAAAAGGGAAGATGTATGGATAACCTCCAAACTCTGGAATGATTCCCATCGCCAGGAAGAGGTCATCCCAGCTCTGAAAAAGACCCTGAAAGACCTGCAGCTGGATTACCTGGATCTATACCTCATTCACTGGCCGGTGGTCTTCAGGCATGGGGTATCATTTCCCTCAAAAGATGAGGATTACCTGTCTCTTGAGGAAGTTCCTATCATTGAAACCTGGAATGCCATGATTGAAGCGAAAAACCAGGGTCTTGTAAAACATATAGGTGTATCCAATTTCAGTGAAAAGAAATTAATAAACCTCATGTCTGAGTCTTCAGAGACACCAGAAATGAACCAGGTAGAGCTGCATCCGTTTTTACAGCAGCACGAACTGCTTGAGTTTAGCAAGGAAAATGATATACGCCTTACCGCCTACTCTCCTCTGGGGAGTGGGGATAGAAGTAAGGAGATGAAAGCTAAAAATGAACCTTCCCTCCTGGAAAATGAAGTCATTAAAAAAATAGCTGAGAAACACAGCGCCTCCCCGGCCCAAATACTCATCAAATGGGCAGTAAAAAGAGGCACAGCGGTCATACCCAAATCCACCTCAAAAGGACATATCATTTCAAACTTTGAAAGCGCAAAGATCAACCTGGATGACCAGGACATGAAAGAGATCGCTGCACTAGACCGTCACTTCAGGTATGTGAACGGCGAATTTTTTGTAACCGAAAACAACCCTTATGAAAACATCTATGATGAATAACCGAACCAAAGATGAAATTTTAAAAACCTTAATCCTGCTATTCCTTGGAGCTGTTTTACTAGGTTGTAATGACCGGGAACGTGACCTGGAGGAAAAGGAACTTCAACTGGACTCTTTGTCCCGGGAACTTGCAAAGTATAAACGAACTTCAGATTCGCTAAAAGCACTGATCGAAAAAGGCGACATCGCTGCAGAGTATCCTATATACTTCGGAGGAAAGTTCGATACCATTGAAAATCCAAAGGAATTTATAAGAAACTCCCTCAAAGAACAACCTGAGGTAATTCCTTTAAAAGCAGAAGTAGGAGGCACTATGGCCTTTCGCGAGGTTAAGGTGTTGACAGAAGATTGGGTACTGGGAACCTATGACGATGGCCATGTACAGGGAAAATCCATATACAGATACAAACTACAACCTGATGGCACTCTCAACTTCACCCTTATTGCCTCCCGAGATCCACAGGAATAATTTAAAAAAGAAGACCTCCAGAACAGTCATTTAATAACTCAATTTTCCGGAATGTTTTTTTAATAAATATCGGGAATTTCGGGGCTTTTTTGGTATCTTCAGAACTATAAACATTTTGTAAAAACCAGATGAATATGAAGACGAACATTCAATTTGTACATTCAGAAACAAAACTTTCCGCAGAACAACTGGTTCAGCGCAAACTTGATAAACTTGAAAATAAATATGACTGGGTAATTTCAGCAGATGTGATGTTTAAAGAGGAAAAATCCACCAATGGTAAAGGCAAAGTTTGCGCAATAGAGCTAAGCCTTCCCGGACCCAAAATTCACGCTTCCTCCAATGAGGACAGCTTTGAGGCCGCTGCTGCTGAAAGTGTAAAGGATATTGAAAAACAATTGAAAAAACGAAAGGCAGAAATGCAAAGCCATTAATAAAACGAACCTAACTGAAAAAGGCTGCCTGTAGTAGGCAGCCTTTTTCAGTTTTAAAAAATCTTTTTCTTAAGCAGTACGAGTAATCTTGGCTCCTATTGCTTTTAATCTCTCGTCAATATTTTCATATCCACGATCAATCTGCTCAATATTATGGATTACAGAAGTTCCTTTTGCAGAAAGTGCCGCAATCAACAAAGAGATTCCCGCCCTGATATCTGGCGAAACCATGGTCGTGGCCTTTAACTGCGACTGGAAATCATGACCTATCACCGTAGCTCTGTGTGGATCACATAAGATGATCTTGGCTCCCATATCGATCAATTTATCCACGAAGAAAAGTCTACTCTCGAACATTTTTTGATGAACAAGAACACTTCCTCTGGCCTGTGTGGCAACTACCAGAATGATACTCAAAAGATCTGGTGTAAACCCTGGCCATGGCGCATCACTTATACTCATGATAGAGCCGTCAATAAAACTTTGTACTTCATAACCGTCCTTATGAGCCGGAATGAAAATATCATCTCCCCTTTTTTCCACAGTTATACCCAGTTTTCTGAAATTGGCAGGGATGAGTCCCAAGTGATCCCAGGAAACATTCTTTATAGTGATCTCACTTTTGGTCATGGCGGCTAAACCGATCCAGGACCCAATTTCGATCATATCGGGAAGTACGGTGTGGGTACATCCCTGTAAGGATTCCACTCCTTCTATTTCAAGCAGGTTCGAGCCCACTCCTTTTATAGAAGCTCCCATCCTTATGAGCATATTGCACAACTGTTGCAAATAAGGCTCACAAGCTGCATTGTAAATAGTTGTTTTACCTCTGGCAAAAACGGCAGCCATAATGATGTTGGCTGTTCCGGTTACAGAGGCTTCTTCCAGAAGCATATAAGTTCCTTCCAGCCCGGTTTTTGGAGCTTCTACCCCATAAAACCGCTCTTCCTTATTGTAACGAAACTTTGCTCCCAGTTTAATAAATCCTTCAAAGTGGGTATCCAGGCGGCGGCGCCCTATCTTATCCCCCCCGGGACGCGGAATATATCCTTTCCCGAACCTACCTAGCATTGGGCCCACCAGCATGATGGAACCGCGAAGGCTGCTGCCTTCCTGTTTGAAATTATCACTGGTAAGATAATCGAGATCCAGCTCATCACTTTGAAAAGTATAGCTTCCTTTCCCGATTTTCTCAACCTTTACACCCAGCTGCTTCAGCAGGTGAATAAGTTTATTTACATCAAGTATATCAGGAATATTGTGGATCGTAACTTTTTCGGGAGTCAGTAAAACTGCACAGAGGATCTGTAAAGCTTCATTTTTGGCCCCCTGGGGATTGATCTCTCCCTTTAGGGCATGTCCTCCCTCAATTTGAAAAGTTCCCATGGTAGTCTAAAATTTAATGGCGTTTACGGCTTCTGGCGCGGTGAGTCTTTTTAGAAGACTTCTTGGAAGTAAATTTTTTGCTGCCTCTTAAAAGATCTGATGCTTCGCTCAGGTCCTCATCTGAAGCTTTGATATCGATCCTTCCACCGCTTAGTTCTCTCAAGTGGTCAAAGATCACCCTGTCATCAACCGAGTCTTTGTTCCAGTTGAGATAGGATTTCTTCATGTGATTAGCGATGGTATAGATCAACCCTTCCTTCTGAGGACCGTCATCCCATTTGTTCGCCACGTCGATCATTCGTTTGATATTGTTCCCGTAGAACCTGTATTTCGGAAAATTCTGCGGATAGTCCATTCTATCTGGTCTTTCCTCCAGCATTTCGCGGGTAGGCTTCGGAAAAGGGCTATCCACGTCCAGTTTAAAATCACTGATTATGAACAACTGGTCCCAGAGTTTATGTTGAAAATCGGGTACATCCCTTAAATGCGGATTAAGATTTCCCATGACAGAAATGATCGCTTTAGCCACCCGGTTTCTCTCTGCATCATCCTCTATTTCGATGGCATACTCCACCATTTTCTGAATATGTCGTCCATATTCAGGAATGATCAATTTACTCCTTTCAGAGTTGTATTCTAGTTCGTTTGTCAAAATGCTAATTATATAGGGTGATAATATACTGTAGAAGTTTATCGCCTGCAAAATAATAAAATATATTCAGGCAACAGCATTATTTTTTGATTCTTACTGGAAAAGGCTATAGGGAAATTACTCCTTCTATTTTTATTCCAACTTCTTTGTATTTGGCAATCACAGCATCAGGGTCCTTCATTCTCACGTTCACCGATACACTGGTATATTTTCCGTTCCTGGATTGTTTTGTTTTTATGACCGCTCCCATGTTATCAAAGATATCATGAATAGCTTCAATCTTCAGCTCATTGGTAGGCACGATGAATTTATAGAGATAGATGGTTGGCCACATGTCTGTGTCATGCAACTGGGCTTTCAATTTGCGGTAAAACTCCTCGGGATCTTTTGCTTCACTCATAATTTTTCTGCTTCATTTAAAATACAAAGATACATTTAAAGATCCATTTTTTAAATTGGATTCAAATGCCGAAATTTGCCGCGTGAAGACCAGGAAAATAGTTATTACCGGCGGCCCCGGCACAGGAAAGACCTCTGTTATTGAAGCTCTTGAAGAAAGTGGGTATTTTTGTTTCCACGAAGTTTCCAGGGAAATTATTAAAGAGGCTCAAAAAAAGGGAATTGACCAATTATTCCTGGAAGAACCCCTGCTGTTCAGCGAGATGCTCCTGGAGGGCCGCATCAAACAGCATAAGGATGCCGAAGATGCACCCGCCAACATGGTTTTTCTGGACCGCGGTGTCCCCGATGTGGTGGCTTATATGAATTACTTCGGAAATGATTACCCACCAGTATTCAATCGCGTTTGCAAAGAGTACCTGTATGACGAAGTGTTTATTCTTCCACCCTGGAAACAGATCTATACTGAAGACAGCGAGCGCTATGAATCTTATGAACAGGCAGTAGCCATTCACGACCATTTGGCCAACAGCTACAAATACCACGGGTACCGGCCGCTAGAAGTACCCTGCGGTCCTGTGGCAGAAAGAGCGTCCTTTATCCTAGACCAGCTTGTCTAAGCCCGAAGAAATATTAAAACAGTACTGGGATTTTCCCGCTTTCAGACCTCTTCAAAAAGAGATCATTGAAGATGTGCTGGAAGGGAAAGATGTCATTGCTTTACTTCCCACGGGAGGTGGAAAATCTCTTTGCTTTCAGGTTCCTGCCTTAAGCAAACCGGGCATCTGCATTGTGATTTCTCCCTTGATCGCTCTCATGGAAGACCAGGTTAACGCTCTACAAGCGAAGGGGATTAAAGCCATGGCCCTCACCGGTGGAATTCCTTACATTGAGGTGGACACCATGCTGGATAACTGCATCTATGGCAATTATAAATTCCTTTACCTTTCTCCCGAACGCTTACAGCAGGAACTCGTGCAGGAACGCATTAGGCAAATGCCTGTAAACCTCATCGCTGTTGACGAAGCTCATTGTATCTCCCAATGGGGCCATGATTTTAGACCCGCCTATCGGGATATTTCTCTTTTGCGCAAAATAAAACCTGAAGCACCCGTAATCGGGTTAACAGCAACCGCTACCCCTACAGTTTTAAAAGATGTGGCCGCCCAACTTGAATTATCAGCTCCCGTTATCCGTCAAAAGTCATTTGCAAGAGAAAACCTGGCTTACCAGGTACAGGAAGCTCAGGATAAGAATTATTACCTGGAACAGCTGCTAAAGGAGCATAAAAGTTCGGCTATTATCTATGTACGAAGCAGGAAAGCTACAGTAGAACTGGCAGACTTCCTGGAGAAAAAGGGGGTTTCTGCTAATTCATTCCACGGGGGACTTCAGAAAAAGGAAAAATCTGCGCGGCTTCAAAAATGGCTGAAAGACCAAAGCAGAGTGATGGTGGCTACCAGCGCGTTTGGGATGGGCATCGATAAACCCGATGTACGAACCGTGGTACACATGAACCTTCCGGAGAGTCTGGAAAGTTACTTTCAGGAAGCCGGTCGTGCCGGTAGGGATGGTAAACCAGCGAAGGCAGTGATTCTCACCAATCAAAGTGATATCCCACTTTTAAAAAACCAGTTTTTGAATACCCTTCCTTCCGTGGAATTTGTGAAGCTGGTATATAAAAAACTTGTCACCTATTTCAGGATCGCTTTTGGGGAAGGTGAAGGTTCAGAGCATTTTTTCAACTTCTATGAGTTTTGCCAAAATTACCAGCTTAATGTATTGCAGGCATATAATGCCATCCTATTACTGGACAGGTCGAGCGTGCTACAACTTTCAGAACAATTTCAAAAAAAGACAAAAATAAAATTCACGGTTTCGGGGAGGCAGCTAAATTTTTATCTTGAAGCTACCCCCCAGTATGAGGCGGTAGTGAAGGCTATTTTAAGAACCTACGGCGGAGTGTTCGATAATTTAACCGATATAAACCTGCAGATCATTTGCAGCAAAGCAGGCACTAACCAGCCGGAGGCGGTTAAATTACTGCAGCAGCTCACCTCACAGGGGATTGCTGAGTTTGAGCACGATCAACATGATACCCGGGTGACTTTTTTGGTGCCGCGAGAAGATGACAGCACCATAAATCCTCTCATTCCCCACATCAGGTTGCAGCTGAGCAGCAAAAAAGAGAAGATCGATCAGGTACTGGAGTATGTTGCGAACAACAACAAATGCAAAAGTGAGCAGTTACTGCAATACTTTGGAGAAAAGAATACCCGGCCCTGCGGAAAATGTTCGGTCTGCAATACTTCCGAAGAAAAACTGAGCAGAGAACAAATGAAATCAATCTATTTTAAGATCGTTGGTTTGCTGGAAGAACAGGAGCGATCATCGAGGGAGATTACTGAAAATCTGAATTTTCCAGAAAGCCATATCTTGTATGTTCTTCGGGTTTTATTGGACCGGGAAGCCCTGGCTCTAACCCATAACGGGAAATATAAATTAAAACATCTATGAGAAAACTACGTATAGTATTTATGGGGACGCCAGATTTTGCCGTGCATTCCCTGAAAAATATAGTGGAAGCCGGTTACGAAGTGGTGGGAGTGATCACCGCACCGGACAAGCCGGCGGGAAGAGGGAGAAAGTTGCAGGAATCGGCAGTTAAAAAATATGCCGCCTCCCAGCACCTTCACATCCTCCAACCCACAAATTTAAAATCTGAAGAATTCCTGCAGGAACTAAAGGAGCTAAAGGCCAACCTGCAGGTAGTGGTAGCCTTCAGGATGTTACCGGAGGCGGTGTGGAAGATGCCTGAATTCGGAACTTTTAATCTTCATGCATCCCTTCTTCCGCAGTACCGTGGTGCAGCGCCTATAAACTGGGCTGTCATCAATGGAGAAACCCAAACCGGAGTTTCCACCTTCTTTATCGATGAAAAAATTGACACAGGTGAAATGATCTTTCAGGAAAAGGTGTCAATAGAACCTGAAGAAAATGCCGGCAGCCTGCACGACAAATTAATGACCGCCGGGGGAAAGCTTGTATTGAAGACTATTGCAGCGATCGAAAAAGGTCCTGTACCCACTCAGTCACAAAAAGATGCCGCAGATTTAAAGTCTGCTCATAAACTTACCAGGGAGAATACCCGTATAGACTGGCAGCAACCTATAGATGCTATTCACAACTTCATTCGCGGATTATGCCCCTTCCCCACCGCCTGGACCATTCTGAAAAATGGGAATGATGAGGTAATGATGAAGGTTTATGCTGCCAAAAAGGAATTGAGGGGTCATAATGATGAAATTGGAAAAGTCCTACAGGAAGGCAAAGAAGTAAAAGTAGCCGTAACCGGAGGCTATTTTATTTTGAAGGAGATCCAGCTTCCGGGGAAAAGGAAAATGCTGGTAAAGGATCTCTTAAACGGCTATAAGTTCTTTCCAAATGCGAAAGTTCTCTAAACCCTTGTCATTACTGAAATAGACGGATTTCAATAAAAATCAACTAAGGTTATCAACAATTTGACGAAGTTATTAACAATATACTGCATTTCCCTTGTCATTCCTTGCATGGCAAAGATTTCCATATAAATTTGTAGAGCAAATTAATTAAAGTTTAACCAACAACTATTTTAAAACTCAAATTATGAACAAGACAGATTTAATCGATGCAATGGCAGAGAATGCCGGAATTTCAAAAGCTGCAGCTAAAAAAGCTTTAGAATCTTTCCTAGAGAATGTAGAAAAGTCTCTTAAAAAAGGTGACCGTGTATCTTTAGTAGGTTTTGGTAGCTGGGCAGTATCTAAAAGAGCAGCCAGAGAAGGAAGAAACCCTCAAACTGGAAAGACTATTAAAATCGCTGCTAAGAATGTAGTGAAGTTTAAGCCAGGAGCAGACTTACAGAAAGCTGTAAACTAGTTCTTACTTAAACGCTAATAAAATATTAAACTCTCCCAAATGGGAGAGTTTTTTTGTTAAATAAATTGAAGGCTTGCTGGAACCTGAAAAAAAAATTTTTAGCTTTAAAAGAAAGATTCGAAAAATCAAGGAAAATTATGACGACACTTAAACCCGCAAAAGGTCATCTTTTAGTTGCAGAGCCTTCTATAACGGGCGATCTTTCCTTCAACAGGTCTGTAGTATTGTTGGCAGATCATACTGAAAGCGGCTCGATAGGATTTATCCTGAATAAGGTGCTGGATTTTTCATTAAGAGATTTGATACCTGATGTTAGAGGTAACTTTAGGGTTTACAATGGTGGACCCGTAGAGCAGGACAACCTCTATTTTATACATAAAGTTCCAGATTTAATCCCAGATAGCATCGAGATCGCTAGTGGCATTTACTGGGGCGGAAATTTTGAAGTGGTCAAAGGACTTATAAGCCAGGACCTGATCACAGAGAACGAGATCAAATTCTTTTTGGGATACTCAGGATGGGATTGCGAGCAGCTAAATGAAGAACTGAATGCTCACTCCTGGGTGGTGACTGAGAATAAAGACCATAAGGACATTCTCAATAAGCACCCCCGAAATTTCTGGAAAGACAAGATGATGCAGTTGGGAGGAAATTATGTTATCTGGTCAAATGCGCCGGAAAACCCTTCCTACAACTAACTTAGTCTTGCCTGCACGTTTAATTTGGTGAGCAGTTCTTTTGCCACCTCCATTTTAAACTCTTTTTTCCTGTATTTACTTATGGGCCGAATTCCCATGATCACATTGGTGAGAAACATCTCATCTGCTTTCTGCAACTCAAAGGGAGATACAGATTCTTCTATCAGTTCATAATCGGGAAGTTTTTTAACAATCTCAATGATCTTTCCCCTCAAAATTCCTTTTAAGCACCCATCACTAACCGGTGGAGTTTTGATGGTCTTTCCTTTTACGAGGAACAGGTTTCCATTTAGGCCCTCGATCACATTTTTGTTCTCATTTAGCAGCAGGCAATTGGCGTAGGAATTCTCCCTGGCATAGATACTACCCAGTACATGGATGGCTTTGTTGTTGGTCTTGATAGTAGAAAGAAGTCCGCTGTTGACAAAGTGGTCCTTAAATAATTCCACTTCGTAGAAATCATCATTGAGCAGGTAAAAAGGATCAGAAAGACCTTCGGCCGTGATCACATAACCCACATCACAGGTATCAGGGCTGTAGAAACCACCTTCTTTCCGGTAAGCAGAGAATCGCACTCTTGCCGGTGCATTTAGGAGCTCATTTGATTCCAGAAGGTATGTAATTTCCTGCTCCAGGAATTCTGGAGAGAAGTTCGAAGGAATTTCCATTCTCATGATACGCATGGAAGACATTAAGCGGAAGTAATGATCTTCCCAAAACATGATCTTTCCATTGATAACTCTCAGGGTCTCGAACACAGCGTCTCCATAGGCAAAGCCACGGTTGGAAACTGAAAGTGATGCTTCCTGTGAGGATAAGATATTTCCGTTTACATTGGTCATAAAAAAGCCCGTTTTAGAACGGGCAAAGGTACTATATAAAATAGGATTTTCTAAACTGATCCTAATACTTGTTTGAGATCTGAGATCATGTTCTCCCACAGCATTTTTCCCTCATCTACTTCGTCTTCCTCTGCGAAATCTGTGATCATGATAGAAACATCTTTAGTGATATCATCTACCTGGATTCGAAGTTCAAAATAATACGGACTGTCTTCATCTGCTACCCATCGGAATTTCACTCGTTCCCCATTCTTTTTACTAATGAGTTTGGCCTGTTCCTCACTTCCTTCCCAGATAAAAGTGAACATCTCTCCACGAGAATTTACATTATCTGCATACCATTCGCTTAATCCCGAAGGAGTGGCTATATAATTGTACAGTAAGGAAGGAGAAGCCTGTATAGGGAATTCCATCTCATACTTTATCTTATCGTCCATTCTTTGGTTTATTAGTTTCGAGCAATATAATTATTAATTCATTAAATCCAAACCACATGAAAAAATCAAAATTTATTTTTTTAAAAAAGATAGTTTGCCACAAGGTAAAATGTTTATATATTTGCACCCGCTAAAAGAAACCAATTGCCCTGCAGGCAACGTTTCAGGCGATATGGCGAGGTAGCTCAGTTGGTTAGAGCGTCGGATTCATAACCCGGAGGTCACGAGTTCAAATCTCGTTCTCGCTACTCGTAAAAAGCTCCTTTTTTAAGGGGCTTTTTTTATGAATTATTCGGAAGAATTTAAAAATAATTCTGAAGAAGATCAAAGAGGCCACGAGTTCTCCAGAAGCCTCGGGATCGTTCTCGCTACTCAATAAAACTCCTTTTATAATGGCGTTTTTTTTATGAACGGGGTCCTATTTCGCTATTTAGGGAAATGTCCAAAAAAAGGGCTTATTATTATAAATGTAAATATATTTGTATTGAGGCTCAACTCATAAAGAAGCCTGTTCATTTTGGAGAAAGCGATTATATATCTGGGTTACCAGGTAAATATTGTCTACCGTAAACTCTTTATTTTCTATTCTTTTTAAAAGGTCTTTGTGATCTCCAAACAATTCCCGGGTTATTAAAAGAAAGCCCGAATTGAAAACTCTCTGGAATTCTCCTCCTTTTTTCACATAAACTCCTGAAAAATCTGCCCAGCCATTTCTGCTTCTTGA
>CAZVKA010000038.1:0-23155 GCA_964627595.1 uncultured Flavobacteriaceae bacterium | reverse complement strand
AACCATACTTCGACAAAGGAAAAGCCTGGAGCTTCTCTACCCTGGAACGCAATATTTTTCTCAAGGAAGATTGTGATATCGCATGGTTTGACGAGCTTCTGGAAACCCATATGGGCATTTGTCGCGGGTCGGGCGTGGTGACCAAAGAAGACAGGAAATGGAAGGTAAAGCATTATGTTCTTTCCATAGAGATCCCTAACGAGAATGTAGATGAAATAACCCTCATCAAAAAAGACTTTGACCAAAGACTTATTTCCAAAATGAAATCTAAATAATCAGTTGATCAAGTGGTATAGCTTTTGGTGAATAATAAAAGTCTACCCGCCCATTAATTAATACGGAAACATTAGTTTTGTTTACTATTTTTCACAACAAATAAAAACCAAATTTTACATGAAGAGAATACACAAGGCATTCCTTTTTCCTTTAGCAGCCGCGGCGATCATGACCAGTTGTAAGGATGACAAGGAATCCGCACAAGTTGAAGAAACAAGAGGAATCAATCTTGCCAATATGGATACCACCGTTACTCCCCGCGAAGATTTCTTCCGGTTCGTGAACGGGCGTTGGCTGGACACGAACCAGATCCCTGAGGATAAGACGGTGTGGGGGAGTTTTCACGAGCTAAGGGAACAGACCGATGCCGATGCCCTTGCCCTTTTAGAGGGAGCATCTAAAAATGCGAACCTGGATGCCGGTAGCGATCAGGCTAAAGCAGTTTACCTGTATAAGACCATTATGGACACCGTTACCCGCAACGCGCAGGGAATAAAGCCTATTGAGCCCTACCTGGCAAAGATAGAAGCTATAGAGAACAAGCAGGATCTGCAGCAGTATCTAACCGAGATGCACCAGTACGGTGGTGGCGGATTTTTCAGCTTCGCAGTTTGGGCCGATGCTAAAAACTCCAATATGAACGCAGCCTACCTTTCCCCGGGAAGACTGGGCTTGCCAGACAGGGATTATTATGTGGCGCAGGATTCCGACTCTAAGGAAAAGCGCGAGAAATACGAGGCGCATATCACCAGGATGATACAGTACCTGGGGGATTCCCAGGAAGAAGCAGCATTGAACGCTAAAAAGATCCTTGCCTTTGAAACAGCCATGGCTCAGCCAAGACTGGACAAGGTGGAGCGCCGTGATGCGCGGAAAACCTATAACCCAATGACCGTAGCCGAGCTACAGAAGACTACCCCGGCTATCAACTGGAACCGATTCTTCAGTGAAATAGGAGCCGAAGAAGTAGATACTATCATTGTACGCCAGCCAAAATATATGGCTTCCCTGCAATCGGCACTTTCTGCCAACAATCTGGACGATTGGAAAGAATACCTTAGATGGACACTGTTCAATGATGCCGCGGGAACACTTACAACAGAGATCGAAGAGGCCAACTGGGAATTCTATGAGAAAACCCTTCGTGGAGCACAGAAGCCATTACCACGAAATGAACGTGCCCTGGCTACTATTAACGGAACTGTTGGAGAAGCCCTGGGTAAACTATATGTAGAAGAACATTTCCCGGCAGAAGCTAAAGCGTCGGCCGAAGAAATGATACAAAACGTAGTGAAGGCTTTCGAAAATCGTATCGATCAACTGTCCTGGATGAGCGACAGTACCAAGGTGAAGGCCAAGCAAAAACTGAACACCACCCAAATCAAAGTAGGATATCCAGATGAGTGGAAGGACTACAGTACCCTTGAAGTACAAAAGCCTGAGGACGGTGGATCTTACTTTCAAAATATGCTGAATGCTTCCAAATGGAACGTGGAAGAGAATATGGCCAAACTGGGAGAGCCGGTAGACAAGAGCGAGTGGTTTATGGCCCCACAGATTGTGAATGCCTATTACAACCCAAGCTATAACGAGATCGTATTCCCTGCTGCCATTCTGCAGCCGCCTTTTTATGATTATAAAGCAGATGCGGCAGTAAACTACGGGGGAATTGGTGCCGTGATCGGCCACGAGATCTCTCACGGATTCGATGATAGCGGATCAAGATTTGATGCCGACGGAAACCTGAACAACTGGTGGAGCGAAAAAGACCTGGAGCAATTCGAGACTTTAGGAGGAAAACTTGCCGACCAGTACAGCGCAATCGAGGTGCTTGATTCGGTTTATATCAACGGAAAATTCACTTTGGGTGAGAACATTGGAGACCTGGGTGGTGTGAACGCCGCTTACGATGGGCTACAGATACATCTTGAAGAGAATGGAAACCCGGGTGAGATCGATGGTTTCACTCCTGAGCAGCGCTTTTTCATGAGCTGGGCTACCGTATGGAGAACCAAAATGCGCGAAGAAGCTTTAAGAAACAAGATCAAGACAGATCCTCACTCTCCAGGAGAGTATAGAGCTTATGTACCGCTTCAGAATATCGATGCTTTCTACGAAGCATTCAACATCCAGGAAGGAGACCCTATGTATGTGAAGCCGGAAAACCGCGTGAAGATCTGGTAAGACTTCTAAAAAATGACATTTCTAAAGCCTCTTCTTGTGAAGGGGCTTTTTTATTGCCGGGGAGTGACACTCTAATTTTTCCGGCAGCCACCCTGGTTTTAATTTTGCACTCAGCAAATACCTGATTCTCAATTGCTTTTTATGTTCTATCTTTAAAAGAACCAAGAAATTGAAAGAGTGTTTACCATCTTTAAAAAGCTCCGTCAGGCCCTGTTGGCCAGGAATAAGTTTACCGGTTACCTGCTGTATGCGGTTGGGGAAATAGTTCTCGTGGTCATTGGGATCCTAATTGCCTTACAGATCAATAGCTGGAACCAGGACCAGCAGAACCGGCGACAGGAGCAACAGATCTTATCACAGCTCTCAAAAGAATACAGAAGCAACCTCTCTCAGATCGAGGACAAAATAGAAATAAGGAACGAGGTGCTTAATTCGTGCCTTAGCCTGCTGCAATACAAAAAGAGAGATCCCGCAACGATAGCGGTAGACAGTCTTGACGCGCATCTTTTCAGGATCTCTATAAGGCCTACTTTTGATCCTGAACTCAGCGTTAGTAGTGAATTGATAAATTCAGGAAAGCTGTATTTACTGGAGAATTTGGAGCTAAGGAACAAAGTTTCAGCCTTTTCAAGTTCTTTAAGCGAATTGAAGGAAGAGGAAATGGCCATATTTAATCTGACCGAAGAACGTCTCATCCCATTCCTTACAGAACATTACCAGGTGGGACGCATGATGATGGTGCTTTTGGACGACGATGAATTAAGGGCCAAACTAACCATGGGTACCTTAAAGGAGTACGAAAACATGAAGGCACTGGTGCCCGAAGCCGACTTCAGGCCACTTTTGCAACATCCCGATTTTGATGATTACCTGTTGCAAATGATCAGTTATACCGCATACACCAATGAACAGTCGGAAGGGGTAAAACAAAAAATAAAAGATATCATTGCTTCTATAGAAAATGAAATAGAAGAGTAAATCAGTTGATTAAATTTGGTTGTAGTATTATTTCAAATGAATTGCGTACCAGAGTAAAAATGAAAAGCTCCAGTTAGTATTCATATAGATCGTGAGGGTTCAAATCAAATTCCTTCATGTACCACCTTAAGGTATTCACATATTCCAGATCCAGGGAGTCTATGATGTTTTTGGTCTCGTACAAATCACTATTCAGTTCGTAAAGCTCTTGTTTTCCTGTTTTGCTATCATATATCAATTTATACCTCATATCTTCCTTGGAATGTATGATAGCAAACTTTTCGCTCTGTTGTTGATGGTAGGTCAATTCCCTGTTGAATTCCTCACTGAACAGCGAAACGCCTTCCCAGGAATCGGGAACCGGCAAGCCTAATCGGTCAACAATTGTTGGTGCAATATCTACTAATGTTGCGTAGCTCGTATTCTTGTATTCAACATTTTCCGGGTCATAAATTAAAATGGGTGTTAGAATTTGATCGGTGTAAACTCCACGACTATGGCCAAATTCTTCCCTTTCCCCTAAAGCTTCACCATGATCACCTGTGATCACCACGATACTGTTTTGCAGATAACCTTTTTCAGATAAACTGCTAAAAATTCGTTTAATAAAATTATCAGCCTGTAGTACGCCATTATCATACCCGTTTATGTAATTTTCAGCATCAAAGGTGGTTCTGCCGGATGGTTGATAAACTTTAAACTTATTCAATCGCACCCCTAAATTGTGAACTGACATTAGATGAAAATGTAAATAGGTAGGGGTCTTGCCCGATGGGGGAATATTTTCAAGCCCTTCCAATAATATCCTATCATCATTTGGGTCTGAATATTTTTGGGTAATCGAGCCATCGAGGTAGTAGTTAAAGTCACTATTTTTTCCATAGGACGATTTCAACCCTGAAAAATTAGTATGATCTCCAGAAACTATAAAATTGAGGTCATATCCCTGGTCTTTTAAAAGATGTTGTAAGGAGAAGCTATTATTATTTAAATGGGCCCAGATCTTAGATCTTAAAATAGAGTTGATCCCTTCAAAAGACTCTGCCGCAACCGAAAATGACAGGTCTACTTTCCGAAGACTACCAGTCGCATAAAGGCTGTCCAAAAAAGGAGACGTCTCCCTCTTATACCCATAAAGACTTAAATGATCTGAACGCAAAGCATCTACAACGATCATGATGACATTTTTTCGCTCAAAATCGATGTCTTTTGGATAGGAATTCCTTATTCCTATTTCTTCATAACTGTTGGATAGTTTTTTTCCATCAAAAGGATCGTTCTTGAAGAAAACGGTAACAACAGGTTCTTCTATTTTAAAAAGAAAAAAGGGAATTTCTGTACGCTTGACAAGGACCAGTCCAGATAAAAATCCTGTTAACAGTAAAAAGCCAACAATATTAATTCTAATAAGTTTTGGCGGGTTATTAAAATGATGCTTTTGAATGAATTTTTTAAGGCCAAGAATTCCCTGTTTTATAGAATTCCTTAGCAATAGAATTCCGGCAAAAATTACAACAGGTATGATAAATAATACGGCATAGACTAAAATGGGACTTAACGAAAAGTTGGTCATAAATCCGTCGAGATATTTGAGATACCCCAAAACAATTTGCAGCGTAAATATCTTGGAATTAAAATGTTCCCCTAAAAAGGCGAAAAGATAAGTGTAGTACAGCAGCACATTTAAAACACCAAATAAACTTGCGAGCACGTATTTTGCGATCCCTTGCCTCTTAATATATTCCCCTGAGAATAATAAAACCCCCAGGCCTGCGATCAATAAATTCAGGCCATAAACGACCAGTAAGTGGCCAAAGATAATTTCTGGCCGTAGAAGAAAAATTTGTTGAAAGATGATAATTGCAATTACAGGAATGATTGCCTGAATGAAGATAAGCAGTGAAAATGTGATGAGTCTCTTTTTACCCTCCATTTTAGGTTGCAATTAATTTAATTTGGTCTTCAAATTTTTTAGGAAGATCAATTTAAGTGAAGTATTACTTTTTTTCAAGTTTTTTGACAATGGTAGATATATTCGGTTGGAAGGCCATGGAACTTCTTAATTTCACAATCATCAAATATCTTTTGAAACTTCTTGAAATTATATTTTGTGTATAAAACCTGGCTGTAATAAGCCTCATTTGATAGAGAATCATACGCATCCTGGATTATACTGACCCCCTTCTCTTTTGAAAAAAAAGAAAAAGGAATTGAAGAAATGACATTATCGATTTTTTCATTGATGTGATTTCTCATGTTCTCGGCCCCGTCGTTTATTATGACGAGCCTGTCATCTTGAATGGACCTTCCTACGTGATCACAAAATTCTTGGTTGACCTCAAAAGCATACAATTTGGAATTAGGGGATATTTTATTGAGGATGGCTTTAGTGATATTACCATGTCCCATTCCAAATTCTACTATGACCACATCCCTGTCTAGTGGAATGTGTTTACAAATTTCAACTTCAACTTTCCGGCTTGTTTCAGTAATAGCTCCAGTAACGAACAGGTTCCTGGAAAACTCTATCGAAGTTTTTATTTTTTCCTTAAAACTCTTGTTTTTGCTCATTTTAGAATATATCCTATTTAGTTCCCTCTTTTTCAAGAATCTCTAAATTCGTTAAATTTTCTTTATTTAGGCATGGTTTAAAAAATAATTATAAAAAATTCCTTAGTGATCACCGGGTATATTTTAATTGGATCTTTGTTTTAGAAGTGGTTACAGATCAATGATTCAAAGAACCGGCCAGAAAGAATGCCGCCGAAAAAGAGGAGCAGGTTTGAGAGAAAAGGAGGGAGTTTTAATTCACCTCTGCGCACCTCCCAAAAAACCATTTTCGAAGCCTCTCTTTTCTGTGCTCTTCATTCTCTTTCTGAGCAACTGTAACAATCACAGACTCTCCGGGTCTTTTTAGCTGAATCAAATTTGGCAACAATGATCAAAGTTCTAACATTTATAACAGGTCTCCTTATCCTGAATTCCTGTCAAAACCCAGAAGCATCTGCAGCTTCTGAAACCACTGATAAACCTGACCCTCTTCTTGATCCTAATTTTTTTGCGGGCGACCATAAGACACAGGCCACCGTACTGGGTGTGTTCCATTTTAGTAATCCTGGTTTGGATTCTTATAAACAGGAGTTTTCAGTAGATATGCTTTCCGAAGAAAGACAGGCAGAACTCGACAGCCTGCTGGACAAACTGGAACAGTATCAACCAACAAAAATTTTGCTGGAGGTCCCGCGAAAAGAAAAGGACAGTGCGTTGAACGCCGCCTATCAAAAATATCTCAACCATGAATTGAGTATTGAAGATAAAAGAAATGAGATCTTTCAAATAGGTTTCAAGCTGGCCAAAAGGCTGGGGCATGAAAGGATTTACGCTTCAGATGTAAAGAATGGTAAATGGTTTGGGGCAGATATTAATTGGGACACCTATGACGCCGAAGCATATTTGAAGTCGCTGGGACAGTACGAAAAGGCATCCCGCTATATGTATACTGAATATTACAGATTCAATGATTCCCTAAAACAACAGAAAAAACTGGTTGATTACCTCTTCTATCGAAATACTCCTAAAAACTCCTTAAAAAGCCACCAGGCCTATTTGACCGGCAGCATACTTACCGGGGCCGGAGATCTCTACATAGGTGCAGATGTGGTGGCCCGGTGGTACCAACGGAATCTCAAGATCTTCGCCAACACCTACGACCTCGCTGACTTTTCCACTCAGGAGCGCATTCTGCTTGTCTATGGTTCGTCGCATGTGTGGCAGTTGAGACAATTATTCACAGATTCTCCCGACTTTGACTATGTAGAGATCAATGATTACCTGGCGCCATGAAAGTGAAAGAAGGTACCATCTCCAATAATTTAATTTTAAAATTACCTTAGCCAAAGATCTGCTCCTTAGATAGCAGTAGTATGAGAACAAGTTAATTTTATGCTGGAATATATTCTCATTTGCCTGTTCGCCCTGCTGGCATCGGGATTAACCTTTTTTTCTGGCTTTGGGCTTGGCACCATTCTTTTACCGGTTTTCGCATTGTTCTTTCCCCTCGATATTTCGATCGCCCTGGTGGCCATCGTGCATTTCCTGAACAATCTTTTCAAGCTGAGCCTCATTGGCAGGAAAGCTAATAAAAAGGTCGTTCTTAAATTTGGGCTGCCCGCCATTCTCGCCGCATTTGCCGGTGCTTACCTGCTTACTCTACTGTCTGAAACTGAAGCCTTACTTAGTTATTCCCTCGCCGGAAACACTTTTTATATCACTCCGCTAAAACTGATCATCGCCCTGCTGTTGTTCGTTTTTGCGCTGTTCGATATAGTCCCGAAACTGATGAAGCTGAATTTCGATCCCAAATACCTGCCCCTGGGCGGTGTACTAAGCGGCTTCTTCGGCGGACTATCGGGTCACCAGGGAGCTTTGCGGACCGCTTTTCTCATCAGGGCGGGGCTGACGAAGGAAGTCTTCATTGGCACCGGGATCGTGATTTCTGTGTTCATCGACATCTCGAGGCTAACGGTCTATTCCGCAGATATCCTGAAGATCAGCTCAGAAATTGATTACTCGCTCCTGGTCGCAGCCACTTTGTCGGCTTTCGCCGGTGCGGTTATTGGCAACAGAATCCTGAAAAAGATCACCATAGAGACCCTTCACCGGGCCGTTGGAATCATGCTGCTCGTGTTCTCTATCCTGCTGGCAGCGGGAATTGTTTAAAGATCGGAATTTTCAGTTCTTCCGCACAGTAAGTACCGTTGCTCCGGAAGAGAAGTTCATTCTGTCATTCCGACGCAGGAGGAATCTCTCACCATATTGACGGATTTAAAGCCTCTTCCTTAGAAGGGGGACTTTTTCGGCAACTAAAGTAAGCTTGTTGAAAAATTCTCATATTTTAGCCGAAATTGCTAATTATTCTGCTTGAAATCTCAGGAAACTGATACTACTATGGAGATATTAGTGCAAAAACCTTTTTAGAAACAAACATAAACATCTATATGAGAATTTTCAATTTGATCGTGGCAGGATCTATCCTAATTGCTACTTCCTGTAAAGAAAAACCGGCAGCCAACCCCAAAATTGCTGCTTTGGAGGATTCCAAGAAAAATTCAAAAGTTGATTTAGAAAAAATCCCGGTGCTCAACCTGGGGACCTTCCACATGGGCTTTACAACCGATGCTAATTCTACCGAATTTGATGAGCACGATAAAGAGAACCAGGAAAAGGTGCATCAAATTGCAGAGAAAATTGCACTTTTTGAGCCTACTGTGATCCTTGTAGAGACGGTGCCGGAGTACAATGAAAAGCTGCAGGCAGAATACCAGGAGTATTTAGAAAATCCTGATATGCATTTCGAAGATCCTTCAGAAGTTGAATTGCTTGCCTACGAAGTGGGACGTTTGAGTGATACCAAACGCATCTACGGGATCGACCACAAAATGAAATACAATTACAGGATAGGCCAGGAGATAGAAAATACCGTGGATTCCACCTGGTATAACCGGTACTATGAGAACTTAACGGAATTCTATCCTGAAATGTATTTTAAACAAGACAGCCTTAGCCTGGCAGAGAACCTGAAACTGCACAATGAGGACGGCTATTTCGATTTTTTGATCGCGGTAAACGCTGATATGCTCACGCATGCCGGAACTGAAAATGGCTTCGAAGGAGCTGATGAAGCGGCAAAATACTATCAAAGAAACCTGAGGATGTATTCTAATCTCAACAGGATCGTTCTGGATAAAAATGACCGGGTTTTTATCCTGATGGGCGCGTCGCATACGGCGTACTTCAGAGATTTTATGAGCAGGAGCCCGAAATATCAAATGGTCGATACTTTTGAGTATCTGAAATAACCACTCCCCGGCAAATAAGTCTGTGCTGCAGTGTATTTTCCAGCTCCTCTTGTGGATGTAGATTCCTATGAATAACTTTGGTAAGGCAGTAACTCGGGATTCCATTAAGGTTTATCGTAAATTTAAAGATACTCGATTACTGCTTTTTCATTGATGCTAACACAAATGCGGCAGACTCTCCAAAAATGGCGTTTTTGACTACATTTAAGATAGAGTTTAACCGCCATTTTTATCTGTTCAACCCGCAACTTTCGTTAACAGGAACGTTGAAAGAGACCTAAAAATATACCAACTAAAAAAATCCGCATGACCATAATTTCAGCAATAACAGCAATATTAGTTTTCTTGGGAACCATCTTCATTTACTGGTGGATCATGCGATCCTATAGCAAAAAAGAACTAGGTAAAAAGATGTATAAACAAGGGTACGCCAGGCTTTATTTTTGGCAGGGCGCCATTTTCACCGGCACCGGTGTCACCTTTCTGGTAATGTTCCTTTTGAAATGGGCCAACATATTGACCTTTTAAGCCCTCGGGCTCTAATAAATTTTGCAATCGAGCTGCCAAACTGCTCCCGAGGTTCAAAAAACGAAACTTTGAAAGGAAATCATTAAATTCACCCTTTCTTTCACAAAACAGCAAAATTGAATCCTTCACAACCACTCCAACCCACCGTTAAAGACAGTAGAATTGATCTTTTAGATGTGTACCGCGGTTTCGCCATTTTGGGGATCTTCGTGGTCAACATTGTCATCATGAATTCCACCTTTCTCAACCAGGATGAATTCGCCAAACAATGGACCTCCGGCCTCGACCAGTTTGCCGAACGTTTCCTGCAGCTGTTTTTCTATACCAAGTTCTTCCCTATTTTCTCACTGCTTTTTGGCCTGGGCATTTCCATGCAGGCATTAAAAATGAAAGCAAAAGGCACGCTCTCCTTTTCTTTTTTTGGAAGGAGAATGGCCATACTTTTTCTCATTGGGGTGAGTCACATCGTCTTCTTATGGTCCGGCGATGTTTTAAACCTGTACGCCCTGCTGGGGCTGCTGGTAACGGTTTTTCTGGGCAGGTCGAACAAGCTCATCCTGTTCCTGTCGGCCTTTTTCCTGTTGTTCCCGTTTTACGACGAGGTTTTCTTCTATTTGTACGACCTCATCAATTTTGAACCCGGCAGCTACTTAAGCGGGCTGGACGGGGCTGCAGTGAACGAGATCATCACCCGGGGATCCTATTTGGAGGGCATCAAACTTCGCCTGCGGGAGTACATGGCCAACATCCCCATGCTCTTCGGGTTCCTGGGGCCTATCGCCCTTTCCATGTTCCTGTTGGGACTGTACCTGGGTAAGAACAAGATATATCGGTCGCTGGAGGGCTTTATTAAGAAGATCACGGTCCCGATAGTGGCGCTCACCATATTCACTAATGCCTACCGCATAACTTTTCTTTTCTTTCTGCCCGAATACGACATTTATTCGAACGAAGCTTTCAGGCCTTATTTCATCAAAGCCATGGTGGTGTCAGATGTCATCATGGGACTTTTCTACCTGTGGTTCCTGGGCTGGCTGTGGTACAACACGAAATTCAAATTCCTTTTAAAACCGCTGAGGCATGTGGGAAGGATGGCCCTGACCAACTATATCATGCAGAGCGCGATAGGCCTGTTCCTGTTCTCCTCTGTTGGAATAAAATTATATGAAACCCTGAGCCCGTTCCAGACGATGATGACGGCCGTGGCGGTGTTCGGTTTCCAGGTGATCTTCAGCATGCTGTGGCTGTCCTATTTCAGGTTTGGCCCGCTGGAATGGCTGTGGCGATGCCTTACCTATAAAAAAGTATTTCCCATTCGAAGGATCAGAAAAAGACCTGTGCCCGAAATGGGAGTTACCAAATGACCAATGGAAAGAAATTCAGACATGATTATCAGAGATCGCTGAAAAAAATCTCCGGAAGCTTGAAATTACCTGACCTTCCAAAATGATTTTATAAGCCTTTTCTATTTAAAAACCGCTTCTACGGTTTTCCGTAAAGTCTGTTAAGATTTTATGTTCGTCACCGGGTCTTCTATCTTTCCCTACCTCCTGAAGATCTGAATAAGTTTCTCCAAACTGTAATCCAGGCCAACTTCTTGCTTTTGCCCTACGGCCTTATTCGCCCGCAGATCCCCCCGCAGGCCTTATTGTTTTTACCGGCTGTAAAACTGCACATGACCTATTTTTAATTAAATTACTTCAAGTAATCTATATCGATCAAAAATGAACATCATGAGAAAAATTCTTTTTTGCGGTTTTTTCTTTATCGCTATCAGCTTAACAGCTCAGGAGTTCCAAACGGAAAAAATGGACAGCTTATTTTTTTTGTTAGAAAAACATGACAAAGCGATGGGCAGTCTATCAGTCTATTCCAAGGGGGAAAGGGTATATCAAAAATCAATTGGCTACGCCGATGTAGGTGACAAAATAAAAGCAACAGATAAAACACATTACAGGATTGGATCCGTTTCTAAAATGTTTACCGCTACTCTTGTGATGCAGTTAATTGAAGAAGGCAAATTATCTTTAGAAACAAAGTTGTCTGAATTTTACCCCGAATTACCGAACTCAGATCAAATAACAATAGAGCAACTCCTGAGACATGAAAGTGGAATTTTTGATATTATAAAAACTCCTGATTTTAAAGAGTGGATGGTAGAAAAAAGAAGCAAAGACGAATTATTGTCCAAGATCAAACAAAACGGCAGCATATTCTCACCGGGGGAAAAAAGGGACTATTCCAATACCAATTATATAATCCTGACTTTCATTCTTGAGGATATTGAAAATGAAGATTTCGCTGATATACTGGAAAAACGAATCCTTAAGCCACTCCAGTTAAATAATACTTACTACGGCGGAAAAAATCCTGAAATTTCCGAATCAAGTTCCTACCAAAAAAAAGAAAATGCCTGGGAAAAACCTCCCCATATTCACCTAAGCATTCCTCGTGGAGCCGGAGGGATAATCTCAACTCCTGATGATCTGAATAAGTTTATTAACGGCCTTTTTGAGGGAAAATTAGTAAATGAAAATTCCCTTGCGACGATGAAAAAAGAACCTGGAATTGGAATGACCGCTATTCCTGTGTTCAGAGAAGAAGAAATGATTGGCCACATGGGAGGTATGGACGCATTTCAATCTCTTCTCGTTTACATGCCTAAACAAGACATGACTTTTGCATATTCCTTTAACGGGATTGACTATTCCTATAAGGAAATAGTGATGGGAATCTTCAATATTTTATTAAACAAGGAATATGATCTACCACAATTGGAATCTGTAGATTAACGGAATAACAGGTGAAGCCTGTTCCACTATGGTAATGAATATGCCGGAAAAAAACAGATTCGATCTGTTGGAACTTTTAGTGGTAGAAGTTGAGTTTCCTGATCAACCAAAGCGACAGGGATTTCCTTAGCAGTGAAGCGGGAAAAGAGAAAGTAGCACGCACTATCTTTGAGGCGTTAGGTCAGTAAATAGCTCTCCAGAATCTCATTTTAAAGCCTCTTCTCGAAGGGGCTTTTTTTTGAAGGACCTGTTAAAAATTTACCCTTATATTAGTGGCTGCTGTGCTTCCCTACTCACCGCAACCAAACAAATAATCAATATTCTTTTTCTTTCCACAGGAAAGGGGAAGCAACCTGTTAAATGCTCAATATATGGAAAATCTGATCTACTTAGGAATGGCCCTGGTCATCCTTTACCAAATTTATTCAACTCATAAGAATGTCAACAGACTCGTGGGTCAGATTGAAGACTTAAAACAGAAAATAGATAAACTGCAAAAATAGACCTCTTGAGATCAGCAAGTGGGCTGTGGAAAGCTATTGAATTCCTTAAGAATTCAATAGCTCTTGCATCGCATGGGAGGTCATTATAGTGAAAAGTCATGAAAAAAAGTTTTAAAGACCTTTATGCCTGGTTAAAAAATCCAGATGACATTGAATTGCCTCTCAGTACTGGCGGGAAATTTCAAATAACCTGTCAACTTTTGTTATTTCAGCTTTTAGTTGCTGTACCATTCGTGGGACTAATAACTCTTATTCACCACCACGTAATAAAACTGGAATCACCGCTCTATGACTGGAGTCTCTTTGAAACTATTTTGCTAATAGTAGTACTGGTTCCTCTTATTGAAGAGTTCTTCTTCCGGTTTCCTCTCAAATACAAAAGAAATTATCTGGCAAGATTTATCAACTCACTTTCCCCGGGTTGGTTAGAGAAAAGATGGAACTGGATTTTTAAATACTTTTTGTTCCTTTTGGCTTTCGCCTTTGGTATAATACACTTAACCAATTTCACTAATACCGGGATTGTTTTTTTCGCTCTCTTCCCGGTTATTGTGGGCAGTCAGATGATTGGGGGTCTACTATTAAGTTATAGCCGGATAAAATTTGGATTTATATGGTCCTGGTTTCAACATGGAGCATATAATTTTATCCTCATTTTGGCTACAGTACTATTCCTTCACAATCAGGAGATCATAAACTTTTCAGAGGAAAAACTGTCCATTGAGATCAGAGAGTTACAGTTTATAGACAAAACTGCCTCCTCCTACGCCACCAGTTACTGTACAGATTGCGAAGAAGGATTGATCTATTCAGTCGAAGGAGAAAACATTAGTTTGTACGGGTTAATTGACTCTCTAGGTTTGGAAGGCTCGAAACCCTATGACAATGCGTGGATCAATGTGAAAATTAAAAGTGACCGCGGAATCACAAAAAAGGAAATAGGTGATATCCTGAGGAAAGAAATAAAATTTGACAGCGAATGAAACGAATCAAATTTGACCACAAGCTGGACCTGCTTATGCTGATCATCTTGTTTGCAGCCATATTTTGTTATGTAATTTCTTTCAATAACCTGTTTGGGATTGAGGACAGGCAAGCCAAATTTTTTTCTCTCATAGGAGGACTACTTAATGTTGTGGCCATAACTAAGATCTACTGGTACAAATATTACGTGAGATGGAACAGCAAAGCCATAACAATACAATTCAATGCCTTCTCCAGTCGTACCATTCCCTTTGCCGACATAGAAACATTCGAATTTTCAGATTCGGCTCTCATCATCAGCAAGCGCAGGAGGAGGAAGAAGCTGACTTTTGCCATCTCCGGGATCGCTGAAGAAGATCTTCACAGACTTGAAAGTATTCTGCTAAAGCACACCTTGCTTCAAAAAACCTAAACTTTAAAAAGCTTCCAAAAATGAGATTTTGAGGCCTCTTCTTTTGAAGGGGCGTGCTATCTACTCCCTAAAAATTTCATTATCGAAAATGATATAATATAGTAGGCCCGAATTATTCAAATCCTTACTAAAGGTGGGGTTAATATCAGCCGGTATTTTCTTTGTTTCCACCTTGCTGGTATTGTTTCTTTTGAATGTACCGGGAATGCAGGGAGTTCCAGGATTCCTGGGTGCAGATGGTCCTGTTATTATCAACAGTTCGGTTGTGATCGGACTCCTAATAGCCTCCGGGCTGGGAATAATACTTTCATTAATTTCCGGCAGTATCGTCTATCCTTTTCTCAAAAAATAAGAGCTCTGAACCTGCCAGTAGTGGAAATAAAGGAACCTTAATTTTAGGATGGCGCAGATTTGCAGTCCGTGCCGATATAATTCGATTTTTCAGCATTCACGGCTGTTCCCGGCCAATGGCGGGTGAATGACGGGTAAAGTAACAAAGGAAATTTTGACTTTTTTCAGCCTTTGACGGAGATTGCGATCAAATAAAAGTACAGATCAATTTTTCTAAATCATCTCTCTATGAAAGCTTTAAAAATTCATCTTTCCGGAAACCTCTTTCTTCTCTTTTTAGTGTCGTTCCTGCTGCCCGGCCAAAGTTTTGCCTGCACCATCGTTAGTGCCATTTCCAGAAATGGCCATGTGTGGAACATGAACAACGAAGATGGCCCATTTAGAGTGGCAAATTTTATCAATGTTTTTCCGAAGACAGCCAACACCTACGGATATCTTACATTATCTTATTTCTCACCCGAACTGGGTAATGGCGGCAGCATGCAAGGCGGAATGAATGAAGCCGGACTAACCTTCGACTTTAACGCCATTGAACGAATAAAGAATGTAGACCCTAAAAAAGCATTTCCTGAAGGTGACAATGCAATTTTACCTCACATCCTATCTACAATGAGCAAGGTGGAAGAGGTCATAGAATTCTTCCAGACCTACTGGTTCCAAAATGGTTTTAGCGATGCGCAGATGCACGTGGCTGATGCTGATGGCAGGTTTGCGATCATTAGTGCTTCAGGCATTCACTTAGTAGAAAAAGGACAGCCGTTGGTTTCCACCAACTTTGACATCTGCGGAAATGCAGAAAGCTCCTCCTGCTGGAGATATCCCATTGCCACGACGAAAATATCAGCATCTCCAGTAGATTTCGATTTAATGAGATCTATAGCGCTTGAGACAGCTCAAAAGAACGACGCTACCATGTATTCCAATATTCAAAACCTTAGCACCGGAGAGATCTGGTTCTTTTCTAAACATGATCAGGGAAAACTGATCCACACCAATATTCAGGACCTGCTTTCCAGGGGACAAAAATCCTATTCTTTTAGTGATCTGGGTTCTCTTGTCGAGGAGCGCCCGGCCTATTCCCGAAAGCTGCCATCAGCTGTAGAAATTTCCGATGATCTAAAACAAAATAACACTGGAGTTTACCACAACTCCTATACTGGCAAAATAAAAGTTATCACCCATCCAAAAGGTCTGGAGATCACTTTTGCTGACGGAAGAACTGAGCTTTTTTATTCTGAAAACGACACCAGATATTTCATTCCCGATGCCGATGTTTTTATCCAGTTCGACTTCAATAGATCTGAAAAAAGGAGAGCTATGCATCTCTATCAAAATGGCTACTGGACTTTTTCCGCACTCAGGCTTACGAATTCTGAAACTTCGAAATTTTAGGCACAATCATTAATAGATTTAAAAAAACGTATTTTAGAAACCTTGTAATCAGAAGGATATAAAAATCAGAAAATCCTTTTTACAGCTCAAAATAAATGGATCATGAAACAGCCGGAACTAGGCCAAAAAATTGCCGAACTAAGAAAACAAAAAGGATTAACCCAGGAAGAGCTGGTGGATCTCTGCAATATCAGCGTAAGAACGATCCAGCGTATTGAAACCGGGGAGGTCACTCCGCGAAGCTATACGGTCAAAACCATTCTTTCGGCACTGGGACACGACCTGCAGGATATACGGGATGAGAAACCTTCTTCAATGAATAGAAAAAGAATCCTGCAGGTAGGCTGGATCTTTGGGATCTTTTATTTGCTCCTGGGCTTCCTCGAAGGGCCTATGGACTTCATGAGCATTTCGGAAGAGCTTTCAGGCACCTCCAGCTACTTTTTCTTTCCTGTGGAAGATTTCAGTCAAAGCTTTTACCTGATCATCAAGGTGCTTGTGTTGGTAAGCTTCATTCTCTTTTTAAGAGGCTTTGTTGCCCTGGGAACTATCTTAGAAAATTCAATGCTAAAGATCTCCGCTATGCTACTCATGGCGCTCATGATCTTCACTATAGCACATGATATCACCTCCCTGTTCTGGAATCCTGTGGATCCGCTCTTCATTGCCATGGGAATTTCTGTAGCCTTTGGTGTGCTGGGAATCATCTTCGGAACTGTGCTGATATGGCTTCGGAAAGCCCTGGGTCCCATCTGCCTTGTCGCCGGAATTCTGGAGATCGCGGCAGGATTGTTTTTCCTTTTCATCGATCCGCTGGGCCTTCCAATCCAGATGCTGGCCGGACTTTTACAGGTGATCATCCTGTACAAGGCCATCCCACGACCGCAGCGAACTGCAGCGCAACTTACTTAAAAAAGGCCTGTACAGATCAGGTTTTGGTGCCATGCTACTCCCATCCTCTTCCCGGGAATTAAGAGTTTCCGTACCTTTAAGCAATTCCGAAAGGTCTACAGATGAAAACCGAAACCCACATAGTTCCTGAAAAGATCAAGCCTCTTAGGCTGCAGGAATACGGGGTGGGTATTTTCACCGGCTGCCCCACAAAGTCAGGCCTGAAAAAGGCGATCAAGAAGGATGCTGTAAAAGTGGACGGCAAGCCTGCGAGTACGGCCACCGTTATCACCGGCGGAGAGACCATTCAACTATCGCTTTCCGAAAAAGCAGCACCAAAGAAAAAATTGAATTTTCCGCTGCAGGTCTTATTTGAGGATGAATACCTGGCGGTGATCCATAAACCTGCAGGAATCGTGGTGAGTGGTAACAGTTTCAAGACCGTTGCCCGTGCCCTGCCCCAGAATCTGGAACCCAGCAACCTGCCCGATGCTACCATCCCTCAACCTGTTCACCGGTTGGACCACGCCACCACCGGACTTTTACTGGTGGGGAAAACAGGAACCAGTATCAGGCAACTGAATAGACTCTTCGAAAATAAAGAGGTGCAGAAAACCTATTACGCGGTATGTATTCAAAAGATGGAATCCGGCGGAAGGATCAGCGAACCGGTTGACAACAAGCCGGCAACTTCCCGGTATCAGCTCTGCGAAAGCGTTTCTTCGGAAAGATTCGGCCATCTTAACCTGGTACGGCTTCATCCGGAAACAGGAAGAAGGCACCAACTGCGCAGGCACCTTTCAGGCATGGGAAATCCCATTTTAGGAGACAAAGATTATGGAAAAGCGGGACTTATCTTGAACGGCAAAGGGCTCTACCTGCACGCCTATTCCCTGGATTTCCTTCATCCCTTTACAGGAGAACAGCTGCACATCGAGGACCAGCTTCCAAAAAAGTTCAGAAAGATCTTTCCGGAATTAATTCTAGATTAAATGTATTAAACATTTCCCGCAGACTTCACTGATAAGCGCAGACAATAAATCCGAATTTCTCAATCAGCGAAGGTCAGCGAGATCAGCGAGATCAGCAGGAGATTCTCAAAATTAAAAAGAAAAAAAACCGGCATCCCTGCCGGCTTATGCTTTTTTTGAATATAATTACTGTTTCTTTCCTTTGCTTCTCAGTTTGTGTTCCTTTTTGCGTAGTTCTCTTTCACGCTCAGCCGCTTTTTGAGCCTGTTCCCGGTGATATTCGGCCGCTTTTAAAGCGCGTTCCCTGTTCCACTCGGCTTTGTCCTTTCGCAGTTGCCTTTCCCGCTCTGCCGCTTCCTTTGCACGCTCGCGGTAATATTCAGCTTCTTCTTTGGCCAGTTCCCTTTCCATTTTAGAATTATGCTTCCGCATTTCCCTGGCTCTTTCCGCAGCTTCCTTGGCTCTCTCCCTGTAAAATTCGGCATCTGCTTTAGCCATCTCACGATACGCTTCGGCCTGGTCCTTTCTTTCTTCCCGTCGAAGCTCGGCTAATTCCTTAGTCCGCTCCCGGTGCCATTCGGCTTCCTCTTTAGCTCTTTCCCGGTAGAATTTGTCCCGGACTTTCTCCTCTTTTCGAGCCTCCTTGGCCATCTCTTTTCGTTCCTTTATTTTTTCCTTATTCTCCTTCCCTCTTTCTTGTGAAAAGCCAGAAAATCCTGAAAACAGGAAAAACACACTTGCAAATAATATGGTCAGTTTTTTCATAATCAATTAATTTTTAAGTTAATATGCAATGACCATACCGTTTCTGCAGCTGTTAAATGAAATATCGGCAATACTATTGAGAAGGCGCAGAATTGGAATCTGTGCCGAAGTTAAACTCTCCACACCTTCTTTTTTTCTGAAAATTGATCCTTTTTAGTTGATCATTGTTTTAAACTCATATTCCAGCTCCCTCATGACTTTGGAGGCTGAAATGATCTTTCCTACAGAAGGTTTTGAGTGATCAAACTCAGGAAGTTCCAGGCCAAGCTCTTTCGCCTTTTTACGGTAATATTCCTCTTTTGGAGGATTCAGCGGATACACAGCGTTATAGACCTCACCGAATTTGTCTTTTTCGAGGATACTTAATATGATCCCGATGCAATCATCCTGGTGGATGAGGTTCACCGGCCCCAGCGGATTGACAAGGTTTTTCCTGCCGGCCAGGTATTTTACAGGATGTCTTCCGGCGCCAATAAGTCCTCCGAACCTCAGCACGGTAGTGTCAAAAAAAGCATTTTCAAGCAGTATTCTTTCCGCGGAAGCAAGCTCCTGCCCGGCACGTGAGGTAGCATTTGGCGCTGTACCTTCGGTATAGATCTTAAAGCTTTCGGTCTCTTCATACACCGAAATAGAAGAGACAAAAAGAAGTTTTTTGACCCCCGATTTTTCAATGGCTACGGAAAGTTTTTCGATCCCTCCAAAAAAATCCAGCTCGGGATTCTTTCTTAGTCCCGGCGGAATATCCACGATCAGTACGTCTGTCTCCTTCAGAAGTCCGCTAATGTCACCCGAAATTCCCTCCGCAGCCACATTTACCAGGTAAGATTCTATTCCCGCATCTTTGAGCAACGGCAGTTTTTCAGCCGAAGTGGTAGAGCCTTTCACAGAAAAGCCTTTTTTCAGCAGTTCTTTTGCCAGGGGCAACCCCAGCCAACCCGTTCCTAAAATTGCTATTTGTTTTATTTCTGTCATTGGTTTAGTGATTGGAGAGTGGGGATTGTTTCTTTTTCATTCCAATTTAAAAGAACTTTTCAACACAACGGCGTCGTTCAGCACGAAAGGCCGGGGAATCATATTTTCCCTTCTCGGCTCTACGTTTAATCCCGGCTGCTCAAAAAGATCATAGGCGGCTTCATAGAATTCAACAGTTGGATGCATTCCCTTTTCCACGCTCATCTCCAGCCGAAGGGTATCACGGTTCACCGCATAATATTGCAGCAGCCTGTTGCTCCAGCGATTCTTGAAAACATGCAGGTCACTATAGTCTGGCTGCAGCCTGGGCGCTTCCTTTCCGTTGACCGTGAAGCTTTTAAAGTCAAAATTCTTGTCGAGGAACAGCTCGATCCTGTTAATGTCTCTGTTGGGCACGATCTTCACTAAATAAGCATCTTCTTCTCCCGGATTAAACGATGCCTTTTTTTCTACTTTTACAAAAGGTGGCGGAACTTCCACGATAGGAGCCACGGCAGTATGCCTGAATCCTGAGCCGTATTTGCTGCTGAATTCCGGTTTTTCCAGGCTCGCTTCGGAAGCATTTTCAAAATAAGAAGCGTTCCATTCATCAAGCTCATGATCATAAGAATTCCACGTAGCCACATCATTTTCCCGGTCGTATAGATATACCAGGCTATTAGGACGGGGTCTTTCCGTAGAAAAATCGGCAGTAAAGTGCGCCACAAAAAAGAAGACCAGGAAGGTGAGAAAACTCAGAAAACCCAGAAGTTGCAGCTTGCGGTAATGCGAGAAAACCGGCCACAACAGCACCCACAACAGCACGGTAAGGATGGCCGAGACAAACAGGATCTTTAAACCCAGGGCCACCGGGAAACGCACCATAAAATTGGTAAGGATAAAGATCGCCGGCAGGCTTAGGAACGACTGCGCCAGGAGTTCGTACCTGGGTCTTTTGATTAACAGGTACAACTGGATGATCCCAAAGAAAACCGGAACGATAAAATAGGCTGCACCCTTGAGGTACAGAGCCGTTAGAGTGCTGAGCAGGATCCATAAAAAGAGCGGTGCGACAAATAGATCGGCTGAATTTTTCGGTTTCCTGAAACGGTTGAAGGTATAGAAAACCACCGCCAGGCTCAGGAAGATCACTGCCGCGATGTAAGAATAACCGTTATAGGTAAAACCGTGCTCCATCTCCAGGTACTGCGGGTACAGGAACAGCGCCAGCTCCCACAACCCGTAACCCAGCAATCCGCTTAGCACAAGGGAAATGAACAAAGGCAGAAAGCCTTTAAAAACAGCGGAAACCTGCAGGTGTTTATTAAAGAATCCGTACCCGAGAACTGCCAGGAAGGCAACCACAGCCAACAGCAGCATGGGCCAGATCCAGGAATACGGGTACATGAGCAGGTTAAAAACGGGGATATTGAAGAAGACCAGGTCCTCTTCAGACTCCATTTCTGCAATAGGCTTCTCGCTGAAGTAATTCAGCAGCGGCACCAGGTAACTTCCCTGGTGGGCAAGGGTATTAATGTCGAGGTTTTCGGGGATATCTGTCGCCGTGTGATAATCATAATGATCGTCAATAAATGCAAAATTAAAACCGCTGATGTTCCCCTGCTCCCGCAACACGGTAAGATCTGTATCATTGGGCAGCATTTTATAGACGCTGTAGACCAGCGAATTGGTGACGGGGTATTCCACCCCCGCCTCCAAGAATTCCTGCAGCAGGGCCTGATTGCCCCCGTTGGTTTCCAGGAACATGAACGGATTGCCCCCGCTTCCGCGAGATTCAAAATTCAGTGCCAGGCCAATATCCTGTGCCCAAGGATGTTCCTCTACAAAAATATCGGCGCCGTTTAGCCCCAGTTCTTCAGCATCTGTGAAAAGGAGGATGATATCATTTGCCGGAGTTTTCCCGGAATCAAGATAGGCGCGAATGCTCTCCAGAATAGTACCCACGCCACTGGCAGCATCACTGGCACCGTGAGAGGAGTGCATGGCAGAATCGTAATGCGTGAGCAGCAGAAGCGCTTTTCCAGCACCCGAACCTTCTATGCGGGAAAGGATATTCTGCGGGCGGGTGACCGTGCCGTACTTATTGACCGAATATGCTTCCTGGGTCTGCGCGAAAAGACCCATTTTTTCAAGCTCAGAGACAATGTAATTACGGGCCTTCCGGTGGGCGGCGCTTCCCACATAATGTGGCTCTTGTGCCAGGTTCTCCACATGGGAAAAAGCCCTTTGCACCGAGAATTCTTCGGTGGGGATATCATCCCGCAACTCAACGTGCGGGCCTGTTCCGTAGAAACTCCAGAAGATGGCAGCGATTATGATAAGTAAGGAAACGGCAGGCTGTACTTTTTTCGTCATAGGTCAAATATATTTAAAGACCGGCAAAGAATAAGGTTGTTCCTACAATATCATAAATTATTGCTAATTGTCCTTTGGTGATTCGGAAAATCCGGAGAAAATAATTATTTTAAGATTTAACAATTAAATACTTATGCTATGGGAATCAAGAGCTTTCAAGGAAGAAGAGCGGAGCCTGAAAAAGTGGAAACGCCGCCTGTCTCGGTTTCAGATTATATGTCTACAGACCTGGTCACCTTTCGTGAGGATCAGACCATATTTGAGGTGATGGAATTGTTTATAAAACACAAAATATCTGGAGGCTGTGTGGTGGATGAAAAAAATAACCTGGTAGGAGTAATTTCTGAGGGGGATTGCATCAAGCATATTTCAGACAGTCGCTATTACAACATGCCTGATGACCATAACACCGTAAAACAGCGTATGACCTGTAACGTGGAAACCATAGATGACAATATGAACGTGCTGGACGCAGCGAAAAGGTTTATTGAATGTAAATTCCGCCGCTTTCCCATTGTTAAAAATGGAAAATTAATTGGTCAGATCAGCCAGCGCGATGTGCTGCGGGCGGCCCTCAGTTTAAAAGGAAATAACTGGCAACATTAGATGCGCTTTACCAGGGCGTAATAGTCGCCATCCAGCGGCAGGTATCCCTGGTCATAGACAAAATAATACGTATTCCCCGTCTTGGTGGTGTATATACTCGTAAAGTAGTCGAAATTGAAGCCTTTGGCCAGCAACCTGGATTTGCTGGTCTTTGTTTTATCTGTGGGATTGAGTTCTTCCAGGATGCGGTAATTCTTGCGCAGCAGGTTGTTCACATTGCGCACCAGGTTCTTTCGATCCTTGTTCAGGTTGTTGTTATAGGAATTTCGGCAATAATCACTACAGAATTTCTTGTCGGTCCTGCCAACGATCTTTTCCCCGCATTCCAAACAGGCTT
>CAZVKA010000037.1:0-23247 GCA_964627595.1 uncultured Flavobacteriaceae bacterium | reverse complement strand
CGTACTACAGAAGTAGCTCGTTTTACAGAAAGATCCCAGTTGTCCTGAAGAACTGCGTTTCTAATAGGCTTGTCATCAGTATGACCTTCAACCATAAATTCGATCTCTGGTTTGTTCTTTACTACCGTAGCTACTTTTCCAAGTACTTGCTTTGCACGCTCAGATACATTGTATTTACCGCTCTCAAATAAAAGTTTATCTGAAATTGAAACGTAAACAACACCTTTTTCTACGTTGATCTGGATATCCTCATCATTGATATTTCCTAAAGCTCCTTTAAGGCTGGTTACTAAGGCAAGGGTTACAGAGTCTTTCTTAGTAATGGCATCCTGCATACGCTGGATCTTCATATCTTTTTCTTTGATGCTTTCTAAAGAACGCTCCAAGTTTTCCGCTTCTTTTTTGGAAAGAGTGGCAAGATCACCAACGTTGTTCAATAAAGCAGTATTCTGATTGCTTAATTGATTAATTTGCTGGTTCAATCGCTGTTTTTCATCAAGACAAGAGTTAAGCTTCACGGTAGCCGTGTTGAGCTTATCCTGAGTCTCTTTTTGTTGGGCTTCAAGCTCGGCATATTTCTTTTGTGAAACACAAGAAGAAAGTAGGAGGGCAGCAGTGGCCGATAAAAGCATGATTTTCTTCATAATTCTTAAATTGTTGTGATTAAATGTTAAACGTTTCAAAAATACAAAAACTTGGTTCTCCACGAAATTATAAGCTTACTTTAATATAAAATTTCAGAGATCCCCAAACCTTCTGTTACCTATCAAATAATAAGCCAATACAACGGATCTAATGCCGAAATATTTCTTTTTTTTGGGAAGATTCTTTCTTTTTTTCCACATTCTTCCAAAAGTAGAATAAAAGCTGAAATGAGCACGAAGGATAGCTGCTGTGTGTGAGGCTTTTAGCTCTGTTAAAAATTTAACTCCGGCAAAAGCGTCCAGAACCAAGCGAATGAAAATAATTTGAAAAATTTTATCCCCGGGTACATTTTTCAGCAGGGCGTAGAGACTATTCCTGAAATTATAAAAGGTTTTTTGGGGATGCATAGCGTTCAATGTCGCCCCTCCAAGATGATAAACGACTGATGCGCCTACTGCTTTTACTTTAAAATCTAAATTATGAAGCCGCCAGCAGAGATCGATCTCTTCCTGGTGTGCAAAAAAGTCCTTATCAAATTGGCCTGCATGGTAGAAAGCTTCTTTTTTAATTGCCATACAAGCACCACTGGCCCAGAAGATGTTGACAATGTCATCGAACTGTCCCTCATCTTTTTCCAGGGTTTCGAAAATGCGGCCACGGCAATAGGGATATCCAAACTGATCCACAAAACCACCTGCCGCGCCGGCATATTCAAAATATTCCCTTTTACGGTAATCCAGGATCTTCGGTTGCAGTGCAGCTACTTCTGGATCTTTTTCAAATTCAGCAATAAGTGGGGGTAACCAGTTAGGGGTAACCTCCACATCACTATTGAGCAGAATGAAAATGTCTTCCTCTACATATTTCAGAGCGTCATTGTAACCTTTGGCAAAACCTCCGTTTATCTTATTTTGAATGATTTTCACCTGTGAGAAGTGATCTTTTACAAAAACTACCGAGTCATCTGTAGAGGCATTATCGGCCACATAGATCTCAGCTTCGGGAGAATATTTAATGACCGAAGGCAGGAACTGCTCCAGCAATTGTTTTCCGTTCCAGTTAAGTATGACTACGGCGATTTTCATGACTGCAAATTAAGGGGTTTATTTCCATTCCGGAAGATCTGGTAGAAAATGATATTTTTCGGCCTCATAGTCCAGCTGGCAAAAGTAATGTTCGAGTCCGTTGGTGACCATGAGATAGCTCGCTTTAAGGGCTAAATTATATCGCGCGATCTGGTCAAAGGTATTCTGCGTAATGGGAATGGTGGCAGCTTTACATTCAACCACTAAATGTATGGAACCATCGGGATTATAGGCCAGCACATCATAGCGTTTGATCAGATCGTGTACCTTCAGTTGTTTTTCGACATTTAGCAGGCTCTTCGGCATTTTTTTCTCCTGTATTAGGAAATGCACTACATGTTGGCGTACCCATTCTTCAGGAGTGAGCAAGACGAACTTTTTCCGCAGAACATCAAAAACAGCTATTTTATTTTCGCTATTTTTGAACCGGAAGGTGTAGTTGGGGAAATTCAGTGAATGCATGGCCAAAAATAGGATTTTTCTGAACAATTTTTACTGCCGGGAACACCTTCTCAAAAACGCACTTTAATGGATGAAGTAAAAAGCATTTTAACTGCAATAAAAAAAGGAGAGACCAAGCCGGTCTATTTCCTTATGGGGGAAGAGCCTTATTTTATTGATCAGATTTCAAATTATATTGAAGACAATGTGCTTCGCGAAGATGAAAAAGGTTTTAACCAGATGGTGTTGTATGGCCGTGATGTTTCGGTAGATGATATTGTAGGTAACGCCAAGCGCTTTCCGATGATGGCTGAGAAACAGGTGATCATTGTGAAAGAGGCGCAGGATCTTTCCAGGACTATCGAACAGTTGACAGGTTATGTTGAAAATCCGCAGCCTACCACGGTTTTGGTAATTTGCTATAAATACAAAAAACTTGATAAACGCAAGAAGCTGCACAAAGCAGTTTCGAAAAATGGGTTGATCTATGAAAGCAAAAGGCTTTATGAAAACCAGATAGCTACATGGATCAAAAATACCCTGCAGGCCAGGAACTTCCAGATCGCGCCTAAGGCCGCCCAGATGCTGGTTGAATTTTTAGGGACAGACCTGGGGAAAATTGATAATGAACTTCAAAAGTTGCGACTTATCTGTGCAGAGGGGACGAATATAACCCCCGAGATCATTGAAGAGAACATAGGAATAAGTAAGGACTTTAATAATTTTGAATTGCGTAAGGCCATTGGGATAAAAGATGATGTAAAAGCTCACAGGATCATCAATTATTTTTCCCAAAACCCAAAGGATAATCCTATGGTCATGACGGTGTCTTTGTTATTCAGTTTCTTTTCCCAGCTCCAGCAGTATCATGCTCTTGAAGATAGATCAAAATCAAATGTGGCCAAAGTATTAAAGGTAAATCCCTATTTTGTGAGCGATTATTCAACAGCGGCCAAAAATTACTCTATGAAAAAGGTTAGCAGGGCGATTTCTCATCTAAGAGATGCAGATGTAAAGAGTAAAGGAGTAGGAGCTGCAAACGTCCCGCAGGGAGATCTATTGAAAGAACTATTGGTAAAAGTAATGCGATAAAACATGGCAACATTTCAAACCTGGATCAGCGCAGCCAGATTAAGGACCCTCCCGCTTTCCATCTCGGGAATTTTAGTGGGAAGCTCCATAGCGGTAGCACAGGATGAATTTCACAGTGTCATCTTCAGCCTGGCTCTTGCTACTACCCTGGGACTTCAAATTCTCTCTAATTTTGCAAATGACTACGGAGATTTTGTAAAAGGGACAGATAATGACGAGAGGGTAGGACCGCAACGAACGCTACAAAGCGGTCTTATCACCAAGGAAGAAATGTTTTGGGGAATGGTGGCTACAGCAGTAGTTACCTTTCTTTTTGCGGTAGCTCTTATTTACATAGCTTTTGGATCAAACAACCTGCTTTACCTGTTACTTTTCCTCATCCTGGGTATAGCAGCCATAGCAGCCGCCATAAAATATACCGTAGGTGATTCAGCATATGGTTATAAAGGAATGGGAGACCTTTTTGTGTTTCTATTTTTTGGAGTGGTGGGAGTTTACGGGTGCTATTTTCTGTATTCTTTGGAGTGGGACTGGGAAGTGCTGTTGCCCTCCTTTGCCATTGGTTTCTTAAGTGCGGGGGTATTAAATCTCAACAATATGCGCGACAGGAATTCAGATGCAAAGGCCGGTAAACTCACTCTGGTGGTTAAAATAGGAGCTTCAAAAGCAAAACAGTATCACTACGTGCTTATCCTGGCTGCGGTTTTTTCCATCGTAATGTTTTCAGCACTCACTTTTACAGGGATAGATGACCTCCTTTATTTCTTTGCTTTCATTCCTCTGTTAAGACATCTCAAAAGAGTGATGGAGAACGAGAATCCAGAGTTACTGGATCCTGAACTAAAGAAACTGGCGCTAAGTACTTTTTTACTCGCTATACTTTTTGGATTGGGCCAGGTGCTTTAAGTCTATGGCAGGGACATTAACTAAAACAGGATCTTTTTTGTAATTTGTCTTTAAAAGATAACAACCATGAAAATTACTCATTACGCTCACAGTACATTTGGAATTGAGATCAAGGGGATACACATCCTGGTTGATCCTTTCATTACGGGAAATGAAAAATTAAAAGGAAAAGTAGATATAGAAAACCTCAAGGCCGATTACATTCTGCTCACCCATGCGCACCAGGACCACACCCTGGATGCTGAAGCTATTGCAAAAAGGACCGGGGCAGTGATCGTTAGTAATTTTGAGATCGCGACCCACTATGAAAATAAAGGTTTGGAGGTTCATCCCATGAATCATGGCGGGAACTGGAGCTTTGAATTTGGAAACCTCAAGTATGTGAATGCCATTCACACCAGTTCTTTTCCAGATGGCAGCTACGGCGGGCAACCCGGAGGCTTTGTTATTGAGGGGGAGCATAAGAATATTTATATAGCCGGGGATACAGCCGTAACTATGGATATGAAACTTATTCCCATGCAAACGAAACTTGACCTTGCTATCTTACCTATTGGCGATAATTTTACCATGGGGGTTGACGATGCCATAATCGCCAGTGATTTTGTACAATGCGATAAAGTTCTGGGCTGTCACTATGATACATTTGGTTTTATTGAAATTGATCACGAGGAGGCAAAGCGGAAGTTTTACGAAAAAGGAAAAGACTTAATGCTGCTCGAGATTGGAGAAAGTATTGAGCTATAGCTAAGAAAACCACTCCCCCTACATGAAAGCTTCTTATCAAAAATATATTTTAGACTTCAAACGCCCCAGCGGTACTTCACGCGGCGTGATGACCCAAAAGGAAACATGGTTCCTGATGCTTGAAAAGGACAGGAAAAGAGGAATTGGGGAGTGCGGAATTTTGCGCTCCCTTAGTTTTGATGACCGGCCAAATTATCAGGACAAAATGGAGTGGGTCTGTGAGAATATCGATCTGGGTCCGACAAGGCTTTGGGAGGATTTACGGGACTACCCAAGTATTCAATTTGGAGTAGAAATGGCATTCCGCTCCTTGGAGGCGCAAAACCCATTTCTTCTTTTTCCTTCGGAATTTACCTCCGGAAATGCCGCCATCCCAATAAACGGACTGGTATGGATGGGCGAAGAATCTTTCATGAAGGAGCAGATTGTGGAGAAGATACAGCAAGGCTTCAGGTGTATCAAGCTGAAAATTGGTGCGATAGATTTTGAAACAGAAATGAACTTGCTGCGCTACATTCGCAATGAATTCTCTTCTGAAGAAATGGAAATCAGGGTTGATGCCAATGGAGCATTTTCTCCGGCTGAAGCAATGGAGAAGCTTAAAAGACTGAGTGAATTGCAGCTGCACAGCATAGAACAACCTATTAAACAAGGACAAACACAGGAAATGGCTGCCCTCTGTGAAAAAACACCTTTACCTATCGCACTTGATGAAGAATTAATAGGGGTGACTACTGTAACAAAGAAGCAGGAACTGTTACAAACTATCAATCCTCAATACCTCATTTTTAAACCCAGCTTGATAGGAGGTTTTAGAGGAACCCAGGAGTGGATTGATTTGGTAAATACGAGGCATACGGGCTGGTGGATCACCAGTGCGCTTGAAAGCAATGTGGGTCTTAACGCGATCGCTCAGTTCACATATGAACTTAACAATAAGATGCCCCAGGGATTAGGTACAGGAGGATTATACACCAATAATTTCGACTCTCCCCTTGAAGTAAAAGATGGAAAATTGTGGTACGAACCTCAAAAGAATTGGAAATTTAACCTATAGAAAAAATGTTTATAGAACAGGCTTTTAAAGCAAAAACAGACTGGTGGCGGTATTTAATTGGGATGATCATTGTATTCCTTGCGTGGCAGATCATTGGAGGCTTACCCTTAATGGCTGCCATTCTCTTTGAAATGGGACCAGAGATCTTCACCATGACAGAGCAGGAGGATATGATGCAGGTGTTACAGGTACTGGACTCTAACCTCGCTTTCTTTTTATTGCTGCTCATGTTTGCGGTGGGGCTAGGGGCGTTGTTTCTGGTGATCCGTCTCTTGCATCAGCAACCTATTATTGAAGCGACCACCTCCCGGAAGAAAATGGACTGGGGAAGGTTCTTCTTTGGGTTTGGATTAGTGGCCATGTTCACCATTGTGGCTACTATGATCGATTACAACCTGAGGCCTGAAGATTTTGTATGGAATTTCAAGCTGGTTCCATTTGTGATTCTGGCTTTGATTGCAGTGGTAATGGTGCCCCTGCAAACGAGCTTTGAAGAATACCTTTTTCGGGGTTACCTCCTACAGGGATTAGGGGTTTTGACCAGGAACCGGTGGTTTCCGCTCATTACTACCTCTGTGCTTTTTGGAAGTTTGCATCTTTGGAACCCCGAGGTTGAAAAACTGGGGTATATCATCATGGTCTATTACATTGGGACCGGTTTGCTGCTGGGAATCATGACTCTTATGGATGAAGGCCTGGAACTGGCTCTGGGTTTTCACTTCGGAAATAACCTCGTGGGGGCACTGTTGATCACTGCCGACTGGACAGCTTTCCAAACCCATTCAGTTTTAAAAGATATCTCTGAACCTACAGCCGGTTTTGACATCATCCTTCCGGTGTTGATCGTTTATCCTATTTTCCTGTTCCTTATGGCAAAAACCTATCGCTGGACCAACTGGAAGGAAAAGTTGTTTGGAAGAGTAAACCCGCCCGAAACCTTAAAATATTCTGAAGAAATTTAGTTTTAATTGGCATTTTGGTAACTTTAATGTTTTTGAGAAGTTAAACTTCATTTAAAGTTATGCTAAAAAAATTTCGTCTTCCACAAACACATCCATCTTTTAGGCTGAATAAACTGTACTACAGCAATGATGAATTATCTTCTGTAGCTTATAGCCTTATCAAAGAAGGAGAACCCTACGAAGGACAGACCGGAAATTTTCTGCTCGACTGGCTCAATGAAAAGGATTACGTAGAGGTGAAGACCTCGGGTTCTACGGGCACTCCAAAGAAGATAAGGATCAGGAAGGAATTTATGATCAATAGTGCCAAGGCCACCGGCAGGTTCTTTGATCTTCCTGCTGGTACAACCGCCTTACATTGTCTTCCTTCAAATTTTATTGCCGGTAAGATGATGTTGGTCAGGGCCATGGTCCTGGGATGGCATCTGGATCTTGTGCTTCCCAAGGCCAATCCGCTGGACAGGGTCTTCAAGATCTATGATTTTTGTGCCATGACGCCTTTTCAACTGGATAATTCCCTGAGCAGGCTGCACCTTATTAAAAAGCTTATTGTTGGAGGGGGAGCTGTTTCTTCAAATCAAAAGGACCTGGTGCAGGGCATCGCTACAGAAGTTTATGAAACCTATGGAATGACAGAGACGGTGACGCACATCGCTGCACGCAGGATCAATCCTAAGAAAATCAAACAGGATCCTATTCCTTTTGAGGTTCTTCCTAATGTAAGTATTTCTGTTGATGACAGGGAGTGCCTGGTCATCAAAGCCCCTCAGGTAGCCGATGAGCAGATCATCACCAATGATGTGGTGGAGATCCTTACGCCCCGAACATTTATCTGGAAAGGGCGTTATGATAATGTGATCAATTCCGGCGGGATCAAATTACATCCTGAGGAGATCGAAGCGAAGCTGGCACCAATCATAGCACATCGATTTTTCATAAGTTCCCTTCCAGATCCTGCACTTGGAGAAAAACTTATCCTGATGGTGGAAAGTGACTTTTCTGAAACTGCTTTAAAAAACCTGGAACGGGAGATCAAAGGCTGTCGTAAATTAGGAAAGTATGAAATTCCGAAGAAGATCTACTTCGTCGAGAAATTCGAAGAAACGCCAAACGGCAAGATACATCGCGTCAATACCCTCAAAAGCAGGATGACCTGATCTATATCACCTGCACCTTAAAAATATCAGGATTGCATCTTAAAATAATAATCTAGCGAATGTTTACCTGAACCGTAATAAATAAAGAATACGGTCACCGCCAGTACTACAATAGCCAGGATGAGATTTCCCACATCCATCACTCCCGCAAAATTGATCGCAATGGCACCAAGAAGAATGGGCAGCTGTGCCACCAGTGACCAACGGGTAAGTAAGCCTGCCGCAATTAAAATTCCCCCAACCAAATGAACGGGTGCAACATAATGCACCATGAGCATTACTCCTCCATAACCTTTTAGGGGTGAGATAAGTTCAGTCAACATGTGAGTTTGAGAAATGAATTGCAAGCCTTTTATGAAGAAAAAGATTCCCAAAGCTACTCTTAACAGGTCCAGCGGATAATAGGTGTGCGAGTTTGCCCACTTATTAAGTGATTTTATCGTCATCATAACCTAAAGTTTTTCATTGCTATAAGTTACTGAAAATTAATAAAATACTCGCTGTCGGAGCCCGGTTTTTACCTGGTGAGAGTTTAAGCAATTATTCTTTAATCGAAAAATCTACATAAAACTCTTTCTCATTGAGACTTATCTCGCCTTGTTCGGGATGTTTCTGCCAGTTTTCTGTAGCGAATAAGCGTACTTCATTCCCGTTGATGAAAACATCTACAGGCATGGTGAAATTCTGCACATCTGCTATCCACCGGTATTGAAAGTTATTTTCCTGCTTCTTGATTTGAAGCTCCGGAATACTGGAGTGCCGCAGGTACTGGTCAAAAACCGGCTGCAGGTTGACGGGAGTTGCTTTGTTAAAGAAATCTTCGGTGATTTGGGTAGTTATGATCTGGTGGCGGTAAGTTTCAGTATAATCCTTTAAGGTCTTCCACCAAAGTTCATCATTATTATATATGCTTCTTATAGTATTGAGCAAATTGGCTCCTTTAAAGTACATGTCCCCCGAACCTTCACTGTTAACCCCATACTGACCTATTATGGGTGTTCTGTTCCCAATGCTGGAGCGGACCCCTTTAAGATACTCCAAAGCTTCTTCTTTTCCCCAGCGGCATTCAATGTAAACTGCTTCAGAATAGCTGGTGAATCCTTCGTGGATCCACATATCTGCAATGTCTGCCGCGGTGATGCTGTTCCCGAACCATTCGTGTCCCGTTTCATGAATGATGATAAAATCCCATTTTAAGCCAATCCCGGTACCGCTGAGGTCATTCCCCAAATAGCCCATTTTATATTTATTTCCATAAGCGACAGCACTCTGGTGTTCCATACCCAGGTATGGCGTCTCCACAAGTTTAAATCCGTCTTTTTCGAAGGGATAGGCTCCAAACTTCTCATAAAAACAGTCCATCATAAGCTTTACTTCTGCAAACTGTTTTTTAGCTTTTTCCAGGTTGTATGGCAGTACATAATAGTCCAGGTCAAGATCTTTATACCGGTCGCTGAAATGAAGGTAATTTCCAATATTGAGTACAATGTTATAATTATTGATGGGGGAAATTACCTTCCAGTTCCACTGCGTATATCCATTTTCCAGCGGCTCCTTCCCCAGGAACCTTCCGTTGGAGACGTTCATAAGATCATTTGGTACGGCAACCTCTAATAAAACTTCTTCGGGTTCGTCGCTTTGGTGGTCTTTGTTGGGGTACCACAGGCTGGCACCTGTGCCCTGTACGGCCACCGCGATCCATGGATTTCCTTCCTCATCCCGGTCAAATACGAATCCACCATCCCAGGGGGCATTTTGGGCCACCACGGGATTTCCTGAGTAGAAGAACTGCAGGGAGGCAACATTTCCTTTGCTAACGCTGGGAACCATTTCTATAAAGACCGCATTAAACTTCCGTTTGAAATCCATTTTCTCACCTCCATACACAATAGAGTCCACCTGCATGTTTTCGAAAAGGTCAATCTGCATTACCGGGAGATCTTCTTTAGCCTTAAAAGTGATGGTATTATAGCCCGAAATATATCTTTCTTCAGGCTGTACTTTTACGTTGAGGTGATATTTAAGAACATCAAAGTTCCTTTCAGGTCTCAATGAACCTCGCAGGGTATCTGCCTCGGTAAAGGTTCTCTTTTGAGTCACTACCTGGCCTGTGACAGGTTGCAGGTTAAACAGGGCTAAAAAAAATAGAGCAATAAAATATCGCATTTTTGCAGGCTTACGTATTGATCATTTATGTTTGGATCACTCCTAAATTAAAATCTTTTTCAATAGGGGCGTGGTTGGCAGCTTCGATCCCGGTGGAGATCCATTTACGGGTGTCCAAAGGATCTATTACAGCATCTGTCCATAAATGAGCAGCGGCGTAATAGGCTGAGGTTTGTTTATCATAGCGTGCCTTGATCTGCTCAAAGACCTCTTTTTCCTTTTCGGCATCTACTTTCTCCCCTTTTTTCTCCAGGGAAGCGGTTTCTATTTGCGCCAGTACCTTCGCGGCCTGGGTTCCACCCATTACGGCAAGTTCGGCACTTGGCCAGGCAAAAATAAGGCGTGGGTCATAGGCTTTTCCGCACATGGCGTAGTTTCCTGCACCGTAGGAATTTCCTATAATAACGGTGAATTTTGGTACTACGGAATTACTCACGGCATTTACCATTTTAGCCCCGTCCTTGATAATACCCCCATGTTCACTTTTGCTGCCCACCATAAATCCGGTAACGTCCTGCAGGAATACCAGCGGAATTTTCTTTTGGTTGCAATTCGCGATAAAACGGGTGGCTTTATCGGCAGAGTCGGAATAGATCACGCCTCCAAACTGCATTTCCTTTTTAGCGTTTTTCACGATCTTACGCTGGTTGGCCACTATCCCAACGGCCCACCCATCTATACGCGCATAGGCAGTAATGATGGTTTGGCCGTATCCTTCTTTATATTCCTGAAATTCTGAATCATCTACCAACCTGGCGATGATCTCTCGCATATCGTACTGCTCATGTCGCAGCTTTGGAAGTATTCCGTAGATATCCTTAGGGTCTTTGGCCGGTTTTTTCGGAGTTTTCCGGTTATAACCTGCCTTGTCAAAATCACCGATCTTGTCCATGAGTCCGCGAATGGTATCCAGGGCATCTTTGTCATCTTTGGCTTTATAGTCGGTTACCCCGCTAATTTCGCTGTGGGTGGTAGCTCCTCCCAGGGTTTCATTGTCAATGGACTCTCCAATGGCTGCCTTTACCAGGTAGCTTCCGGCGAGAAAGATGCTTCCGGTTTTATCAACGATCAAAGCTTCATCACTCATAATAGGCAGGTACGCCCCGCCGGCAACACAACTTCCCATAACCGCAGAGATCTGGGTGATCCCCATGCTGCTCATGATCGCGTTATTTCTAAACACCCTTCCGAAGTGTTCTTTATCGGGAAAAATTTCATCCTGCATGGGCAGGTAAACCCCGGCCGAATCTACGAGGTATATGATTGGCAGCTTATTCTCGATGGAGATCTCCTGTGCCCTAAGGTTCTTTTTCGCGGTGATAGGAAACCAGGCCCCCGCTTTCACAGTGGCATCATTGGCTACTATGATACATTGCTTATCGGCTACTTTTCCAATCTTTACCACGACACCGCCGCCGGGACATCCGCCATGCTCCTCGTACATTCCCTCACCTGCAAAGGCTCCTATTTCAATAGCGGTTTCGGGGGTGTCAAGTAAATAATCAACACGCTCCCGTGCAGTCATTTTTCCTTTGGCGTGATGTTTTTCAATGCGTTTTTCACCTCCTCCCAGGTACACCTTCTTAAGTTTGCTTTTTAGATCTGAAACTAAAAGTTTATTATGGTCTTCGTTCTTGTTAAATTGGATATCCATCAGGTTGATTAATTCTTTTGTATTTTTGAAAAGGTCGTAAAAAATAGCTTTTTACCAGCCGATTTTTTTTGAACGGTTGCTAAAATACAAAAACCGACCGTACTATCCATCTTTTCAAAAATGATTAAAAACCTGATATTTGTTAGGAATGACCCGCAATGACTTACTTACATTTGCGCCCGTGAAAATCTGAAATGGTTTCTTCAAAGATTTTCTGTAACTTATAATCAACTAATTACGACCAAAATGGGAATGAATAAAAATGGAATTTTTGCCTGGGCTTCGTTTTGTACGCTTTTAATAGGAATTGCCCTGGTGCTGCTCGGGGTGCTTAAATACCGCGATTACGCTATAGGATTCTCTACCGTAGGGATAGGATTTTTTGTCATGTCCTGGGCTTTCAATGCTTTAAAAGGAAGGGTGTAAGGTTACCGAAGACAGGTTTAACAATCATGGGAGAAATGATTTACTAAAAAAAGGGCTAAAGATGAAAACCTTTAGCCCTTTTTTTAAAGTGGTTAAAATTGAGCGTTTCAGAACGCAAAACCAAAACCTATATTGGCCATCAATCCCTTAAAAAGAAAGTCGGCAGAAGCTAATTCTTCACTAAAATCATAAGTTTCTTTTTCGGTCGTATCATCACCATAGTTTACCTCATAATCAAAAGTTTTGGGTAAGGAGGAAAAGGAATACCCTATTTCTGGGCGGAAGTAAAACAGGCCTCCCAGTTTTGCTCCCAATTTAATATTGATGGAATTGTGGTTATAGTCAATAAACCCCGTTCCCTCTCTGCCATCTTCTGCTTCGACGCTTGTTTGTCCCTCAAATTTCATATTGTTGTAGCTCAATCCTGCATAGAGACCTTTTCCGGATTTAAAGAAGTAATAGTTAAAACCGGCTTCCAGGTAAGTAAAATCCAGATTAGTAGTTTCGGTATCATTTTCTTCCTCAGACATGAACCAGTCAGACTTGATCAACGAATAGTCAAGGTTTACCGCAAGTTTGTCATTCAATAGAGGAGTGACGTATTCCAGATTTCCTCCAACCAAATTAGGGAAACCTAATTTTACTCCCAGTCGTACAGGCCGCACTTTATAATCTCTTTCAAATTGGGTGTCAATTTGTTTCTGGGCTGTTGCTGAGTGCGGAGATGCAAGCATCAATAGGGAAGAAGCAAGGGCAAAAAATGAAAATTTAAATCTTTTCATATTTAGTTTTTAGAATTGATTTTAAATGAGGAGATAAATTTATCTTTAGAGAAGAAAGTGCACAATACCCATTAATGGTTAATTTTCAATAAAAAATAGATGAAATGAAAACCTGTATGAAGCTTAAAGAACAATTAGTGTTTCACCTCAGGGGTGGCGAAGCTTTTATGCCAATAGATGAATTGCTGAAAAAAATTCCTTTTTCTGATCTGGGGAAAAGACCGGCCGGCCTTCCCTACTCATTTTATGAAATATTCTGTCATATAAGGTTCACTCAAAAAGACATTTTAGAATACTGTACCCAAAGTGATTATTCTGCTCCCAAATGGCCTGATAATTATTGGCCAAAAAATAATGCTCCTGAAAATGAAGCCGTATGGGAAAAGGTGAAAAAGGAATACATTGCAGAAAGGAAGGAACTTGAAAAGCTTATTTTATCTTCAGAAATGGAACTTTCACATCATGTGCCCTCTTCTCAAAACCATTCGTACTTAAGGGAAATCTTGTTGGTGATCGAACATACTTCCTATCACACCGGGCAGCTTTTGATCCTGCTAAGGCACCTGGGATTGCATTCCTCTTAAATTTTCGACATTCCGGAGCAAATATGAGCGGTAAAATTATGATATTTGCCTTTATCAAAAATCCGGAAAGGCAAGTCTAATCTAATGACCTTCAGGATAAATACCTATTAAACACATTATTTATGGCAGATGATAAGAAAGTGATTTTCTCCATGAGTGGGTTGACCAAAACCTACCAGGGAGCAAATACTCCTGTTCTAAAGAACATTTATTTGAGCTTTTTCTACGGCGCGAAGATCGGGATCCTGGGACTGAACGGTTCGGGTAAATCGACTCTTTTGAGAATTATTGCAGGTGAGGAAAAGAACTACCAGGGAGACGTGGTATTCGCTCCGGGCTATTCTGTTGGATACCTTGAACAGGAGCCAAAATTGGATGAAGACAAAACCGTACTTGAAGTGGTGAAGGAAGGTGCGGCAGAGACTGTTGCAATTCTGGAAGAATATAACAAGATCAATGACATGTTTGGTTTACCTGAAGTCTATGAAGATGCTGAAAAGATGCAGAAATTGATGGACAAGCAGGCAGAACTGCAGGATAAGATCGATGCCAGCAACGCCTGGGAACTGGATACCAAACTGGAGATCGCCATGGATGCCCTGCGCACGCCAGAGCCCGATAAGAAGATAGCAGTGCTCTCGGGAGGAGAAAGAAGAAGAGTCGCGCTTTGTCGCTTATTGCTTCAGGAGCCAGATGTATTGTTACTGGATGAACCTACCAACCACCTGGATGCAGAATCTGTACTGTGGCTGGAGCATCACCTGCAGCAATATAAAGGAACGGTTATCGCTGTGACCCACGACCGTTACTTCCTGGACAATGTAGCGGGATGGATCCTGGAGCTGGACAGAGGTGAAGGTATTCCGTGGAAAGGGAATTATTCTTCCTGGCTTGACCAAAAGGCCAAACGCCTGGCACAGGAGCAAAAACAGGCCAGCAAGCGCCAAAAGACTTTGGAACGAGAGCTGGAGTGGTCCAGAATGGCGCCAAAAGGCCGACATGCCAAGCAAAAGGCTCGACTCAACAACTATGATAAGTTAATGAGCCAGGACCAGAAAAAGATGGATGAACAGCTGGAGATCTATATTCCTAACGGGCCGCGTTTGGGAACAAATGTGATAGAAGCAAAGGGCGTTGCTAAAGCCTTTGGAGATAAATTGTTATATGACAACCTGAACTTTAAACTGCCACAAGCAGGAATTGTAGGGATCATTGGTCCTAACGGGGCAGGGAAAACGACCATTTTCAAGATGATCATGGGCGAAGAAAAGCCAGATAAAGGAACGTTTGAAGTAGGGGAGACCGCAAAGATCGCTTACGTGGATCAAAGCCACTCTAATATTGACCCGGAAAAAACCATTTGGCAGAATTTCAGTGATGAGCAGGAGCTTATCATGATGGGTGGCCGGCAGGTAAATTCGCGTGCCTATTTAAGCCGGTTCAATTTCAGCGGAAGTGAGCAGAATAAAAAAGTCAGTAAACTTTCGGGAGGAGAAAGAAACCGACTACACCTGGCCATGACGCTGAAGGAAGAAGGAAATGTTCTGTTGCTGGATGAGCCAACAAACGACCTTGATGTAAATACCTTGCGGGCCCTGGAAGAAGGACTTGAGAATTTCGCGGGTTGTGCGGTGATCATCTCCCACGACCGGTGGTTCATGGATCGGGTTTGTACCCACATCCTGGCGTTTGAAGGAAATTCTGAAGTGTATTTCTTTGAAGGTAGCTTCTCTGAGTACGAAGAGAACAAGAAAAAGAGACTGGGCGGGGATATCACCCCTAAGAGGATCAAATACAAGAAGCTGGTTAGGTAGTTTATTCTATCCGCAATCTAATAACTTACTGCCCGGAAATTAAATTTTTCGGGCAGTTTTCATTTCTCAGAACGTAAATCCAGCTTGTTTGAAATTCGGCTAAGCACCTCGAGGTCTGTCCTGTTATCCAACACCGCCTGGGCATCTTCCAGCATTCTTTCTGCTTCCCGGTCGAGCGCTTGGAAAAAATCGTCATTTTGAACTTCCTGTGTCTTCAGGTAATAGAACATGGTGCCTAACTTTTGTACCACTATGATATCCTGTTTGCAATAGGTGCGAATAGCAGCCATAACATTATAAAGCAGCTCATCAAAATTGACGCTCCTCACTTTAATGTAATTCTTGTTGTCGTCAGAGATAAAGGTTTCATCGGCTTTGCGCATTCTTAGCTGCAGCAACTCGGTCAAATAATCTATGGCATTAAGGGCAGTTCCGGGGTCATTGATACCCGGTGACATGGCCTTTACGATCACTTCGGTTATCTGTTTAAAGGCCAAAACATAATTATCAGAAGCCAGTTCAGCCCGGGAAAAATGGAACCTTGCCAAAAGGTTCTTTACTTCCTCCTCAGTAAGTTCTTTACTGCACTTGAACACAGGAATTCCTTCTAAAACGAACATTCCCTTAACGGGCAGGATATGTATCTGTACGTCTTTTTCCTTGCAGAAATTCAAAAGATATTCGTTAGAGAAATCCTGGAAATACCCATTTTTTTCAGTGTGGTATTCGTGCCATTCGCAGGTATCAGGAAAGCTGGTATTTAGATCGTTTTCGTGCTCCAATAATTTACTCAGCATAGATTTAGCCGAGAGAAAGGTCTTGTCGAGAATATAAGTGATCTGAATGTTCTGCGAAATATTATGAATAAAATAGATGAAGGCATAGATGCAGCTAACTGTAAAGAGGATCCCAAGTAACACCGAGAAGCCGGGGATCTGGTATTTGTCTCCTGTAGGCTGAATGGAGAAAAGGATGAATATACAATAGAGGATACTGGAGAGGTATATGCCCAGTATCATTTGGTGATTGCGATCTGAAATAAGGCCGGGCAACAGCCGGGGGGAATAGTTAGAAGAAGCCTGGTTAAGGAGGATCATAACCATAGAAAAACTAAAGACCATCATCGAGATGAGACCGGTTATGCACGCGCTTAAGATAGTAAGGGCCGTATCCCCGTTATTGACCACAAGAACCGGGACATTATCTACAAGGTAACGTGAAATGCCTCTGTTCTCCAGGTACATCATCAAAAAGGCAAATAAAACGCCTGAAATTGCGAAGAGGGAGGGGTAAAAGGCGATCTTATCCTTTATGTTCCGGTAGTAAGAATAGATTCGAGTGTAGAAATTCCTCATTGTGGTACGGCTTACTAAATAAAGTTACGGAAAGTTTCAGAGTCTGAACATAAAAAACCCGCTGTGTTAGCGGGTCTTCAATTCATATTTGGAAATTTTATTACTCTTGAGTGTCACCAGGATACCAGTTGGCCAGGATTACTTCGATATCTTGATTCCCCTCATTGACCAGCTGTTTGAACTTCTGCACGTCAGATTTCCCGTCTTTTCCGCGGAAGTGGTAGGGATACACTTTTCTTGGAGCGAATTCCACTACTGCATCTGCCGCTTTTTCCACGGTCATGGTGTAGGGAAGATTCATGGGGATCAATGCGATATCGATATCCTCCAGGTTTCTCATTTCCGGAATGTCTTCAGTATCTCCCGCTATATACAGCCGCTGCCCGTTCTTTTCGAGCACATAGCCATTACCGCGACCTTTAGGATGGAATTGTTTGGCTTCTTCCCTCAGGTTGTACATGGGGATGGCTTTGATCGAGAGTCCCTGCTGATCAATAGTTTCGCCATTGTTCATGACCATAAGGTTCTTTTCCAGTGAAGCGGGTAATTCGTCTTTCACGGCCTGGGGAACAATAATTTTTGTATCTCCCAGGTTGAGGGCTTCCAGGGTTTCGGCATCCATATGGTCGCCGTGAATATCTGTGATCAAAACCAGGTGAGCCTTATTCATTCCTTCAAATGCTTCAGCACCTCCCACTGGATCCACATAAATGGTGGTGTCATCCCAATTGATCACGGCCGTGGCATGTGACACGGGATTGATCTCTGGCAGGTTTTGTTCTGCGGAAGGTTCCTTTTGCTCTGTGACTACCGCTTCTTCAGCGGTAACTTCTCTATTTTCTTCTTTTTCAGATTTACAGCCGAAAAATAGTGCGCTGCAGAAAATTACAGTTAAAATGTGTCTCATAATAGCATCGTTTTGCCTAAAACTAAACAAAAACAACGCTTTTTGCCACCTAATTAATAGAATTTTAGGAAAGCAGCAGCTCCATTTTGATGTCTCCTCGGGCATAAGGATTATTCCCTTCAATGGGAATTTCTTTAAACCCAAACTTCTTATAAATATGAATGGCATTTTCCAGTTTTCGGTTGGAATAAATGATCAGTTTCTGCCAACCCTGTTTCCTGGCATACTCCAGGGTGTGGACCATCAATTTTTGACCAACACTTTTTCCCTGTGCGGCGGGAGTTACAGCCATTTTGGTTAGTTCAAAGATGTTGTCTTCGATCTTCATCAGGGCCACTGTGCCAATAATATCATTACCTTCTTTAACCAGGAAGATCTGGCCGCCGGGTTTAATAATGTATTTTTCGGGTTTTCCCAGCACCTCTTCGTCGTGGGGCTCTACCCAAAAATATTTTTCAAGCCAGGCGATATTGAGTTGCTTGAAATCTTTCGCGTATTGCGCTTCGAATGGGATGATGTTCATGTTAGGAGCCGATTTCTTTTTTCTGCCAGGGCCATTTTCCCTCCAGTTCTACCTGCAAAGATAAACTCAGGAAGGTTCTTATCACAACAATTACTGCCAGCACCAGTACCTGGTCCATGGTAGGATCCATAGTAACGGTAGCAATGATGTCTCCTGCCACTAAAAATTCGAGGCCAAGTAGGATGGCTTTTCCCAGGTCATGCCTAAAAGTTCTATAAGTACTGCCTTCCTGGTGCAGATTATTGAAATACCGCCAAACCGCCAGGAGAGCTCCAAATACCATGGTAAGTATCCCCACCACTTCTATTCCCAGGGCTACCGGTTTGATGTAACCTATAACAGTTTCTTCCATTCTATGATCTAGCTTTTAAGAAGTCGGTTACCAGAAAACTAATCGCTTTTCCCGTTGCAAAGTCGTTCCTGGAAATTGCCTCACAAATATGAAGATAACAACAATTTTTTTCATTGGCCGATTCCCGAACAAATTCCCGCACCTCATTCAGGCAAAAGCCGGTGGGGGAAACGGCACTGCTGGGAAAACCGGCTATTGCATCGCAATCCACTTCCAGCCCGAATTTTTCTTCTTTTACGAAGTCGAGGTTCTTTTGGAAATGGAAGTTTAGATCATCTTTTTGAAGATCTTCAAAAAGGCTGTAATGAATAGCTTCGGAATTATCCATTTCCTGAAAGATATATTCCGGGGTATAATTCTGGTGCAATCCAAAGACGGAATACCGATTCAAAAAGCCCTTTTTGATGGCATAACTGAAGCCATTGCCACTATGACGGTAATCTGTCGTTCTAAGATCGGTGTGGGCATCGATATTCAGGGCGTTTACCGGTCTCTCAAACGCTTCGGAAGCACCTTTGAGGTTTCCGTAGGCATTGTTGTGCCCGCCTCCAATGATGAGCGGGATCTTCCCGGCGGCAATGATCTTTTTGACCACTGCGCTCACCTTTTCATCCACTTTTTCGGTATGATCTCCCAGTTTTTGGTAGTAATTAGGGTCAGATTCATCAATGTTGGCGGCTTTTTGCATCTCTTCGGAAGTATCTATCTCTCCCAGGAGCAGGATCTTTCCGCAATCAAGAAAACGGTTTTGCTGCACATTTAAAAATGCGCTCAAAAAAGCCTGCCATGCATTGGAAGTTCCCGGCTTTCCATGGTTTGCCCGAACGCCAATATCTTCAGGGATCCCAAAAATGACAAATTCCGCCGTGCTTTCTGAAAGCTCTTGTGAAGCTCCTAAAAACCCAACTTTTTCACCCAACTTGGTTTCCCCTTTTCGGCGGGAAAGGTATTGAGAAAGATGTTTTTCAGAATAGATTTTTACGTCCTGCATTTAGATCTTTTTTCCGTTGATATAAACCGAATCAATATGATTGGCCCCAAAGGAATAAGGTAAAAATCCATAGGAAGGGATCTTTTCGGTCAAAATGAAATTCGCGGACTTTCCTTTCGTAATGCTTCCGTGAGTCTCGCTAAGGCCCATCGCGTATGCGGCATTGACCGTGGCGGCATTAATGGCTTCCTCAGGGTTCATTTTCATCTTGATGCAGGCCAGGGAAACCACCAGGTTCATATTTCCGCTGGGTGTGCTCCCGGGATTATAATCTGTGGCCAGGGCAAGCGGTAGATCGGCATCGATGATCTCACGTGCCGGGGTATAAGGTATGCCTAAGAAAAGCGAGCAGGAGGGAAGTGCTACCGGCATGGTCCTGCTGCCCTTAAGGGCTTCAATATCTTCAGGGTTTACCACTTCCAGGTGGTCGACAGAAAGGGCGTCGTGTTCCACCCCGGCCTGGATCCCACCAATAGAGTTGAACTGGTTTACGTGGATCTTGGGGATGAGGTTGTGTTTTTTCCCTGCGGAAAGGATCTTATGAGTATCCTCTACCGTGAAATAGCCCTTTTCGCAGAAGATGTCCACGTATTCGGCCAGTTTTTCTTCGGCGATCTTCGGCATCATTTCATTGACCAACAGGTCGAGATAGGCCTCTTTGTTCTCCTTGTATTCCTTAGGCACGGCGTGAGCTCCCAGAAAGGTAGCTTTGATGGCGATAGGGTAATTTTCCTTTAACTTTTTGATCACCCGCAGCATCTTGAGTTCGGCTTTGGTCGTAAGGCCGTAACCAGATTTGATCTCGATAGCCGTGGTACCCATTTTCATGACCTCTTCCAGCCTTCGGGCAGATTGGACATATAGTTCCTCTTCTGAAGTTTCCTGGAGTTTTTTAGCAGAGTTTAGTATTCCGCCGCCTTTATTGGCGATCTCTTCGTAGGTGAGACCATTAATGCGGTCCACGAACTCCTGTTCCCGGTTTCCCGCATAGACAAGGTGCGTGTGAGAATCGACCCAGCCGGGCAGCAGGATCTTTCCGGAGGCTTCAACTGTTTCCACTTCCTCAAAAGTTGGAATTTCCTCCATTTTTCCGAAGTCGGCAATTTTTCCGTCTTCTACCAGGAGCCAGGCGTTGTCCAGCTTTGGGAGTTCTTTCATCTCTTTGCCTTTCAGGCTTATAGTTCCGCTGTCCCTTATCTGGAGCAGCTGTTTGATGTTCTTGAATAGTAATTTCATAGGGTAAAGATAAAAAAGTGGTCAGGAAATTGGATATTTCCGAAGAGAAAAGCTTTGAAATTAGACCTTCTACTGGAAGAAGTCCCCGTTTTCTTTTCGATTATTCTTAGTAACTTAGTGAAAATAAAAATTCAATTGTTTTATGGTCAAAAGATCCCAGGGAATCAACACGCTTTGCGCCCATGCCGGCGAGCTGGAGGACAAAGAGTTCAAAGGAGCAGTGTCCCCGTTGTATATGTCTACTTCTTATGCGTTTGACGATGTCGACGAGAAACGTTACCCGCGTTATTTCAATACCCCCAACCAACAGGCGCTTGCAAAAAAAATGGCTGCCCTGGAACATGGGGAGGCAGCCCTAATTTTTGGAAGTGGTATGGCGGCAGTGAGTACATCTCTTATGGCGTTTTTACACAAAGGAGATCATGTGGTGCTGCAAAAAACGCTTTATGGCGGCACCAGTAACCTGGTGGTTGAGGAGTTTAAAAAATTCGGGATCGAATTTAGTTTTGCGAAGGATCTTTCTGCGGAAGCTTTTGAAAAAGAGATCAGGAAGAACACCAAAGTCATCTATATCGAAACTCCGTCGAATCCCTTACTCACCATAACCGATATTAAAGCAGTAGCGGGAATAGCCAAAAAACACGGGCTGGTGAGCATGATCGATAATACTTTCGCTTCGCCCGTTAATCAAAATCCCATTGACCTGGGGATTGATGTGGTGATACATTCGGCCACCAAATACATGGGCGGGCATAGCGATATACTTGCGGGAACTGTAATTTCTTCGGAAGAGAAGATCGATACCATCTTCCAAATGGCGAAGAATTTTGGCGGAAGCCTTAGCGATTACACCGTGTGGTTGCTGGAACGAAGTATTAAGACCATGGGCTTACGGGTGAAGGCCCAGAACGCCAATGCTCAAAAACTGGCTGAATTTCTTGAGCAGCATGAGCTGGTGGAAAAAGTGTATTACCCGGGGCTTGAATCGCATCCCGAACATGAACTGGCCAAACAGCAGATGAAAGGCTTCGGGGGAATGATGTCTTTTGAACTGAAGGAACTTGATGCGGCAGTTTTTATGAAGTACCTTAAATTGATCAAACCGTCCATGAGCCTGGCAGGCGTGGAATCTACCATTCTGTCTCCAACAAAAACTTCTCATGCGCTACTTACACCCGAAGAACGGGAAGAGCAGGGGATAAAGGACGGGCTGTTGCGTTTCTCAGTGGGAATAGAAGAACCCGAAGATCTCATTGCCGATATTGAACAGGCGCTGGAAGAGACCCGAAAGGATATGGTGGACCTCAGGATCTAAATCCGTATTTTTGTGCGGAAATTAAAACTCACAGACCAAGCATGAAATTAGATATACTGGCAATAGGGGCACATCCCGATGATGTAGAACTGAGTTGCTCGGCAACCATCGCAAAGGAGATCGAAAAAGGCAGAAAAGTAGGAATTCTTGATCTCACCCGGGGAGAACTGGGTACCCGTGGTACAGCAGAGATTCGGGATAAGGAAGCTAAAGCGGCGGCAGAGATACTGGGAGTCTCGGTTCGTGAAAATCTTGAGTTCAGCGACGGATTCTTCGTGAACAATGTAGCGCACCAGTTAGAGATCATCAAAGTTCTGAGACGCTATAAACCGGAAATTGTGTTGTGCAACGCGGTAGATGATCGGCATATTGATCATGGGAAAGGAGCGCAATTGGTAGCAGATGCTTGTTTTTTAAGTGGCCTTAGGAAGATCGAGACTATCTATAACGGGAATTCCCAGGAAGCCTGGCGGCCAAAGAACGTGTTTCACTATATTCAGTGGAAGAATTTAACGCCCGATGTGGTGGTGGATGTCACCGGATTTATGGACAAGAAGCTGGAATCGGTCAAGGCATACCGTTCGCAGATCTTTGATGAAAACAGTAAAGAACCGGAGACCCCTATTTCAAGCAGTAATTTTTTAGAAAGTATTACCTACAGGGCCAAAGACTTAGGCCGTTTGATTGGCACAGAATATGGCGAAGGATTCACGGTGAGCCGTTATATGGCGGTAGATTCCTTGTTTGATCTGAAGTAAAAAAACAGCATTTTTTCTTTTGTATAAGTAAGGAAATATATTACATTTGCATCCGATTAAAATGGTGGTTGTAGCTCAGCTGGTTAGAGCGCTGGATTGTGGTTCCAGAGGTCGCCGGTTCGAACCCGGTCTTCCACCCAAAAAGCTTCTTGTGAGAACGAGGAGCTTTTTTTGTATCCGTGAATTTATGAGAGTTGTTATATAGGGTGAGAAGCCTGCCCTGAGCGCAGTCGAAGGGAACCCGGTCTTCCACCCAAAAAGCTTCTTGTGAGAACGAGGAGCTTTTTTTGTA
>CAZVKA010000036.1:0-23278 GCA_964627595.1 uncultured Flavobacteriaceae bacterium | reverse complement strand
CGCAGAACTTCAAGCGTTGAAAGATAAAATGGAAGGGAAGAAGTAATTTCCTGAAATTTTAAATATTGAAAACCTCCTTAGACAACTAAGGAGGTTTTTTTATGGCCGAAGGATACATTTTGAATATTTTTTTAAAACCTACCTCTTGTAAATGTGCATAAATAAAGGTAACTTCAGGCAAACCAAAAAAAATTATGAGCAGAACTATCCTTTTCAAAAATCGCCCGCAGGGCAAGCCCTCTACTTCAGATTTCGAAATTATTCAGGAGGACGATCCCAAGCCGGGGGAAGGAGAGATCCTTTTAAAGGCGCTGTACATTTCTGTTGATCCCTATCTTCGCGGAAGGATGCGTGACGAGGAATCCTATATTGAACCTTTCAAATTAAACGAGCCGCTGGAATCTATGGTCGTGGCTGAAGTTGTAGAATCAAAGAACTCTAACTTCAGTAAAGGAGATCATGTGAGTGGCATGCTGCCCTGGAAGGAGATGCAAACGGCAAAAGGAAATGGTCTCAACCGGGTACACAGAGAGATAGCTCCTCTTTCAGCTTATCTTGGAATATTGGGATTGACAGGGTTGACTGCCTATTTGGGATTGGATAAAATAGGAAATCTGAAGGCCGGGGACACGCTGGTAGTTTCGGGTGCTGCCGGTGCTGTTGGAAGCGTGGTGGGCCAAATTGGTAAAATAAAAGGTTGTATGGTAGTGGGGATTGCCGGGAGTGATGAAAAGGTAAAGTTTTTAGAAGAAAATCTTGGGTTTGATAAAGGGATCAATTATAACACGACTCAGGATATGAAAAAAGCCATTGCTATGGCCTGTACAGATGGCGTGGATGTTTACTTCGATAATGTGGGCGGGGAGATCCTGGATGCGGTACTGGCCAATATCAATAAAGATGCCCGTGTCATTAATTGTGGGGCTATCTCTCTTTATAATGAAACTGAAGTTCCCGTTGGGCCAAGACCTGAAGGAATTCTGATCAAGAAAACTGCTTTGATGCAGGGGTTCCTAGTGCGCGATCATGTAAAAGATTTTGGACCTGCCATACGACAGCTATCTGAATGGTTGCAGGAGGGAGAGCTGGAATACGAAGAAACAGTTATAGAAGGGTTTGAAAAACTGCCCCAAGCCTTTATCGGGCTATTTGAAGGAAAGAACATAGGGAAAATGGTGGTGAAGGTTTAAGGTTAAATGGTCAATAATCAATGAACAGGGTCGCTGGTAAAAAACCATTATAGTTGATATTTTAAATTCTAAGAGTACTTTTTAGAATTGCTTTAGGATTCTCTCATGTACCTCCAAGTCTTCTATGCTGTGAAGCACGAACCTGATAGTTTTTATACTTTTGAGAGTGGGAACTTGCTCTACAATGGTGGAAAATGCCACTATTGCAGCTTTTTCCATGGGATATCCAAAGACTCCGGTTGAAATTGCGGGAAAAGCTATAGAAGTGATCTTTTTTTCTTCGGCCAGTTTCAGTGCGTTACTATAACAGTTTGCTAGCAGCTTGTCTTCAGGTTTATCTTTGCCGTAGACCGGACCAAGACAATGAATGACATATTTGTTGGGAAGTTTGTGCCCACCAGTAATTACCGCTTCTCCTGGTTTGATGGGAGCCAACAGCCTTGCCTCATTCGCAAGTTCAGGACCGGCAGCACGGTGAATGGCGCCGGCGACTCCGCCGCCCGTTTCCAGTTTGGCATTGGCTGCATTCACTACGGCATCACAGTCTGCCTGATTCACGATATCTCCCTGCCTGCATTCGATCATTATTCCTGAAACTTTTTTTTCCATGAGTCTATGTGTTTCCTTTAAAGTTAAGGATTTTAAACAGCTGATGAAAATCATTCAATAACCGGATATAGAATTTTAATTTTCAGAAGCATTTAAATATTTTGAGATGAAAAATAAAGTGGTTATAGTAACCGGAGGTGCTTCAGGCATCGGGGCAGCTACAGCTCTTCTCTTTGCGAAGGAAGGAGCCAGTGTTGTTGTTTCAGACCTTCAGGAAGATAAAGGAAAGGAAATAGTACGGCAAATTGAAGAAGCCGGAGGCAAGGCTGCTTTTTTCAAAGCTGATGTCTCTGTAGCCGAACAAAATGAAACCCTGGTAAATTTTGCTATTGATACTTATGGGAAACTGGATGTTGCAGTAAATAATGCCGGAATAGGAGGTGAGGCCAATAAGATCGCCGAGATGAGCCTGGAGGGATGGCGCAAAGTAATTTCCGTAAACCTCGATAGTCTTTTCTTTGGCATGAAATTCCAAATCGCAGCCATGCAAAAAAATGGGGGTGGCAGTATAATCAATATTTCTTCTATTTTGGGGAGTGTGGGATTCATGGGTTCTGCCGCTTATGTGGCAGCCAAACATGGAGCTTTAGGAATCACTAAAACAGCTGCTCTGGAATATTCTTCAGAAAATATCCGCATAAACGCGGTGGGTCCTGCTTTCATAGATACTCCGCTCCTGGATCAGCTTGATGAAGAACTAAAACAACAACTGGTCTCTATGCACCCAATCGGGCGATTTGGTAAAAGCGAGGAGGTAGCAGAAATTATCCTGTGGCTGGGCAGTGATAAGGCTTCTTTTGCGACAGGGGCCTATTATCCCATTGACGGAGGGTATCTGGCAAGATAACTGAAGTTCGAATTTAGAAGTACGAAGTTAGAAGTGGGATTTGGAAGTGCGTGGGTTTAAACTGGCAGAATATTCGAAACATTATATTACAAGAGCCTTTTCTTGAGGGAAAAGGCTCTTGTAAAAATATTGTAGAAAACTTCTTTTAAAACTGACCACTGACTACTATCTCTAGCGCCTTCTTCTCTGCCTGTTGTTCCTGTTTCTCTGGGGGGAAGCAGTTTGCGGTACAGCATTGGGATCCATAGGATAAGGATGTTCATCTACTACCGGAATTTTAATGGCAGCAAGTTTTTCGATATCCTTCAATTCCTTACGTTCCTCAGCGGCGCAAAAGGAGATCGCCATCCCTTCATTGCCAGCCCGTCCCGTTCTTCCAATTCTGTGAACGTAAGTTTCCGGAACGTTGGGAAGATCAAAATTAAAGACGTGTTTCAGTTCGTCAATATCAATTCCCCTGGCAGCGATATCGGTTGCAACCAATACGTTAAGGTTTCCATTCTTAAAATTCTTGAGAGCGTTTTGCCGTGAATTTTGGCTTTTATTTCCGTGAATGGCTGCCGATTTTATTTTTGCTTTGTCCAGGAACCTGGCAACTTTATCAGCTCCGTGTTTTGTGCGTGTGAACACCAGAGCGCTTGAAATCCCGTTGGATTCCAGTAAATGCAATAACAGCTTCCGTTTGTCGGGCTTATTGGTAAAATAGATGCGCTGTTGAATCTTATCTACTGTAGAAGAAGCCGGAGTGACTTCCACTTTAGCCGGATTTTTCAGCATCATGTTAGCAAGGTTCTGGATCTCTTCGGGCATCGTAGCCGAAAAGAACAGGGTTTGCCGTTTAGAAGGGATCACCTTGATCACCTTTTTAACATCATGAATAAAGCCCATATCCAGCATTCTGTCTGCTTCATCTAATACAAAGAATTCTAACTGGCGTAAGTCTATATAACCCTGGTTCATTAGGTCCAACAGTCTACCCGGAGTAGCCACAAGTATGTCCACACCTCGTTTTAATTTTTGAACCTGTTTTACCTGTGAAACTCCGCCAAAAATAACCGTATGATTCAGGTTTGTATGCTTACCGTAGGCAGCCAGGCTTTCATCTATTTGAATGGCCAGTTCACGGGTTGGAGTGAGGATGAGACCTCTTATTCCTTTTTTAGTTCGTTTATTTTCAGTTAGTAGTTGTAGTAGGGGAATCCCAAATGCAGCTGTTTTTCCTGTTCCTGTCTGGGCTACCCCTAAAAGATCTCTTCCCTGCAAAACCAGGGGGATTGCTTGTTTTTGTATTGGGGTAGGAGTAGTGTAGCCCTGATCTTCTAAAGCCCTCAGGAGAGGCTGTGTTAACTCTAAATTTTTAAATGACATTAATTATATTTATATGAAATGCTGGATAAGACGTTGCATTTTCTGAATCAGCGAATGGATTTGCTTTCTTGACCGGCTTACAACCTGCCGTTTATTAGTGTAAAGAAGAGCCCAAAGATAAGCTTTTTATCTTAGAAGTAGATTTAGTCAAAAACCGGGCCGTGAAAAATTAGGAAACAAAAGAAGTTTAGCAGCCTTTCCCTTTTCCGTCTGGGCAGGCGGTGTTATCATCTGCCACTAAATAAACAATAGAATCCCCAATATCAATCTTAAGAGTAGTGGCACCAAGATCTGCAGCTAACCTTTTTTTACCGTTAAGTCGCAGTTCGCTGAACCCACTCACTGTAAATGTTTTTGTTTTCTTGTCAAAAACGATCCGGTCTGCCTTTTCAATTTCAACAATTGAAGTTGAAAAATGTACATTCCCGGTAAATTCCACGATTTGTTTATTGTCTCTTTCTATACTGTGATCGCCAGAAAAGACAGCGCCATTTCCTTTGAAGGTTGCTGGTTCCTCCTGTGCTATAGCTACACTGGTAATTAAAGTGAAAAATAAAAGAAAAAGGTTCTTCATAGCATGACTTCTGAAGTGCCCAAGGTATTAATTTCTTGTTAATTAGAATAGCTGGAGACGAACTTTTTTAGCAAATTTTTCTGCGGAAAATTTGCTGCTTAAGGTACAGGATCGTTTACTAAAGCTTAAAAATGCGAGTATTTTAAGGTCTTTTCCCACTAATGTTAAGGTTTTTTATCAAAGCTTTGGCGGTCTCTTAACCACTAATACACTTAATAATTTAAATCTTTCGGGTATAATTTGATTTATTTGTTTAAATACTATTAACGTGAATAAAGATCTGACTTACAGGGTTTTTAACTCGATCATTGTGGTGTTCGTCATCGCTTTTGTTATCTATTCCTGCGACAGTGAAGCGACAGAAATAAAGACTGAAAATACTGCCGGTAAAATAAATGTTAAAGACACCGCCGTTTCTACTGTTCCCGAAGTAAAAGAACCTGTGTTCTTAGTGAGGTACGAAATTGATTCATTTCAAACCAAGGCAGCGATCGACAGCTTTAAAACTAAATTTTCAGCCGAAGACCAAAATATTATTTTCGCACTTAACAGGATGGACTCATGGCGTCTTAAAGAAGGTAAAAGCCTGGTGGTACCTGATACCCTCACCGGTGATCTAATGGATTATTCCCCCTTTCCTAACAGTCTTGAAATTTTCGACTCTATCCCAAAGGCCGTTTTAATATCAAGAAGAGTACAGGCTGTCGCTCTTTATGAAAAAGGAAAAATGATCACCTGGGGCCCTGCCAGTACAGGGAAGCAGTCCACTCAGACTCCTGCCGGACTTTACTACGGAAACTATAAAGCTAAAAGGAAAATCAGTACGATTAATAAAGATTGGATCATGCCCTATTACTTCAATTACATGAACCGGGAAGGAATAGGGACTCATAAGTACAGCCTTCCCGGTTATCCTGCGAGCCACGGTTGTGTTAGACTTCGGGAGCAGGAGGCGGTAAGCATCTACGATTGGGCTGATCAATGGAAACTAAATAGTAATGAACAGGTTGTTTTACAGAAAGGAACACCATTTATGGTCTTTGGAGATTTTGATTTTGAAGGACCACATCCGTGGTTGAAATTGGTAGAGGACCCTGAAAGTAATCTTTTATCTCCCGTAGAGCTGGAAACCCTTAAAAGCTATGTTCAAGAATATTTTAAAGATGAAAAGAATTTTGCGGCACCCGGGATTGAGGAAAAGAAAATTTCCTTGCCGATAAATACAAAACTCGAAACAATAAATTAATTAGCTGCCAATTAATTAAATAATGACAACAGGTAGCACTCACTCAAAGCTTAAATACAAATAAAAACCCCGGATCTACCGGGGTTTCTTTTTAATTATCAAATCGTTGGAGCCGCTTCAGCTTTTTTTCCGTCATTGCCGGTCCACTTTTCCATAACTTCGGGCGCAGGGCGTGCATTGATCCCTTCTCCGTAAACTGTTGCACTTCCATGGGTGTAAAAAGCTTCCCAGTCTACTCCCTGGGGATCTGTGATCCAGCTTTTCTGTGACTTTGAATAACAACAGGTGCATTCTCCTTCTTCCCTTACAGTACCTTTGGCCTGCTGCATATTTGAGTAAATCTCTTTCAATTCTGCTTCGTTGTCTGTTTGTAAACCAAGATGCTCGATACCGTTTTCTGCATGGCCAGTAGAAATGGCATAATTTATCCTTGGATCCTCAAGCATCCATTTGGCATAATCTGGCTTGACAAGAGTGGGTTTGGTATTGAACAGGGCGTTATAGAATTCTATACTCTCCTGAAGATTTTTTACTCTAACGTGTACGTGAAAGGTTTTCATGACATCTGTTTTTTAATGGTTACATCATCAAGACAGAACAGGTTCAAAAAAGACGCAAAAAAAATAAAAATAAATCCCGCAGTAGAAACAAATCTATGCGGGATTAGAGTGTAGGGGAGGGCTTTTATGAAAACTCCGGTATGTTATTTTCCACCTGGATCACAGGATGAAGAAATACTTCTGTATTTAAAGAATTGGTAATGAGGCAAGCTCTCTCTGCTTTGTGTAATATTTTTTCAGCCTTTTCCCGGTCTTCCTCATTAACAATCTTAAGTATGGGTTCCAGTACCACTTCAGTCATGGCAAATTTACCATCAAGTTTGCTCAGTTTGCCTTTCGCGGGACAGCTGAAATTTTTGAACTCCAGTCGCGAGTTTTCTGCAATAGCAAGGAAAGTGGTCATAAAACAGCTGCTTACCGCAGCTGTAAATAAATGCTCGGGTGACCATATTTTTTCCATGCCTTTGGGAAATTCGGGCGGAGTGGCCACTTCTAATTTATCATCAAGAACCGGAGAAGAGATTTCTCCTTTACGATCTGCTTTCCATTCCAGGTCTACCTGGTAAATATGTTCTTCCATTCTAATAGTTTTTATGACTTCAAAAATAGGTGTTGGTAAGCTTATTTTTTCTGATCCTGATCATGTTTGATTTCACAACTGCCCTTAAAACAACTGCCGGCAGCACAGCCAAAGGCAAAAAGCCCCATAAAGGTGACGTAAGAGCCCAGCAGGATTCCCAGCCATTGATCATTAACGGCCGCCTGTATGATGACCATGATCCCAATAACCAGGTATGCTATTCTGGTGAAGGTCCAACCGGTCAACAGTCTTTCTTTCATCACGACAATTTATTTTGAAGGCTTCTCCATCCACCGCCATTATGTACGTTGGTGTAGCCATTGGATTTTAGAATACTTTTAGCCGAAGCACTTCGCATTCCCGACGCGCAACAGGTAATAATGGGCTGTTCTTTATTCTTCAAATTTTTTAAACTTGTCGGCAGGCTGTTTAGGGGTATATTCCTGGAGCCTTTAATATGACCACCTTTGAATTCCCCGGGGGAACGAACGTCCAGAATAATTCCTCCGTTTTTTATCATTTCTGAAAAATCCGCTGTTGGGCGGGGTGTAAATATTCTCTTTATTAGTTCAAACATAGTTTATGCAGATTTTGATTGCAGGTAATTTATTTCCAGCCAGGAACCGCCATTATGGCATTCCAAGCCCTGTTTGTTTAAATAATGTGTTGCCTGGCTACTTCGCATTCCCGAAGCGCAGCATAGTATAAGTGGAGTTTCCATACTCTCCAGCTCGTCTTTGCGTAATGGAATTTCATTTAAAGGGATATTTTTAGATCCGGCTACATGACCCCCGCTGTACTCAGCACGGGTGCGTACATCTATAATGGTTCCTTTGTTCTCTTTTATTAATTTTTCTATTTCCATAGGTTCAAATATTCAATTTTACTATGCAAAAGTAGAACAGATCTCCCGCCAGTACAGTTACTTTTGTTACAAAGGCCTATAACGAAAAAAGGAACCAGTCCCAAAACCAGTTCCTTTGATTTTAATGTTATGCAAAAGAATTAACCCAGGTTTTTTATCACTTTCTTTAATTTTTCCCTTACCTCTCTGGCAATGGGCTGCAGCGAATCATTTTCAACCGCCTGCATGGAAGCTACTGGGTCTACTGCCGATACTTCTGTTTTTCCATTTTCCAGTTCCTGTACGATCACATTGCAGGGTAACATAGTTCCTATTCTGGGTTCTGAGGTAATCGCTTTATGGGCCATTTGTGGATTACATGCCCCCAAAATGCGATAATTTCTAAAATCAACGTCGAGTTTCTTTTTAAATGTTTCTTTCACGTCTATTTCGGTCAGGATACCAAATCCTTCTTTTTTTAATTCCTCGGTTACTTTTTCAATGGTCTGATCAAAATTGTCCTCCATGATTTTTGTGAAGTAGTAGCTCATTTTTTTGTTGTTTTAGTGTGATACTTAAGGTACTACAAAATTCCCTTTTTTAAAAGCTCTATACAGTAACCTGTGTTACATAACGAAAAAAACCTAAAGGATAGAGAGTGTAGGGGGGATCTCAGGTCCTAAAGGTTTTCAATGGCAAATATACGCCTGTCGTATCTATGGATTATTGATTTTTAATCGAATTAATTTATAGTTCTATTCTTTTATTTTTGTATGTAGCTCATTATTAGTCTTTTCCAGGATTTCCAGGAAAGCTTCAGCCGGTTGTGCACCCGAAACCGCATATTTGTTATTAAACACGAAAAAAGGGACGCCTCTCACTCCAATTTGTTGTGCCTGCATCTCATCTTGCTTTACCGCATAGGCGAAATCTTCAGAGCTCAGTGCTTCTTCAGCCTCTTCTTTATCCAATCCGGTTGTTTCTGCTATTTCGATAAGAACTTTTGGATCATCAATGTTCTTACCTTCAGTAAAATGAGCTTTAAAAAGAGCTTCTTCCAATTCATTGGCAAGCCCCATTTTTTTCGACAATTGAAGGAGCAAATGCGCCCGGAAGGAATTGGCAACCACAGTACGATCCAGATCCATTTTTAGACCCGTATCGGCTGCCATTTGTTGGGCACTATTAAACATTTCCCGTGCCTGCTCTTCAGAAACATTTTTTACTCGTATAAAATATTCAAGGGTACTTATTTCTGGCCTGGTCTGTATAGAGGGGTCAAGTTGAAAGCTGTGCCAATGTACCTCTACCTTATCTTTGTGAGCAAACTGATCTAAGGCTGCTTCAAATTTATGTTTTCCGATGTAGCAAAAAGGACATCGAACATCAGACCATATATCTACTGTCATAATTGAATTGTTTTGTTAATCAATCGCAAAGTTCGCACCCTTTTTGAAACACCGACATAAGTGCAGGAAATTAAGCCTCTGAAACAGGTGTGGAAAATGACATTTTTGGCCCGACTTTTTTGCGAGGGATCAAACTCATAGCCCTTTCGGCTATAGCGGTTATGGAAAGGCTGGGATTGACCCCTGGATTACTTGAGATCATTGACCCATCGATCACGTAAAGGTTGTTATATCCAAAAACTTCATTTTTGCTGTTGATCACTCCTTCTGAAGGATCTTTTCCCATTACCGCACCTCCCAAAATATGTGCAGTGGTGGGAATTCCAGCAAGGCTTTCCAGAGCAAAAGAAGTGACTTTTCCGTCAATGATCTTGCTGTACCTCTTTGTAAGTTCTTTAGACTCAGATATTTCGGAAGTTGGTTTCCTGCCTTTTCCGAGTCCGGTAGATAAGCTTCCGAAGAAATTTGTTTTCAATTTTAGCGTACTGTCAACAGATTGCATGAAAAGCAGAACTGTAGTGCTTCTTGACCAGCTGTGGATGAAATAGGTTTTGAACCAGGCAAGGGGAGAGGAGAAGAATTGGCCAAAAACGTGAACCAGCCTGCTTAAAGGGTTTTTGCCTGAAGCCATGGGCAAATGTAAAAGCTTCCAAAATCCCGAGCCTTTAGAATATCGAACGATTTCCAGGTGGCTATTTTCGTCGGTGTGTAAAAGACTCCCAATAGCCACTCCTTTGGAAAGATCCTTGTTCTTGTCGGCTGTCGAAACACTTATGAGGGTCTCGTTATTTGTTCGAATATCATTACCTAACCTGTTCGATAATTTTGGAAGGGAATTTTTTTTCAATTTTAAAAGCAATTTAATCGTACCCAAAACACCTCCTGAAAAGATGACTCCTTTAGCCTGGAATTTCTTTTTCTTCGGAAGGATGGCGGTACTAGAACGTGTAGTTATTTCATAACCATCTGCAAAAGGTTTGACATCGATCACCTCCTTTTCTGCAAGGATCTCGGCGCCGTTCTGTTGTGCAAGCCACAGGTAGTTTTTATCCAGCGTATTTTTTGCGTTATACCGGCAGCCGGTCATACAGCCACCGCAAAAATTGCAGCCGGTCCTGTCGGGACCTTTTCCGCCAAAGTAGGGATCCTCTACTGTTTCTCCTTCTTTTCCGAAGTAGACAGCAACATTAGGATTTTCAAAATGAGCTTTCCTGCCCATTTCGGTAGCCAATTGTTTTAGGGCAAGATCGCCGTCGAAGAGCCTTGGGTTAGGGGATGCTCCCAGCATCTTCAACGCCTGCTCGTAGAAAGGCTTTAATTCACGTTCCCAATCTGCCAGTTTGCTCCAGCTGCCGGTGGTATAAAAAGCTTTTTTTGGTACCGGAAGGGTGTTGGCATACACCAGCGAGCCACCTCCAACACCGGTGCCCGAGATCACGGCTATATGCCGGAAGATACTCAGCTTCATGATCCCAAAGAAACGCAGTGCCGGTATCCACAGCCACTTTCTCAGGTTCCAGTTGGTCTTTGGAAAATCATCTGCCTCGTACCATTTGCCCTTTTCGATCACCAGCACCTTATAGCCCTTTTCTGAAAGCCGCAAAGCGCTGACAGAGCCACCAAAGCCGCTGCCAATTATGATGTAGTCGTAATCTTTTTGCATACTGTTCTAAAATTACTTTTTTTCTCCGGAAGCGCGCAAATCATTTTTCGTTTTTCGGTAAAGTGCCCAAACTCCAAATACCGGCCCTGGCACCAGGAGGATAAATAGGAATGTAGGTGGAAGATTTTCTGAGATAGTAGTGAGCAGCTGAATGCTTACAATAGTGATGGCAAATCCTATGGAATTAACAATGGTTAGCGCAGTCCCCCGGGATTCTGCAGGTGCATTTTTAGCTACAAGGGTGGAGAACATCGGGGAGTCGGCTATAACTACTAAGCCCCAGAAAATGAGATAAATAATTAGGATTTTCAGTGAATCTTGCAGAAATATAATTGGAGAAAAGAGGCAACATAGACCCGACAGTAGCAGTGCGGTGGCTGCTGTTCTCTTTGTTCCAAACTTTCGGGAGATATATCCCCCGGCCACACAGGCCAACCCTCCCGATCCTATTATGAGGAACGAAAGCAGCGGAATATCCATGGCCACTTCAGGATGTGCCAGCTGATAACTACCAAGGATGACCGGTACAAAAGCCCAGAAGGCATAGAGTTCCCACATATGGCCAAAATATCCAAAAGCCGCTGCCTTAAAAGCTGGAATTCTGAATACCCTGAAAAAGGCAAAAAAATCTTTCTGCAGCATCATGCTCCGAAAAGGACCGTTGGGGACGAGGAACAGGATCAATATACTTCCAAGAGTCGCAAATGCCGAGGTCAATATAAGCACCATTTTCCAGGGCAGCTCCCCACTATTTGTGAAGGTCTTCAACAGGTGAGGAAAGGCGGTGCCCAGCACCAGTGCTCCTACCAGATACCCCAGGGAGGTACCAAGTCCTTTTTGGTAATAATCAGACGCGATCTTCATTCCAACGGGATAGATGCCTGCCAGTGAGAAGCCCGTGAGGAAACGCAGCAGCATTAAGCTTCCAAAGCTGTTTTCTTCCCAGATCATTCCGAGGTTCAGAAAAGCTCCCACTATGGCTGAATAAAAGAACACTTTAGACGGAGAAAACCTGTCGGCTACACTAAAAAAGGCGAAGACCAGGGTTCCTATAATGAATCCGAATTGGACCGCTGAAGTGAGATGCCCCAGGGCTGTAGTATCCAGAGAAAAAGTCCTCAATAGATCGTCCATCACGGCGTTGCCTGCAAACCACAGTGAGGTGCAGCAAAACTGAGCGAAAACGATGATGGGCAGGATATGTTTGGCCGGGGGCATTACAGGTAAATTGGAATTGCTAAGATGCAGAAAAAAACTGTTCCTCTAGATATACAACCCTATTTAGTACTCTTCGCCAAGATTAAATTTTTTCTTTATCTGCAAATTCTCCTTATTCAAAAAAACGGAACCTTTTTGGTCCCGTTTTGTATTTTACATCTTCTCATCCTTGAGGTATTTATCGAGAAAGGCGAGGATTTGCTTATATCCTTTGATCTCATTCTCTTTTTTAATAAATCCGTGGCCCTCATCTTCAAAAATGACATATTCTACTGGCACATTATTCTTTTTCAATTCGGCGACAATTTCATCTGATTCTACCTGCAATACCCGTGGATCATTAGCACCCTGCAATACCATTACCGGATTCTTCACCTGGTCTGCATGGAATAAGGGAGATTTGTTGTAAAGTGCTATGGAATCTTTAGTTCCGGGATCCCCCATTTCTTCATACAAAGCAGTCTTAAAAGCTTCCCAGTAAGGAGGGATAGATTTTAGTGTTCTCAGCCAGTTGGTTACTCCGAAGAGATTCACGCCGGCATCAAACTCTTCCGGTTCGAAAGTCATTGCAGCCATGGTCATATATCCACCGTAACTGCCTCCAATGATCCCAATACTGTTCTCATCGATATAATCCTGCTCCTGAAGCCATTTTTTGCCCCAGATAACATCCTTTAGATCCTCTTCTCCGTGCTTTTTGTCGTCCATTTTGTAAAAGGTTTTACCGTAACCACTGCTTCCCCGGTTATTTACTGCCAGGACTGCGTAGCCGTGGTTGACCAGATACTGAATAAGTGCAGAATATCCTGTGCGGGACTGCCCACCTGGGCCGCCATGCACCCAAACCAGGGCAGGAACTTTATTGTTTTTAGAAGCCTGGTGTGGCTTGTAATAAATAGCAGGAATTTCAAGCCCGTCAAAAGATTCATACCGCACAACTTCTGAAGCTACTAAATCCTCGGGGTCTATATCGGAATTGAGCGTGTTGGTCAATTTTTTAAGTTCATTGGTTCTGAAATCGTACACATATAAATTATTAGGTGTTTTGGGAGTGCCTATGGTTAGTCTCATCAGGTTTTCACTGTCAGAAAAATTTACCGCTTTGATATCTGCGCCTGGCACTCTGGGTAAATTAATTTCTTTTCCCGTTTGATTATTTGTGACGATGATCTGGTTCTTCCCGTCTTCATTAATTGCGATCACCCTGTACTTATCATTTTCACTTAGGTTGCTGTACATTACATCCCAATCAGTCTCGTAAAGGGTGTTTTTTACCCCTGTTTCGAGATTATATTCGACCAGGTAGGCATATTCTTTTCCAATATCTGTTATGTAATATAAAAACTGGTCGTCTTTGCTGAAGCCTGAAGCTGAGTAACTGCCTTTTTCTGAAGAAATCTCTTCCATACTGTCTTTCTCCCGGTTATATAGAAAAAGTTTGTTTTCACTGGTGGTAATAGGTTGTGACAATACCAAAAGGTTTTCCTTATGTGAGATTCCTTCTAATTGGAAACCTTTGTCGTTTTGATAGATCATTTGTGGCTCCCAGATTCCTATATCCATCTTGTAGACATCAAAGAACTGCGGGTCTCTTTTATTTGAAAGATAGATCATTGACTTTTTATCATCACTCCAACCTCCAAACATGGCCTTCTCGTTTTCCCCTGGTGTGAGGTCTTTTGTCTTACCACTTCTTTCAAGCAGATAGATATGGCTTATTTCATTTCCTCCCTTATCTGCAGAATAAAGAATATTATTTGAACCCGGGACGTAATCAATGGCAAAATAGGAATCTTCTTTAGAATTGGTGACCTGGGTTTTGTTACCATTATCAATGTTTATTTCATAAACATTAAATATGCCTGATTCATCACTGCTCATTAGCAGTTTATTTTCATCTTCGGAAAAAACACCGCCTCCCACCCGGGTATTTCCATAGAACTGCTCAATGGTGTATTCTTTTACTGAGGTAGTATCCTGTTGGGCCCAAACAGGTAAACATACGAGCATGAGGAAAAAAATAGATTTTTTCATAAAAAAGGTTTTAGTTAAGAATTAGTTGAAAGAGCAGGGGAGGGCTAATTGCTGCTCTTAATAAATATAGCAATATTTCTGTTAACTAATTAACTAAAACGTACGGCCATAACATTCAGGGAAAAAAGGGGTGATTGGACATTACCATAATTTAAGCCAATACTTTTTTGATCCTGGATATAGGGCTTTTTTTCTCCCGTGTATCTATTCCAAAAAATGCATTTAATGGACAAACCTTAGTGACACTACTTTGGGTAATGGCCGTACCTATTACTATAGCGGCTAATCCGGTGATTTTCCCCCTGTTTCCACCCAGGCCCTTATAGCCTATTGTAACAAGAGCAGGTCCTATTACACTTCGAATAATTCTGTCTTTCTTTCCTACATTTTCTTTCATAGTTGCTGATTTATGAGTTCAATTAATTCTTTCTTTAAGTTAAGGAAAAAGCAGTTATTCTTTAAGGGAAGCTTCTTTTTTCTTTCCAAACCTGTAGTATCCAAAAAGAAACCATCCCACGCAGAGGATTCCGGTTAGGATCAAAACGGGGATTAGACCCCATTGGGCGATAAGAGGACCTGAAGCAGCTGTGAATAATCCTCCTCCCACTATGGGCTCGAAAATAATCTGTTTGTATGCGAATCCTTCCAGGGCTGGAGATTTGTTATCAGGGTCGGCTATACGTACCAACAGGAGTCCCAGGGCCGTCATTCCCATAGATTGTCCAAAATCACAAACACCTCGCTCAAACCAGTGATCGGGAAGGATCTTACGGGCAATAAAGAAAAAAGCGAAGAGGTTCCAACCTATTCCTACAAGGGCAAGTAGCAGGAATGGAAGGATATGGTCTGCGATCACTGTTAAGGACAAACTGGCAATGGCACTGGCTACCATAAAATCAAGCGCAAAACCATTGATCCTTTTAATTAGATCGTGGCTTAAGACCGGATAACTGGAATATTTATCCAAAAGCAGCTGTACGATCACACTTCCCACCAGGGCCAGGGGGAATAGCGGGAAATGTCCCATTAAAGTAAACCCGGTCCATTCGCCCCAGGTATGGTTTTCAAGCACCTGAAGCCCCTGGAGTAACATCCAGCCAATAAAAACGGCCGCGGCTATAAATGCAAAATGTATGGTTAATGTCTCTATGGCCGAAGTTCTAGTGGTAAGTTTTCCTGCTGAAGGCATGTGATCAAATAGGCCTTTTAATTCTTTTCTGGAAATTTCATCGGGCATTTCCATTACTGAAGTTTTGTTGTTCTTCACACCCCAGTTTAAGATAGCGATCCCTATGATCAGCCCTGAGATCAGACCTATCGTGGCCATTCCAACACCAAGATCACGGGCATCTGCAAATCCCAGTTCTTCAAAAGTGGGAGCAAGCCCGGTAGCCGTTCCCATTCCTCCCTGGAAACTGATCTCAATGAGAGCTGCCGAAACGGGATGAATATCAAATAAAGGGATAAGTACCAGCAAAACGATCAGAATCCCTACGACATATTGGCCCCAGGCGATGGTTTGTCCAAAAGCCATTTGAGGCCCTGCCACCTTCCATATCTTTTTGAGAGGTTCAATTTTTTTTCCCAGGAAAATAGTCGCGAAAATGAGAGTGATCAATAGTCCCGGGAGGTCTTTCCAGACAGAGATCATCTCCTGCGGAAAGATGCCGTTTGAGATAAGAGGAGTATTTTCGGGAAGTAGTGAGCCTAATACCTGCGGCCCCAGGATCAATCCCAGAAATCCTGCAATAATAGAGGAGGGGATGAAATATTTTTGAAAAGCGTTTACTTTTAACCGTAATCCATAACCTAAAAGAAGAAGGATACCGAGGATGACTAAACTCATTCCTACAGATTCTGCAGACATGTTTTTCTTTTAAAATAAAAAGTAGAAGTTTAGATTTTCTTAAAAAAAATGAAATTCAAAGAAGGTACCTGCCGGCATCCCTAATGGAATGAATCAGGAACCTTGTGAATAATATTATCTGCCATTCCTTCAAAAACGAAATAGTGAAATGGCAGGACAGAATACCAATACAGCCTTCCTGCTATCCCTATGGGGCGAAATGTGGCGGTTTGACACAGGTAATTTTGACCATTCTTCTCCCTAATCCTGAACTCGAGCCAAGCCTCCCCGGGAAGTTTCATTTCGGCATAGAGAAGTAGACGTTTATTCTTCTTGTCGGCTACCAAAACCCTCCAGAAGTCCAGGGAATCTCCGGGATTGATATGATGAGGATGCGTACGGCCACGGCGCAGTCCAACTCCTCCAACAGCTTTATCTAAAACTCCTCTTATTTTCCACATCCAGTTGCCGTAATACCAGCCATGATTTCCGCCAATAGACCAAATATTTTTGAGCACCACATCAGGATCCCCTTTAATAAGTTTCACTCTTTTGTCAAAGAAGCATCCGTCTGTGGGAACCTGAATATTTTCCATTAGAGAACTATTCCTGTAACTGGAAGCCAGAGAATCTTTCCAGCTGGAGATTATGTTGTTTTGATCTATTTTTTGAAAAGCCAGTTCCACCGCTTTTTTGTAAGGGATAGGTTTAATTTCCAGCATCTTCTCCAGTTCATTATCGTTAGCAATTACCTCCACCTTCATACTGTCTACCAAATTCACAGCCAGCTTGTAAGAGGTGGAAGTGACAAAATACAACCAGTACGAAGAAAGCCGTGGGCTCATCACGGGCACGGTGAAAATATACCTTTTTAAGCCCCTTACTTCTGCAAACTGTAGCAGCATTTCGCGATAGGTGAGCACCTCGGGACCACCTACATCAAAAGCCCGGTTATAGGTTTCCTTTTTGAGAAGAACCCCTGAAAGATATTCCAGGATATTACGAATGGCAATGGGCTGACTTTTAGTATTTACCCACTTGGGAGTTATCATGACCGGTAATTTCTCCACAAGATCCCTGATGATTTCAAAAGAGGCACTGCCAGATCCAACAATTATACCTGCTTTTACAGCGGTGAGTGGAATTTTACTGCTTCCAAGAATTTCTTCCACGTTTTTTCTGGAAGCCAGGTGTTTTGAAAGTTTCTCCTCATTGGTGATTCCTGTGAGGTAAATGATTTGGCGAATATGAGTAGGAGTGACAAGACGTAAAAAATTACGCGCAGATTTTTCTTCCAGTCTCTCAAAATCTTCCTCATTGGAACTCATGGAATGGATGAGGTAATAAGCAGCATCTATTTCTCGAATTATCTCTGAAGAGGGAATCTCCTTTAGGAAATCTACCTCCAACAGGGATAATTTTGGGTCTGAATAAATACCTTCGGAAGGAAATCGTTCTTTATTTCGCACACAGCAAACAACCTCATGGCCCTCGTCAAGTAAAATGGGAAGTAACCGTTTGCCTATGTAACCGGTAGCACCGGTGAGCAAGATCTTCATTTTAGTGATTTTTCAGAAAAAGCTGGATTATTGACAGCTTTCCTAAAATACCACATTTTGACAAGACTTTCATGAACTTCGCTCCATTAAAACCTTAGCGCTTTCTCACTCTGGAGTTTTTAAAATTTGCAGATTGCTGAAGCAGCACAGCTATAGAGATCACTAAAACACACCCGGTGACATTGAGCCACAGGTAGGGCATAACATCCATAAAATAGATGATGATGATAATCGCCTGTGTTATTAGTGCTGCAACAAATACCGAGTTGCTTTTAACAAATTTAATGAAAAAAGCGAGCAGGAATATCCCCAGTACATTTCCGTAGAAAATGGATCCAATGATATTCACCAACTGGATAAGATTATCAAATAAGTTTGCAAAAGTGGCCACAAAAATGGCTATAAGCCCCCAAATGAAAGTAAACCACTTGCCGGCATGGACAAAATGTTTATCAGATCTTGGTCCCACTATGCTTCTTTTGTATATATCGATCACTGTGGTCGACGCAAGAGCATTCAGTTCAGAAGCGGTGGAAGACATGGCTGCGGAAAGTATAACGGCCAACAACAGGCCTATTAACCCCCTTGGGAGATTGTTGAGAATGAAATGGATAAAAACGTAATCCTTATCATTTGTTTCTACCGTACTGTTGGCTCTTGATATCACCGCAGTCGCTCTTTCTCTTTTATCGATCTCCGCTTTGTTAAGCTGAAGCATTTCCTGCTTGAAATTTTCCCGTTTTTCAGAAGAGAAATCTTCTGCACGGGCATATTGCAGGGTAATTTCCTGCTTTTTGTTCTGGATCTGTTCAAGTTCCTGTTCCAGGCTTTCGTATTCTGAAGCATACGGGGATGCAGTTACTGCCTGGCTGGCTGCCGGATTAAAGTTAAGCGGAGAATCGTTAAACTGGTAAAAAACAAAAACCATAACCCCTACCAGCAGGATAAAGAACTGCATGGGTACCTTCAGCAGCCCGTTGAAAATTAACCCCAGTTGACTTTGTTGTACAGATCTTCCCGAAAGATAACGCTGTACCTGGCTTTGATCTGTTCCAAAGTAGGAAAGTGCCAGGAAAGTACCGCCAATTATTCCGCTCCAAAAAGTGTACCTGTTGTCAAAATCCAAAGAAAAATCAAGAATATCAAGTTTTCCACTGGCTCCCGCAATTTCCAGGGCTTTTGAAAAGGTGATCTCCTGCGGTAGGTATTGGATGATCAAAATAAAGGCGGTGATCATTCCGAAGAAAATCACTGCCATTTGCTGCTTTTGGGTAACGTTGACCGCTTTGGTCCCTCCTGAGACTGTATAGATGATCACGAGAGCCCCAATGATAATATTCAGAGTAGTAAGGTCCCATCCCAGAACTGCCGATAAGATGATGGCAGGGGCAAATATGGTGATCCCGGCTGCAAGGCCTCTTTGAGTGAGAAAAAGCAGTGCGGTAAGGGTTCGAGTTTTCAGATCAAAGCGAGATTCCAGATACTCATAAGCGGTATACACCTCGAGGCGGTAATAAATAGGGATGAACACCAAACAAATGATGACCATTGCGATGGGAAGACCAAAATAGAACTGGACAAAACCCATCCCGCTGTGGAAAGCCTGGCCAGGGGTAGACAAAAAGGTAATGGCGCTGGCCTGGGTGGCCATGACCGAGAGGCCAACGGTCCACCACCTGGCTTCATTGCCGCCGCGAATATAATCCTGCACATCCTTACTTCCACGGGTTCTGTAGGCACCGTAAGCGACTATAAACACAAGGGTTCCAATAAGAACGATCCAGTCAATGAGCAGCATATCAGGAGAAATAAGACATTAACAGGTAAAACAAAATTATATAGGCCGCATTGGCAAGGAGGACGACCGTATATGCTTTTTTCCAGTGATATTTCTTCGGAAGGTTCATTAATTAGCAGATTTGGTTGATGCCGAATTTCCGGGAGCAGGTTTTCCCAGGGAGAGCAGGTTTGCAAATAGCCTGAAAGCACCCGGTACTCCTGCCGGGAATTCCCTGAAGAAACTCAGACCGGTGTAAATATAATGACCCTCGCCATACGGAGCTACCAGTAAACTGCCATTTTTGGCAGTTTCACCGGGATCGTTCATTGAAAGAATCGGTACAAATTGTGGCGACCAGGCATTGGGGAAATACAGACCTCTTTCCTGTACCCAGCCTTCAAAATCATTTTCAGTTATTTTATTTGGAACATTCAATACGGGATGATCTGGATCCAGGAACCTCACTTCTGCTTTTTCATTGGTAACCCGGTCTCGAGAAAGTTTCAGCGGGAAAGGAGCCAGGTTCTCAGTAACGAGTCCGCGGCTGGTATTGTATTGTACGACAAGATTTCCCCCTGCCTTTACATAGTCGAAGAGTTCAGATTTTTTCGATTTCAGGAGATCAACCACGTTAAATGCCCTGATGCCCAGTACGACAGCGTCGTATTTTTTAAGGTTCTTTGCAGAAATACTTTCCGGGGTAATTTTTTCCACAGTATACCCAATTTGTTCGAGTGCCTGCGGAACCGCATCGCCCGCACCTTCAATGTAACCGATGAGGTTACCTCTTTTTTCTATGTCGAGTTTTACCACCTGAATCTTCGTAGGAAGCACCAGTGTTTGCACCGGGATATGGGAGTACTCTAGTCGAGTGATCCCTTTTGAAAAGCTTTTGCCATTGATCTCTGCCACGGGTTCCAGGATTCCCGTATCTTGAAAATCTGGTGCGCTAAGATTGAATCTAAAGGTGATCTGCCCTCCCTTTTTTAAAGGACCAAAAGAGTAGGAGAAAGGTTCGACCTTCCAGGAGGCTGGAAGATTTAGTTTCAAAATACCGGCAACCGAATCTTTCATAGCGTGTATCGTTACCGGAACATCCTTAGGTGCGTGATTGGCAAATATGATAACATCATCTTGGGTAGTCACAGATACAGGTGGAACGATCTCAAACGGTGTATACATTTCACCTTTTACAGGATCATTGGTCTTGAAAACGATATCTCTTTGAAAAGCTATCTCTTTTCCTTCTATGTTCATGATAAACTCTACCCGCAGGGCTCTGGGAGTTACCGGTAGGCCAATCAGGGATTCATCTTCTACACGATACATTCCAAGACTGCCCTGCTTTTCTAGCCAGTAGGGACTCGTATAATCTATGTCCTCAGGAATTTGAATGTGAATAGTTTCTCTCCAGGATTCATTGTTCAGCAATTTTTTTTGAAGTTCCAGTTTTTCTCCGGCTGGGTGCACTTTTAAACCTTGTAAGGTCATCTTTCCTGGGCTTCGATTGATCGCTTCCAGGTTAAGGTTGATTTTCTCGCCGGGAGTGGCCAGTGATTCCCCGGCTGCAGCTTCGAGATATAGTCCGGCACAGGCTGCAATGATATCCTTAATTTGAGCTGATTTTATTTTTTTCCAGTGTTCATCTTTCAACTGCTGGATCAAAGTGTAGGCCTTTACCAGTTTAGGAAGACTAGCGGAAGGATCTCGAAAATTGTAATTTTCTTTCACCTCTTTCAGGATTTTTCCAATTTCTTTTCCTCCTTCAACTCTGCTCCAGGTAGTGTTGATCCCGGCAAATAGCCGGTTGGTATTTGAGGGGTGGTCTCCTGCAATTAACTGGATATACTCCGGTTGTTTTCCCCTAGTCCCGGTACTGCCAAATCCCTGAGACTGGTGCTGACTTCGGCTTAAAGAGGCAATTTCAGTATTTGACATACCAGCGAGAGGATAATAAACTCCCGTGTCAAATTCCAGAAACTTCGATTTGTCGGCAGCTTCAAATTCTTCCTGTGAACCGTAGAACCAGGGAGAAGTGTTGAAAAACAGCTTTTTGGGCTGCCATGTTCCCAGTTTTTGAGCCTGTTGTGGAAATATATCCTCTTTGCCTGCTACCTCAAAGGCTTCTTTGCTTAAAATGGCAGAGGAGGTGTGGTGGCCATGGGTCTCCCCGGCAGATTCTGCGTTAAACCGGTTAATAATAATATCTGGTTTAAAATCCCTTAAGGTCCGTACCACGTCTTTAAGAATCTCTTCCTTGGTCCAGATATTTAGAGTTTCATCGGGATTTTTAGAATAACCAAAGTCATTGGCCCGGGTGAAAAATTGTTCCCCGCCATCAATTTTTCGGGCAGCCAGCAATTCCTGCGTTCGAATTATCCCAAGGTATTCACGTAGTTCTGGACCTATAAGGTTTTGTCCACCGTCTCCCCTGGTTAGAGAAAGATAGGCGGTACGGGCTTGTAGATGATTGCTGAGATATGAAATAAGGCGGGTGTTCTCATCATCTGGGTGAGCTGCAATATAGAGTGCAGATCCCAAAAAGTTGAGCTTTTGGATCTCTTGAAAAATTTCTGAAGAATCCCATTTCTCAGGCTGCTGCGCCTGGAGATTGGTTAGGAAAAGAAAAATAGCAAGGTAGATTACCTTTTTCATGAGCATTATTTTTTAAACCTTCCCAAATATAGAAAGATTCCTTGCTTTCCATCCCATTCAGGGCATTTTGTTAAAGCGCATCCTTTCCTTCATCATTTGAATGCTCTCTCTCTACAAGTGAAACCGCTTTTTGAAGAATGAGGTTGTTTGGATAGGTGATTAATTCACCATCCCCGGTTCGCAGGTGTAAATGAAAGGCCTTGATATCTTCAATAACAGCTTCAATAGGAAGATCTTTGTCATGGATCTTGATCTTACTTCCAATTTTATATGGAAAGGAAAAGAACAGGATAATCCCGGCGGTAATATTGCTGAGAATGGACCAAATGGCAAACATGGCCACTCCAATTATCGCAAAAACCGAAGAAAAAATTAATGCAAGATCTTTAGCTCCATAGCCCCAGGTAAGTGCCAGCAAGAAAACCGCTATAATAAAAATCAAAATGTTTATGTACTTGAACATTAGTCTTATACGGGTGACGTGTAACTGACTTTGGTGACCAATTCTATGCGCAGCTTTTTTCAGGATCCTCTGAATGATCAGTAACCCCAGAATCAATATTCCCGTATAGATTAGTTGGTTGAGGTTTTGGAAAAGGATTTCTTTCATTATAATAGGTTGTGTGTAAACATCATATTATTCGGCGATTTCAAGTAAGGTTTGGTAAACCAGGTGGGTAGGCAGACCAACCACATTAAAATAACTTCCTTCAATGTGTTCTACCCCTATAAGACCTATCCACTCCTGGATTCCGTAGGCACCGGCTTTGTCAAAAGGCCTGTACCGGTCAATGTAATGAAGGATCTCATTCTCTTCAAGCTGATTAAAAGTTACCTTGGTTATGGCATGAACGGTGTGAAGTTTTTCAGCAGTCTTAAAACACACCGAGGTGATCACTTCATGGGTTTTTCCGCAGAGGGATTTGATCATTCCCAGTGCCTGGGCGGGATCTTTTGGTTTTTCAAGCGCTTTGCCTTCGTGCCATACTATGGTGTCACTTGTAATTAAAATATCCCCCTCATTCAATTCGCCTTCAAAAGCATCAGCTTTTAGTTTAGCAAGAAAATCGGTGATCTCTCTACCCATTAATTCTGAAGGATATATTTCTTCAACAGGCTTTAGCCTGATCTCAAATTCGATCTCCAATTCTTTAAAAAACTGATGTCTCCTGGGAGATCCCGAAGCAAGGATAATATGATGGTCTTTTAATTTTTCCTGTAGCATAAGTTAAAGTAAGATGAACCTGTATAAGCCGATCGAAAAAAGCCCGAAAGCCAAAATCAGCTTTAACAGAA
>CAZVKA010000035.1:0-23348 GCA_964627595.1 uncultured Flavobacteriaceae bacterium | reverse complement strand
TGAGTTTATTCAAGAAAATCTTCTCAAAAGAGAAAAAAGAGACTTTAGATAAAGGCCTCGAAAAATCCAAATCCGATTTTTTCTCAAAACTCGGAAAAGCCGTTGCCGGAAAATCAAAGGTAGATGACGAGGTGCTTGACGACCTGGAAGATGTGCTGGTGAGCAGTGACGTGGGCGTGGGTACTACCGTGAAGATCATTAATCGTATAGAAGAACGCGTGGCCAGAGACCGGTACCTGGGTACAGAGGAGCTCAACAAGATCCTGAGAGAGGAGATCGCCGCTCTTATGGCAGAAACCAATTCGGGCGAGGAAACAGAATTTTACGTGCCGGCCAACAAAAAGCCGTATGTGATCATGGTAGTGGGAGTGAACGGGGTTGGAAAAACGACGACCATTGGAAAATTGGCATACCAGTTCAAGAAAAAAGGAAAGAAAGTGGTTCTGGGCGCCGCTGATACCTTCCGTGCGGCTGCTATTGACCAGTTACAGGTCTGGGCCGATAGGGTAGATGTGCCCATAGTAAAGCAAAAGATGGGAAGCGATCCTGCTTCTGTAGCTTTTGACTCTGTGCAGATCGCTGTGAAACAAGACGCCGATGTAGTGATCATCGATACCGCCGGCCGACTGCACAATAAGGTGAATTTGATGAATGAGCTCACCAAGGTGAAAAGGGTGATGCAGAAAGTGGTAGATGATGCACCTCACGAAGTGCTGCTGGTTCTGGATGGTTCTACAGGGCAGAACGCCTTTGAACAGGCCAAGCAGTTCACTGCCGCGACCGAAGTAACTTCCCTGGCCGTGACCAAGCTCGATGGTACCGCGAAAGGCGGCGTTGTGATAGGCATCAGCGACCAGTTCAAGATCCCGGTTAAATACATTGGTGTTGGAGAAGGAATGGAGGATCTCCAGGTGTTCAACAAATACGAATTCGTAGATTCGTTCTTCAAACAATAATATATAATCCCCCCTTTAATGAAAAAGCTTTTTCTGCTTCCGCTATTAAGTATAGCCCTGTTTTCCTGTAAATCTGAAACTGAAGAAAGATCCGAAACCGCGCAGGTGGTTTGGGAAAGAAATGATGAAACTGCCGAGCTGGAGAAACAAGCTGAACACGAGCTTGAACGTATGCAGTTCAAGCTTATCAACTCGAAGTTCACAGACAAGAATACCATCTGGCAGGATTTGGAGGAAGACCTGGGAGATTTTTCAGAAGAGAAGTACGATAGTTTAAAGCCGCTTATCCTGGAGAAGAACATTCCCGAACTTCAAAAGGCGGTGCAGGAAGGGAAATTGTCCTATGAAGAATTGACCAAGTTTTACATTTATCGCATCAGGAAATTCGAGAGCGACAATAATTTATCTCTGAATGCGGTGATCGCGCTGAATCCCGATGTGTTGGAGCAGGCAAAAGCCCTTGATGCCCGCGGCAAGCTGAGGGTGAATGAGAACTCCATCTACGGAATGCCCGTGTTACTCAAGGATAATATCAATACCGATAACATGCCGACCACTGCCGGAGCCATTGCTTTGGCCGAGAATCAACCATCTGAAGATGCGTTTATCGTGGAGCGTTTGAAGGATCATAAAGCCCTTATCCTCGGAAAAGTGAATTTGAGCGAGTGGGCTTATTACTTTTGTAGTGGCTGCCCATTGGGTTACAGTGCGGTGGGAGGACAGACTTTGAATCCATACGGAAGGAAAGAATTTGAAACAGGAGGTTCCAGCTCCGGAAGCGGGGTAGCGGTCGCTGCCAATTACGCGGTCGCTGCTGTGGGAACTGAAACAGCAGGTTCTATCCTGTCTCCGGCTTCCAAGAATTCGGTGGTGGGACTGAAGCCCACTGTGGGGCTGCTTAGCCGAAGCGGGATAGTGCCTATCTCGAGCACGCTGGATACTCCCGGTCCCATGACGAAATCGGTCATCGACAACGCGATCTTCCTGAACGCCATGACCGGAAAGGATACTTTAGACGCTACTTCTGTAGAAGCCGGAAAGAATTACGTAAGAGGACTCGAAAAGGCCACCTTGGAAGGTAAGAGAATAGGAGTGATGAAACCTTTGATGCAGGATTCCCTGTACAATGCAGCTGTGGAACAGCTCAAAGCGCAGGGCGCCGAAGTAGTGGAATTTGAACCGGCACAGGTACCGCTTGATGGCTTCACAACCTTACTGGACGCCGATATGAAAAAAGATTTACCGACTTATATTCAAACAGGAGCTGGGAAAAATATTCAACTGAAAAATGTAGAGGATGTCATCGCTTTCAATATAGAAGACAGCATGACAAGAGCGCCTTACGGGCAGCAGCTTTTTGAAGGCATCGCGGCAGATACCACTTCGCCCGAAGAGTTGGAAAAGTTAAGCGCGCAATTGCAGGAGAACGGCAGGAAATTCTTTGATGTGCCCATGCACAAGCATAACCTGGACGCGGTACTTTCCGTCAATAATTACCACGCGGCCTATGCCGCTGTGGCTAAATATCCGGCGCTTACCGTGCCTATGGGATATGAAGCCACGGGAGAGCCCAAGAATGTCACTTTCATTGCCAAACCTTTTGAAGAGCAAAAGCTGCTTGAACTGGGTTATGCCTTTGAGAAGAACTACAGGACCCGCAAGGCTCCTGCAAACTACAACTAAGATGTCACATAGAAACCTGGTCATTCTTACCAAGATCATCCTGTTCTACAGCATTTTTTACGTGTTCATGAAACTGGTGGTGGTGCTTTTTGGAGATGCCTGGCCCGTGCCTAATCTTCTCCTGAGTTTGCCTTACGTGATCCTCGCCCTGGTCTCCTGGTGGCAGGTAAAGCAGGAAAAATTTTCCTGGCTCTTCGTGGTTATAGGTGCGGCGGTGATCATCCTCACCCGGATCTATGAAAGAGAATTCTCGGTGTGGATGCAGCAGCAGTTGTAAACAAAGCGGCTTCTCAAAGAGTTGTCAAAAATAGCATTTTAAAGCCTGGAGATCTCTTCAGGTTTTTTTGTTCACCCGTCATCCTGAATTTATTTCAGGATCTAATCTGATTAAATATAATACCTCCTTTTTCACTGGAATACTACTTTTATTCAAGAACCCTTCGCTTCTTTACGGGTTTCCGAAAGATTCTTTAACAAAATTTTAATAGATTTACTAAACACAACTTTTTGCTGTTGTTATCGGGAAATTAACCGGAAGAACAGAAGGAAAATTTGTGGTAAAACACGTTGGCAGCAATGTAGGAGGTCATGGACCTTTGAACCAAATTTTGACTGATTAGGACAATGACAGGAGAAAAAGATTTAGAAAGGCTAAAATATAAACTTAACCTTATTCTGATTGCCGGATTATGCGCTACCACCTTAGCACCAAGTGTGATATTTTACTTTAGAGGAGAAGGTGAGCTAATGTGGATGATTATATTTATTGGGATAAGTTATTTTGTCAGCAGACTCCCAAAATCGTTTTATGATAAATTTCAACTCTCGAAAGATTTGACGATTTACAAGAATCTAGCGGTCGATAAATTCAAGAAATTTTCAACCAATGGTGATTTCATAAATAGGAGAATCAGAAGAAAATTTCCAACTCACCGTAACGTGGAAAACTTAGAAACACTAAAGGCTAAATTAAATGAGACTTACACAATAGAGAAATCACATACTGTTTTATTTGTTTTCTGTCTCTTGACAAATATTTACGCCTTTTGGACAAATTCAATTGGCACAGCCATAATCCTATTCATTGGAAATATCCTATTTAATTTTTATCCTAATCTTTTGCAGCAATACAATAGGATAAGATATATGCGAGTAATAATAAAATTTCCGGACGAATTCGAAAAGAATAACACTGCTGCCAACAATGAATAACACAAATTGCGGAATACCTCTCAAAAATGGCATTTTTGTCTACCATTTATGAAACAGATTTCTAAAATTATTCAAATTTCGATTTTCCTTCTTCTCATTTCATGTAAACAAAATAGGAAGGAATATACCATGATAATAGAGAAAGAGGGTACAATTAAATCAGCAGAATATCGGGTTGAGATTGAAAGATTACCTGATGCGGCTAAAATATTTTTTTCAAAACAGGCCTATATAAGTAGGGATGAGGTCATTAATGATAGTATTCGAATATCGTTAAATAACGATGTTGTTAAGTATGCAGACTTTATAGTTTATAATAAAGATGTTATTGAAAAAGAGAAGGAAAAACATTCACATATCACCATTATGGATGGCACAGTTTATAAGATCTATATCAAGAAACCTGGAGAAAAGACTGAAACTCTATTTATTGATATTCCCTCGGAAAGTCGTTTTAAAAATATTGGAAATTTGATTAGAGCTTTAAACTTAAGTTATCATAAAAATTTTGATGAGTCCTTAGGCCAAATTAATTTCAAATAAGTAAGACCGATAAATATAAAACTACACACAACATTATATAAAAACAATGCTTAAACCCATCTCAAATCCAAAGTCCGTGGTCGCTTGCTTAGCGGATTGTCCGCAGGACAATCCCGCTCGCCAGCTCGCACTGTTTTTATACGGGACGTTGCTCCAAATGTTCCATAAAACCTACAAAACAGATGAAAAACAAATTTCTCCACGCCAAGCATTAGCAACTTTTTGCTCAATTGTTCGGAAAAAAAAATCACAACTATTTTGAATAATTATCACCTCGAAATAAGAAAAATAAAACCTAATGAGTACCAGGCTCTGAGGCAAACCACCGGCTGGGACTCCATCGCTAATGAGGTGGTGACAAAAGCCCTTAAAAATGACCTTTTCTCGGTCTGTGTTCTTGAAGGAGAAAATCTCATAGGCATGGGCAGAGTGATCGGCGACGGGGCAATTTACTTCTATATACAGGATGTGATCGTTCATCCAGATCACCAGGGGAAGAGAGTTGGTAAGATGATCATGAACAGTATTGAAAATTACCTGGATAAGGCTACCCATAACAATTCCTTCATCGGGTTAATGGCAGCAGAAGGGGTAAAGGATTTCTATAAGAAGTATGGTTATGCAGAGCGGGCAGACAGCAGGCCCGGAATGTTTAAGGTAACTAAAGGTTAGGTTTCATACTAACTCGACTGGATCCAATCTCACACCGAAAAATATTTTTCAGATATTTTAGAATTTAATTATTGGTTATCGAAATAAACAATTGAATAAAGACCTTGAAAAGGTCAAATAATACTAGGAAAGGAATGTGAGTTTATACGACCCGAGAGGGTCGCATATTTTTCTGAAATTCCTTGGTATTTGCTACTTGTCATCTAAGAGGTTTAAAAAAAATTTCACGCAAATTCCGCAAAGGATCTTCGCTATTACCGTGGAAAATCTGTAATCCACAGCTTCCATTCATCACCCCCGCGATGCGCAACAGGCAACCGGTAACCGGTAATCATTTTCTCCTGCCTAATTATTATCTTTACTTCATTAGCTTTCTAAAACCTGCTTTCATGAAAAGATTTTTCCTGGCAATTCTCATTGCCTTTTTTACAGCTTCTGTGACCGCACAGGAGACCGTGCACTGGTTGCGCTATCCCAGTATTTCGCCAGACGGGAACACAATTATCTTTAGCTACATGGGTAACCTGTACCGCGTGGCACAGAACGGCGGAACTGCCGTTCCCCTCACCACCGGGGACGCCTATGAAGGCTGGCCTGTGTGGAGCAACGACGGTAAAACTATCGCTTTTGCCAGCGACCGCTATGGCAATTTTGATGTCTTCACCATGCCTGCTACCGGTGGCGCACCCGTGAGGCTTACCTTTAACAGCACAGATGACCTGCCGTATGATTTCACCGCAGATGACGCTAAAGTACTCTTTGGCAGTGGCCGCAATGCGCCGGCAGAGAGTGTGAGGTTCCCTAGTCCCGGGTTGTTCAAGAATATGTACACCATTCCCGTAAAGGGAGGGAGACCGATCCTGCTTACCGCAGCCGGCGCAGATAATGCCAATTTCAGCAAAGACGGTTCAAAACTCGTTTTTGAAGACCGCAAAGGGTATGAAGATGCTTTAAGAAAACACCACACTTCTTCGGTCACCAGGGACATCTGGTTGTATGACATCAACAGCAATACCTACAACCAGCTCAGCAGCTTTGAAGGGGAGAACCGGGAACCTGTTTTTAGTGCAGATGCTTCCGCGGTATTTTATCTCAATGAAAAGACCGGCACGCAGAACCTCTATAAAATGCCACTTTCGGGAGGGGATGAAGAGCAGCTCACAGAGTTCGAGGATTTTCCTGTAAGGCACCTGACCGTTTCAGATGACAACAAACTTGCCTTTTCCTGGAAAGGGGATATTTACACTTTAAGTCCCGGTGCGGCGGCCCAAAAGGTGGAAGTGAAGGTGATGAGCGATTCGGGTTATGAGCCCGTGAAAAATATGGAAATCAATTCGGTTACCGAGTTCGCGGTGTCACCGAATAACAAGGAGATCGCTTTCGTGAACCGAGGAGAGGTGTTCGTCACCGGCGTCGATGATTCCCGCACAAAACGGGTGACCAACACGCCAGAGCAGGAAAGAATGATCAGCTGGTCCAAGGATGGGAAGACATTGCTGTTTTCGGGGGAAAGAGACGGCAGCTGGAATGTGTACAAGGTTACCATGACCCGTCCACAGGAGGAGTATTTCTATGCGGCTACTGTGCTGAATTCTGAACCTGTTATCGCTACGGAAGCGGAAGAATTTCAGCCGAAATATTCGCCAGACGGTAAGAAGATCGCATTTATAGAAGAACGAAACATCTTGAAGGTACTCGACCTGGATTCCAAAAAGAAAACTACCGTTTTCCCTTCAGGCAGAAATTATTCTTACAGTGACGGCGATTGGTCTTACCAGTGGAGCCCCGATAGTCGCTGGCTGCTGGTGGATGATCAAAAAGGCTACTTTTTCAACAACAATGTGGCCCTGATCAAAGCAGACGGTACGGGAGAGATCTTCCACCCTGTCAATAGCGGTTTTGGCGAGTCTAATGCCAAATGGGCCATGGACGGTAAAATGATGACCTATGAAAGCAGTAAAGAAGGGAGAAAATCCCTGGCGCTGCAGGGCAGCAGGGAAGTGGATATCTATGGTGTTTTCTTCGACCAGGAGGCGTATGACAAGTACAAGCTGAGCAAGGAAGAGTTTGAACTGCTTACCGCGAAGGAGAAAAAGGAGAAGGAAGAGGAGGAAAAGAAACAAAAGGAAGAAGAGGAGAAGAAGCCTAAAAAGAAGAAAGAAAAGGCTGAAGACAAAAAGCCGCTCACCCTTAACCTGGACAACCTGGAGTACCGCAAGGAGAAGCTAACCATCAACAGTGCCAGCATCAGTGATTATGTCCTGAACAAGGACGGCAGCAAAGTATATTATCTCGCATCTTTTGAAAAAGGTTATGACCTGTGGGTGACCGAACCTCGCACGCGGGAAACAAAGATCCTCGCCAAGATGGGAGGTTCCCCAAGCGGTATTGAGATCAGCGAGGATGACAAAACCCTCTTTTTGAGTAATGAAGGGAAACTGGTTAAAGTTGACGCGGAGTCTGGTGAGGTGAAGAACATCGCTATTGCGGGGGACATGATAGTTGATGCCGAAGCGGAAAGAAAATATATGTTCGACCATATGTGGCGGCAGGTAAAGAAGAAATTCTACGATCCAGACTTGCATGGTGTGGATTGGGATATGTACAAAGAAGAGTATTCAAAGTTCCTTCCGTATATCGATAACAACTACGATTATCAGCAGTTGTTGAGCGAAATTCTCGGGGAGTTGAACGCCTCTCACACCGGCGGAAGATATCGCCCCGAGAACAACGGACTCAGGACAGCTGCCCTGGGGTTACTTTTTGATGAAACATATAATGGCGAGGGGATAAAGATTTCCGAAGTGCTTGCAGGAGGGCCTCTGGATAAAGCCGGTTCGCAAGTAAAAGCAGGGGATATCATTGTAAAGATCAACGGCGAGGAAATTGGAGCCAATGAGAACTGGAACAAGTACCTGCTGGGTCTGGATAAAAAGAACACCTTGTTAACCGTCAAAAGGGGAAATACCACTTTTGACGAAAAAGTACAGCCATTTTCGACAGGAGAGGAAAGTCAGTTGATGTACAGGAGATGGGTGCACATGATGGAGGAGATGGTGGACTCGCTTAGCGACGGGGAGCTGGGTTACCTTCACATTCGGGGCATGAACGACAGCAGCTTTAGGGATGTCTATGAGAATGCTCTCGGAAGGAATATCGGCAAGAAGGCGCTGGTAGTTGATACCAGGTTCAATGGAGGTGGTTGGCTGCACGATGACCTGAACACCTTTTTAAGCGGAAAGGAATACCTGAAGTTCGCACCGCAGGGCAATGTGGTGAAAGGAGGAGAGCCTATGGCACGATGGACAAAACCGAGCATAGTGGTAATGGGTGAAGGTAATTATAGCGACGCATTTATCTTTCCATATGTGTATAAGCAAAACAACCTCGGAAAACTGGTGGGGATGCCTGTACCCGGCACCGGAACCGCGGTTTGGTGGGAGCGGCAGATCGATCCTACCATTGTCTTCGGAATACCAATGGTAGCCACCATCGGCGTCGAAGGTAGGCCAACAGAGAACTTGCAACTCGAACCGGATATCATGGTGCCCCTGCCTTACAATGACTTCCTCAATGGAAAAGATCCACAGATCGAAACCGCTGTGCGGGAATTGGAAAAAGAAGTGACAGAGGAATAAATTCAAGTGAATTTAATTACCAGGAAAGCCTTCCGTTAATTCGGGAGGCTTTTGTTGTTCAGGGTTCAAGGTTCAAAATTTTTGAATAATTGGATTTTCATGGACACCTTTTTTCTCTATTCTCTCAAATTGAGAAAAAAATTTCCTGATTCTTTCTGCGCTCTTTGCGTTAAAGCTTTGCGAGAAACCGCCCGCATCCAAGTTTACAAGTGTGGACAACAATTCTGAGATAAATTCATTTTTTTGCACAGCCTTCCGTAAATTCGGTGGATGTTTGTGCACCATCTATGAAGAACAGAAAAACCTACCCTCAGGAAGTTTATTTAAACGGCACCTGGATGCCCTCACAGGAAGCGACGGTATCTGTCTTTGACCGGGGTTTTATGTTTGGCGACGGGATCTATGAGGTTACTCCTTTTTACCGCGGAAAACCATTTAAGCTACAGGAGCATTTGGACAGGTTGAAATACTGCCTTTCGGAAATAAAAATACCTTTCGATTTCAGCATTTTAGAGCCCCTGATGTTCGAAGCCCTTTCTCGCGCCGGACTGGCTGATAAGGATGCTGCGGTTTACATGCAGGTATCCCGGGGAGCCGCACCGCGTACGCATTATTTCCCTGAAGATCCCAAACCAACCTTTTTGATGTACGCTTTCCCGGTACAGCTGGAGAATTTTCAGGAGAAGCGGTGGGAGGTTCTTGTTTCTGAAGATTTCAGATGGCAACGCTGCGATATCAAGTCCACCGCGCTTTTGGCCAATACAATGTCCAATGATGACGCTATTGCCAGTGGTTACCATGAAAATCTGTTGGTACGCGACGGGTATTTCACCGAAGGTTCCCATTCCACGGCTTTTTTTGTGGTGGGTGATACAATTTATACCCATCCTGAAGGTCCCTGTATCCTTTCGGGCATCACCCGGAAGGTGGTGCTGGAAATCTGCCGTGAGCTGGGGATTACCTGTAAAGAGGAGGCTTTCCCGGTTAATAGGATTTCAGATGCAAAGGAGGTGTTCCTTACCGGCACCACCACCCAGATCACTGCTGTTTCTTTACTAAAAGATAGGGGACGGGTGTTGTTTAAAGGAGAAAAAGGGGAAATTACAGCAAGACTTCAGAAGGAGTTTTTGAAGAGAACCAGAACTTAAAGCAACAATTTCCAAATTGGTTTGGGGATCCCCTCCTTCATTGGGATGGTCGCAGGTAGGGGGGACAGGAGACCCGGCACGGATTACACATCCGCCCCAACTTGAATGTCAGGTCGAGCGGAGTCGAGACCTTCTTTTTAGACCTGTATGCCGAAGCAAAAAACCCCCTTCAAGGCACCCCGAAACTTGCCGAAAAATTTCAATTTCCAGATATCAGGTTTAAGCAGAATGTCCGGTCGAATCCTTCGGATGTGGCCAGTATTGGCTAAAACCTGATTTATTAGAGGAATTTACTCCAAATATACCCCTCGACTCCGCTCGGGGAGACATTTGAATAAAACTCCAAAATCGGAAACTGGAAACTTGGAACAATTTATATCAACCCGCACCCCGTAACTAATCTTTGTCTTTCAACATCTCCACAACTTCCTCCACCGGCAACTTCTCAATAGTTCTCCCCTCAAACCCTGGCATGGTCTCAGCCATAAAAAGCGAATTGATAATGGCCTCTTCGGTGGCTTCGATGGCCGCCATAAAAAGAGGAGTCATGCGGTCATTGGGTATTAGTTCTTTGGTGAGGGTGTTAGTTTCTATACGGTAAGGGGTGCGCAGGTCTTTGGCTGTGGAGAAGGCGATGATATAATCCCCGCTGCCGTTTGAGGCGATACCGCCGGTTTTAGCGAGTCCCAAAAATGCCCTTTTTGCCAGCCTTTCCAGGTTGCGGCTGTCCAGGGGCGCATCGGTCGCCACCACGATCATGCAGGAGCCATCCACATTATTCAATAATTCATTGCTGAAAGAAAAATGCTGCAGCTTTTCACCCACCTGTAGTCCGTCGATCTGTAACACGCCGCCAAAGTTGGACTGTACGAGAACGCCCACGGTGTAGCCGCCCAAGGATTCCGGAAGTTTTCGGGAGGAGGTGCCAATGCCGCCCTTGTATCCAAAAGCGATCGTTCCGGTGCCGGCGCCGACATTTCCTTCCTGCGGTTTTTCCTCGGAAGCATTTTCTATTGCGTTGAGCACGTCCTGCTCAGACACATGCCTTCCGCGGATATCGTTTAAATATCCGTCATTGGTTTCGCCCACCACGGCATTCACTGATCGTACGGTCTCGTTTCCTTTTTGGTTAAGGACATAGCTTATGACCGCATTCATGGCTGTGGGCACGCTCAGCGTGTTCGTAAGGATGACCGGTGTCTCCAGGTTTCCGAGTTCAGAAATTTGTGTGCTGCCGGCAAGTTTTCCGAAGCCATTGCCCACAAAGACCGCGGCGGGAACCTTCTGCTGAAAGATGTTGTCACCGTGAGGAAGAATGGCGGTAACACCAGTTCTTACCGAATCTCCTTTGATAAGCGTGGTGTGGCCTACTTTCACACCTTTCACATCTGTGATGGCATTTTGAGGCCCGGGCGACATTACGCCGATCTCCACGCCAAGGTCTCGTGCGCGTTCCTGGCCGGTTGCGAGGTGCACAAAGGAGAAAAACACAAAGCAGCTAAAAAGTATATTTTTCATATGGTGGTTATAAAAAGCTCAATTTAAAGGTTTTCTGTCAAAGATGAATTTATAAACCTTAACCGCCTGAATGTGAGATTTGTCATTTTACATCGTATCTTTGCATCCGCTTAAGAAAAACCTCTTTTTCTAAAACTTCACATGTTTTGGAAACCTGGAAGGTTTATCGGCTGGGAAAAATTACAATATGAGAACAAAGTCATTAAAGAAGAACAGGATCAACGTGGTCACCCTTGGGTGCAGCAAGAACGTCTATGACAGCGAGGTATTGATGGGCCAGTTAAAGGCTAATGAAAAAGACGTGGTGCATGAGCAGGAAGGGAATATCGTGGTGATCAATACCTGTGGTTTTATTGACAATGCCAAGGAACAGTCTGTAAATACCATCCTGGAGTTCGTGGAGCGCAAGGAGCAGGGAGAGGTAGACAAGGTTTTTGTCACCGGATGCCTCAGCGAGCGCTATAAACCCGATCTGCAAAAGGAGATCCCCAACGTGGACCAGTATTTCGGAACTACCGAACTACCGGAACTTCTAGCCGCCCTTGAAGCCGATTATAAGCATGAACTGGTAGGAGAACGCTTAACGACTACTCCGAAGAATTACGCGTATCTAAAAATAGCCGAAGGATGTGACAGGCCGTGTTCGTTTTGTGCGATTCCCTTGATGCGTGGAAAGCACAGATCGACGCCCATTGAAAACCTGGTCACCGAAGCCAAGAACCTGGCGGCACAGGGTGTCAAGGAATTGATCCTCATCGCCCAGGACCTTACTTACTACGGACTTGACATTTATAAAAAGAGAAATTTAGCCGAACTTCTTGAAAACCTGGTGAAGGTAGAAGGGATCGAATGGATCCGTTTGCACTATGCTTTTCCAACAGGTTTCCCAATGGATGTGCTGGACGTAATGAAGCGTGAACCTAAGGTGTGTAACTACCTTGATATCCCGTTGCAGCATATTTCTGATGATCTTTTGAAATCCATGCGTCGCGGAACCACTCATGAAAAGACCACAAATCTTTTGAAGGATTTCAGAAAAACAGTTCCCGAAATGGCTATTCGAACCACTCTTATTGTTGGCTACCCGGGAGAGACCGAAGAGCATTTCCAGGAGTTAAAGCAATGGGTAAAAGATATGCGTTTTGAACGCCTTGGATGTTTTACCTATTCTCATGAAGAAAATACTCATGCCTACAATCTGGAGGACGATGTGCCGCAGGAGGTGAAGCAGGAAAGAGCTAACGAGATCATGGAAATTCAGTCCCAGATCTCCTGGGAGTTGAATCACCAGAAAATCGGGCAGACTTTCAATGTGGTTATTGACCGCAAAGAAGGTGAGTATTATATTGGTCGTACGGAATTCGATTCTCCCGATGTGGATAATGAAGTATTGATCGACGCTACAAAGATCTATTTGAAAACCGGTGAATTCTACGAGGTGAAGATCACAGATGCCGCCGATTTCGACCTGTTCGGGGAACCGGTAAATGTGAAGGACGAAAGACCTAAGCGAAAGGAACTTTTCAAAACGGGAAGTTAGTGATTGGGGATTAGTGATGGGTAATTGGAAAATATAATAACCTACAAGGTCTTTTTTGAACTTGTAGGTTTTGTTTTTTAAGCCACGGATTCACGGATGTTTTTCGAGTCTAACTGTAAGAGAGGTCAACCCTTTCAGGGTTTCAAACCCTGAAAGGGTTTGATGAACCAACTGTCTATAAAGGAAAAAGACCTACAAGGTTATGGAAACCCTGCAGGTCTGTCTTATCTCAATACTCACTACTAATTAAGCTATCGTGATCTCCTTCTCCAGGTAAACCTCCTGCACGCTTTGCAGGATCTTCACACCATCTTCCAGAGGTCGCTGGAAGGCTTTACGTCCCATGATGAGTCCGCAGCCGCCGGCGCGTTTGTTGATCACCGCGGTCTTTACGGCCGCTTTAAAATCTGAATCTCCTTTGGAGCCTCCGCCCGAATTGATCAGACCTATTTTTCCCATATAGCAGTTGGCTACCTGGTAGCGGCAAAGATCAATTGGATGGTCTGTTGTAAGGCTGTTGTACATATGATCGTCGTATTTGCCAAAATCAATATTCTTAAATCCGTAATTGGTTTCCGGGAGTTTTTGTTTGATAATATCGGCTTTGATCGTTACCCCAATATGGTTGGCCTGCCCGGTAAGATCGGCAGCGGAGTGATAATCTGTTCCGTCTTTTTTAAAGGCTGAATTTCGGGTGTAGCACCATAAAATAGTTGCCATCCCCAGTTGGTGAGCTTCTTCAAACGCCGCGGCTATTTCCTGTATTTGCCGGGTGCTCTCTTCGCTTCCGAAGTAAATAGTGGCACCTATAGCTGTTGCTCCCATGTCCCAGGCTTCCCGCACACTTCCGAAGGGGATCTGGTCATACTTATTGGGATAGGTGAGCAGTTCGTTGTGGTTGATCTTTACAATGAATGGGATCTTATGAGCATACTTCCTGGCGTGCCGGGCCAGCCCTCCAAAAGTGGAAGCCACGCCGTTACAGCCTGCTTCCATGGCGAGTTTAATGATGTTCTCGGGATCGAAGTAATCCTGGTTCTTGTAAAAAGAAAAAGCAGCACTGTGCTCAATTCCCTGGTCAACCGGAAGGATGTTGAGGTATCCCGTGCCGCCCAGTGCGCCATGATTGTAAAGCTGAGCAAGGCTTTTAAGCACCTGCGGGTTGCGGTCACTGTCCTGAAAAGTATCTACGGTATGTGGACCCGGTTTTTCCAGCCTGTCTTTGGGTATTTTTGTGCTTTTATACTGCAGTAAGGAATCGGCTTCTTCCCCAAGGGTCTCGGTGATCTTGTCTATATAACTCATAAAGATTGGTTTTTGGTTAGTTTTTCGGTCAGGAAAGCCTCGCAGGCTATAAGCCTGAAGTTAAGTATTTTGAGAGAAGAGAGTTACTAAAGAAACTATAAAATCATCGGTATTGGAAAAAGATGCCTTCATCAAAAGGTGTCCAGAGACAGGCTCTTAAATCGGCCTTTTTAAGCCCTTCATTCACCCAGGTATTACAGGTGTAAAAGAAATGGAGCGATCTTTTTGCCCGATAAAAAACGTCCAGCTGGTCATAATGGAGTCCTTTCACCTGTTGCACTTCACCCAGACTGTTTTTTTGAAAACTGTTAATGACATATTCTGAAAGATCCCGGTATTGAGAGCGGGTGATCGTTACGGGAAGGGTGAGCTGATTGAACCTGATCACATCCAGGAATTCCACATGAAGGGCAGAAGGCTTGGAAAGAAACACTGCCTGAAAAGCCACGGGAAATTTCAGGTCATCCCATTCCGGGGTTTGTTCATAAAATTCCAGGTCTCCCCAGCCAAAGGAAATGTATCGAAAATCTGATCTTTTAGACAGGGTGTGGGTGGGATCTGCATAGGATGTCCAGTCTATAATGTCATTTTTCACAGGAAATATAAAGGAAGTATGTACCCCGTTGGTGCGCAGATAAATGGTGATATTCCCACCTTCAGGTTGATCTGTATTTACCGGAATGGCAGAACCCACGATGGCGGCCACCAGATAAAGGATCATGAGCAGGAGTAGGGCCAGCATACCCTTAAGAATGAATTTTAATATTCTCATTACGATCTCCTGCACTTTCATTTAGAGTTTCATAGCGATTAAATCTGTGAGAGCTTTCTTGAAAATTTCTACCTCCTCCAGGGTGTTATAAGGAGCAAAGCCTATTCGTATCCATCCGCCAGATTCCATTACAGGAAAAACTTCAGCCATGGTGGAGGCATAGAAATGCCCGTCAGCAATACACAGATTATATTTTTCGGCAAAGAACTTTGTGGCCTCCCTGGAATGGATGCTTTCTATTTTGAAGGAAAAAGTGGGTGTTTTTTTTAGATTTTCAGGTGCCCGGTAAAGCTCCACTTGAGGAATGTTTTTCAGGAAAGCTTCCATTTCATTGATCAGCACCTGTTCATGGTCTTCTATACGTTTCATCCCGGAACGAATTCTTTCCGCAGCATTTTCTCCCTCGCCCAGCTGTTCAATAAACCCGATGGCTCCGCATAAACCGGCGATCCCCTCGTGGTTTTGTGTTCCGGTCTCCAGTCTGTAGGGAATTTCATTGGGCGCAGGCTTTAGTTTAGGCACCGGTAATTTTTCAAAAAGTTCAGATTGTATGACTGCTATACCTATATGAGGCCCAAAAAATTTGTATCCTGAACAAAATAGAATATCACAACCTATTTGCTGAAAATCTACGGAAAAATGCGGAACTGCATGTACCGCATCTGCAATAGTAAAAGCCCCGGCTGCCCTGGCCTTTGAAAAAATGGATTCGGTGTCAGGGATGGTGCCGGTGAGATTGGAGGCCAGTCCCACGGCGACCAGTTTTGTTCTGGAGGTAATGATCTTGTCCAGATCGGTAAGGTCGAGAGTGAGTTCCTGTTTATTAACCGGAATGAACTTCACCACTGCGCCTGTTTCCTTCGCCAGGTACAGCCATGGGTCCACATTCGCCCGGTGGTCCAGCTGGGTCACCACGATCTCATCTCCTTCAGAAATGAAATTCTCCAAACTCTGGGCGACCTGGAATGCCAGGCTGGTCATATTCTGGCCAAAAGCCACCTCCCTGGGGCTACAATTGAGCAGGTCGCCTACAGAGGCTTTTGCTTCCTCCAGCAATTTATCTGTCTTGATACTGGTAGAGAAAGTACCGTGCAAATTGGCCATTCCGGTAGTGATGTATTCCAGCATCCTATCAATGCAGGGTTGAGCCATTTGGGTGCCCCCGGGGCCGTCAAAATAGATGGGAAATTTTTGATCCTTATCCTGAATGGTCAACGCAGGGAATAGATTTCGTATTTCTTCAATGGGAAATTCTTTATTCTTCATATTATTTTTTCTTTTTCCTCTTTTTGTAATCCAGGTAGATATAGGCGCCGTAAAGAATGGCACCAATTCCGCCAATCCAGTACAAGCCATTTTCGAGACGGTCAAGGTCCTGTGAAAAATATCCTACGGCCAGAGAAAGGGGGACCATTCCGCAGTAAGTAGCCAACATAAACTTTTTATATTCCATACGGAAGATGCCGGCTATAAAACTTATTCCGTCATTTGAAAAAAACGGGGAGATCCTGAAAAGGATCACGGTACCGAAACCATAATGGGAGATCCAAAAATCCATTTTCTTCAGCTTTTTTTTGCTGAACAGCAGGCTCTTTAGCTTACCTCCAATAAAATATCCTATGGTCGAGGCTATCCCTACCCCAATAAGGTTGATCACAATGCCCCACCAGAACCCGTAGGCCAATACCCCCACGATAATGGGCAGCCAGGAGGGGAAAATGATGAGGAACATTTGCAGAACGATAAAAACCACGATAGCTAGCGGCCCCCAGATCCCAAATTGTTCCACGTAATTTTGGATGTACCCACTGTCATTACTTAGCAGCACCCGCCAGAGTTCTTTTACCTGATCCTGAAAACCAGGATGGGTAAAATAGAGAACTACTAAACCTATAAGAAGTATCCCGCTCAGGACGAATCCCAAATACTTTTCGAAAAACGATTTAGTCAAACCTAGTCTTTTGTGCCTCTAAAATACAAATTAAAATTCCTAACAGCTGTTGTCGTTTTTAGAATATCTTGTCCTTGAAAAACAGGAAATATTTAAGTAACTTAAACATTTGATAATTTTCTGGTTACAAAGGCGATAAGAAATCGGGCTATTTTTGAGGTACTCAATACATGGAGTGAATTTTCATATATTCTCAGTTTTTGTCATGTAGATGTATGAGCAAGGGTTGCCCGGGCCGGGCAACCTTTTTGTTTTACTTAGAAATAACCTGGGGTTAACACTGACTTAACATTAGAACTGGTTATTTGCAGTGACAAAAACTTAGATATGAAACTCAAATCGTTACTGGTGCTTGCATTGCTGGTATCAGCTTTTTCTGCAAAATCACAACAAATTACTGAAAATACTTTTGGTAAAGGGTTGTTGAATATTGTGGCTAAAGACAGTTCCTACAGCATGAACTTTGCCGCAAGATTTCAAACATTGTACACCTCCCAATGGGACTATCCCGATTACGAACGCCTTGAAAATTCTGAATCTGCAATTTTGATCAGAAGGGCGAGACTCAAGTTCGGAGGTTTTGCGTACTCTCCAAAATTGACCTATAAGATCGAACTTGGGCTTTCAAACCGGGACATCTCAGGGGCATCTCCTTTTACCGGTAATGCGCCGCTCTACATCCTGGATGCGGTGGCTATGTGGAATTTTTATGGAAATTTTGAACTCTGGGCAGGACAGACCAAATTGCCGGGGAACCGGGAACGGGTGATCTCCTCTGCTAACATGGAAACTGTAGATCGTTCTTTGGTAAACAGTCGATTTAATGTGGATCGTGACCTTGGGATCCAATTGCGCCACTTTATTGAGCTCGGGGAGGAAGCAATACTTTCTGAAGCCCTGGCAATTTCCCAGGGAGAAGGCCGTAATGTAGTGGCCGGTAATATTGGGGGGTATCAATACACCGGGAGACTTGAGCTCATGCCATTCGGGGATTTTTCAGCTTATACAGGTGCTGACCTCAAGAGATATCAAACTCCTAAACTGGCTTTAGGAGTAAGTTATGACTATAATGACAATGCGGTAAAGACCAGATCTAATATGGGAAGCTATATGATCACTGACGGTGGGTTTCACGAAACCGATATTAGTACCTTCTTCTTAGATGCCATGTTTAAATATCGTGGCTGGTCGTTCATGGGAGAATATGCCCATAGGGATGCAGATGAGCCTGTGGCTGTAAATTCTGATGGGACTCCAACCGGGCAGATAGTGAATGTAGGAGATGGAATTAATTTACAGACGGGTTATGTATTCAAAAATAAAATCCAGGTTCTGGGGAGGTACACCAGCATCTCCCTTGATGAGGAAATCACAGGCATAGGGTTGGAAAATCAGTATACCCTGGGACTTTCCAAATATTTTGTAGGACATAAGCTTAAGGTGCAGACAGACCTTAGTCTCAATGATTACGAAGACAATCTTGATAATGGTCTTATGTACAGATTACAATTCGATTTACACTTTTAAAAAATGACAATATGAAAAAAGTAATTTTAATCACCGCAGTTGCATTTTCTTTGCTGTCTTGCGGGAATAACAAAAAAGATAAAGGAACCTCCTCGATAAATATTGATGGTTCAAGTACTGTTTATCCTGTTACTGAGGCAATTGCTGAAGAGTTCAGAGCAGAGGATCCTGATGTGGATGTAACTATAGGTATTTCAGGAACAGGTGGCGGATTTCAGAAATTTGGAAGAGGTGAAACCGATATCTCCAATGCATCACGTCCTATAAAAGAAGATGAACGGAAAATAGCCGAGCAAAACAATATTGAATTTGTGGAATTGGAGGTGGCCTATGACGGTCTAGCCGTGATCGTTCACCCCGAAAATGACTGGGTGGATTGCTTTACAGTAGAGCAGTTGAGAAAGATCTGGGAACCGGGTGCACAGGGGAAGATTACACGCTGGAATCAGATAAATCCTGAGTGGCCAGATGAGGAAATTCATCTTTTTGGACCCGGAGTTGCTTCAGGTACTTTTGACTACTTTACGGAAGCTATCGTAGGTGAAAGCGGAAGCAGTAGGGGAGATTATACGGCAAGTGAAGATGATAACGTACTCGTGCAGGGAGTTTCAGGAGATAAATATGGACTTGGTTTCTTTGGCCTGGCTTATTACGAAGAAAATTCAGATAAACTTAGGATGGTGGCCGTTGATGGGGGCGAAGGTTGTGTGGAGCCGTCTACTGAAACTGTAAGCAATGGTTCTTATTCACCTCTTTCCCGTCCGTTGTTCGTTTATGTGAATAGTTCTTCTGTCAAAAATAATCCGAAGGTAATTGATTTTATGAATTTCTATCTGACTGAAGGACCTTCTTTGTTAAAAGATGTGGGATATGTACCTTTAACAGAAGAAGAATATCAGGAACAAATCGAGAAGTTCCAGAATTTCGTGCAAAAGCATCAGGAGTAATAAATCTTGTATAGCGGAAGATTCCAGGGCACCAGTGTGACTCTGGTTTTTCCGTATAACGAAAATACCTATGCGAAAATTAAAAGAGGCAGTAATAGAGAAAACGCTCTTATCCAGTGCGTTGGTTACTATTGCAGTGACTGTTGGTATCATTCTGGTTCTTTCCCTGGAGGCCATCAACTTCTTTAGTGAGGTTTCTATTATTGATTTTCTGACCGATACCCAATGGACCCCCTTATTTACTGATAAACACTTCGGAATCCTGCCGCTGTTGTCAGGAACTTTGCTTACCTCCTTCATTGCTATCATTTTTGCAGTACCGGTGGGTTTGTCTATAAGTATCTACATTAGTGAGTACGCCCCAAAAAGCTTTAGAAGGACTATAAAACCGGCTTTAGAGCTATTGGCTGCGGTACCAACAGTTGTGTATGGTTTTTTTGCCCTCACGGTGGTAACTCCATTTTTGCAATCCTTCATTCCGGGATTATCGGGGTTCAACTCGCTTTCTGCGGGACTGGTAATGGGGATCATGATCATTCCATTCATTTCATCTTTAAGTGAAGATGCCTTACATGCCGTTCCCAATTCTTTAAGAGAAGCAGGATATGGAATGGGTTCTACCAAGCTCCAGAATTCCTTCAGGATTCTGGTGCCAGCCGCTTCCTCGGGAATTATTGTTTCCATTATCCTTGCGATTTCCAGGGCCATTGGAGAAACGATGATCGTGGCTATCGCTGCCGGGCAGCAGCCCAGATTGACCTTTGATCCAACTGTGCCGGTAGAGACCATCACAGCGTATATCGTGCAGGTGAGTCTTGGAGATGTACAGCACGGATCACTGGAGTACAGAACCATTTTTGCAGCAGGGATCACTTTATTCATTTTTACCTTCCTGCTGAATACCATAAGTTACCAGATCAGAAAAAAATTCAGGGAGAAGTATGAATAGGATAAAGAAAAACAGGTTAAAAGACCAGATCTTCAAAGCCTGGGGAATTTTTTGCACCCTGCTGGGAATCGTACTCCTGGCCATCTTTATAGGATCTATCCTGGTAGACGGAATTCAAAGGATTGATTGGGATTTTATCACCAATCTGCCCTCCCGAAAAGCTGAAAGAGCAGGTATTTATACGGCTTTAATGGGGAGTGTATGGATCCTTGTATTGACGACGATAATAGCCCTTCCCGTAGGGATCGCAGCAGCTATATACCTGGAGGAGTATGCCAATAAAAGTAAACTTTCTTCATTGCTCGAGATCAATATTTCTAACCTGGCGGGGGTGCCTTCTATCATCTATGGACTTTTAGGATTAGAGATCTTTGTTAGAGTGATGCAGATGGGATCAAGCGTACTGGCCGGTGCTTTTACGCTCGCACTGCTCATTTTGCCTATAGTCATCGTTTCTACAAGAGAAGCCTTAAAGGCCGTTCCCAAATCAATACGGGATGCCTCTTTTGCATTGGGTGCTTCTAAATGGCAGACGGTTTCAAGACAATTACTGCCTGCATCATCTGGAGGGATACTTACCGGAGTGATCCTGGCTTTGTCCCGGGCGGTGGGAGAAACCGCACCATTGATCGTTATTGGGGCGCTGGCTTATGTGCCTTTCGCACCTTCTTCTCCTATGGATGAATTTTCAGTACTACCTATCCAGATATTCAACTGGATCTCCCGGCCACAGCACGGTTTTGAAGTAAATGCAGCGGCAGGGATTATAATCTTATTATTGATTACTTTTATAATGAATGGAATTGCGGTTTATTTCAGAAATAGATGGCAGAAAAAATTTAAATAATTAGCTTTTCATGGGCAAAAAGAATAAAGAAGAAGTTATAGATAAGTCTATCAAAAGGAAGCATAAACTGCAGGCCAAAGGCGTGAAAGTTTTCTACGATGATTTCATGGCCATTAAAGGTATAGATATGAACATCAGAGCCAATAAGGTTACTGCTTTTATTGGACCTTCGGGCTGCGGAAAATCCACTTTTTTAAGACTGTTCGACCGCATGAATGATTATGTGGACGGGTTTCGAATGGAAGGTGAGATTTTGATAGATGGAAAGAATATTTACAAGAAGGATGTCAATGTAGAACAACTCCGGAAGCAGGTAGGAATGGTATTTCAAAAACCAAACCCTTTCCCAAAATCCATTTTTGAGAATGTGGCTTACGGACTTAAGATACAAGGCCTAAAGGATAAAAATTTCCTCCAGGAAAAGGTTGAAGAGTCTCTCAAAAAAGTGGCGCTTTGGGATGAGGTGAAAGACGATCTTCATAAGTCAGCCCTGGCTCTTTCCGGGGGGCAGCAGCAAAGACTTTGTATTGCACGGGCACTGGCGGTTGAACCGTCCATAATATTAATGGATGAGCCTACCTCTGCGCTTGATCCCCTCTCTACGGCAAAGATTGAAGAGCTGATCTATGAGCTGAAGGAACAGTATACTATAGTTATCGTTACCCATAACATGCAACAGGCTGGTAGGGTGAGTGATTACACCGCCTTTTTCTACCTGGGTGAATTGATCGAATATGACAAATCCAAAAAGCTGTTCACCAACCCCGAAAAACAACAAACTGAAAATTATATTACCGGTAGATTCGGTTAAAAATTGAAGCTATGATAAGTTTAGATCAACATAGAGAAGGATTAAATCAAACCGGGCTAGAAATGCTACATCTTTGTGCCAAGCAACTTGAAAACGCCCGGGAAGCTTTTTTCAATCATGATAATGATCTCGCAGAAGAGGTACTGCATACAGAGAACAGGGTAAATGCCCTGGACCTGAAAATAGACCGGGACTGCGAGCGCTTTATTGCCTTGCACAATCCCGTGGCCAGTGACCTGCGGTTTGTTCTTGCTTTGAGAAAGATCAATTTTGACCTGGAAAGGATAGGAGATCATGCCTTTGGAATATCAAAGTATATTATTGAAATCAACACCCCTATTGAGGAACGGTTGCTGGAAAAGATGAGGGTAAGAGAAATGTTTGAAGCCACCCTTTCTATGCTTGAGGACATTACAGATGCCTATAACGAGGTCGATACCAAGATGGCACGCAAGGTCTTCAAAAAGGATAAGACCCTTAACGAGATCAATATGCAATCCTTTGGGATCATTTCAGAAGAAGTGAAAAAGAATCCAAGCCTTATTGACCAGTGTATGTTGCTGTTTTCAGTGATAAAAAAACTGGAGAGAATAGGGGACCTGATAACCAATATTGCCGAAGAGATCATTTTCTACAGAGAGGCAGAGGTGCTGAAGCATCAAAAGAAAAAGAAAGTGAGAAGGAGTGAAGATTGATTGGGAAAAGATCATAAAAGAAAAAAGACTGCCTATGCAGTCTTTTTTTTTGCTCCGGGGTTGAGATACCTTGCCAGCTTTTTAAACTCAAATTATAAAACCCAAACAGCTTACAGGGAAGCTTCGAGCCACCTCCAGGCAGAGATGTCCACTTTTGTACCTGTGGCGTAATCTCCTTCAAGTGTCGCATGGGCTCCGTCAATTTTTACATTGCTCAATGCACCTCCATCTCTCATATCCACATTGGTGTCATACCCTTCCAGGTAGAGATTGGAAAGGGTAGCACCAGATTCCTTTTTGAACTGAAGAGCAGTACCTCCCGTAGTAGAAACAGCAGTGAAATTTACCAGTTTTGGATCATTGTTAGCACCATCGGCTTCAAGGGCGGTAGAGAAGTTATCAATGCTGTGATTCACATATACATTGGTAACAGTTCCATTCCATCCTTCTGTCCAGTCTACGGCATCATCTTCGTTATTCTCAAGATAAAGGTTGGTAGCAGAAACTGTTCCTCCAAAGAATTCCACACCGTCGTCGGCTCCGTTGATCACTGCGATGTTTTCCACCACCGTTCCAGAGCCTACCGCGTAGAAAGAGATTCCGTTGTACTGGGATTCTGAATTGATCTGTGCAC
>CAZVKA010000034.1:0-23577 GCA_964627595.1 uncultured Flavobacteriaceae bacterium | reverse complement strand
ATTAAGACTTCCAACCTGAAAATACAGGGAAGCAGCGAATTTGAATTCGTGGTTGACGGGGAAGAATCGGTCACCAAAGAATTGGTAATCGAGGTCAAAAGAGAAGCCCTGTTACTGAATCAAAAGAGCAGGTACAGTGGAGAAGAGGTGGCCCAAAACGGTAAGAAGAGCATAAAAACCGAAGGACTTCCTGTAGGTGAAAAGCGACAGGAGCTTATAAAACACCGGCTACCAATTTTTCCCAGGGCCACTACCGAGGAGTTTGAGGAACTTTTCAAGGTACTTCGAGGAAATGCCGAGATCACCACTCCCTATATGGTGATGATGATCCTTTCTACCCTAATCGCCTCCTTCGGACTTTTTGGGAACAGCTCTCCCGTGATTATTGGGGCAATGATCCTTGCGCCGATTATCGCTCCAATAGTATCTTTTTCAATGGGAATGGTGCGATATGATGTCCCTATGCTAAGAACCGGTTTTATCACCATCCTCACCGGTACCCTGGTTTCGCTTCTTGTTGCCGCCTTCGTTAGTTTCATTATCCCTTTGGAGATCATCACATCTGAAATTGAAGCACGGCTTTCTCCTACCCTGCTAGACATGGGAATAGCAGTAGCTTCGGGAATTGCAGCAGCCTATGCGCATGCAGAAGAAGGAATCGCCAAAAGCCTGGCAGGAGTGGCTATCGCGGTAGCTCTTGTGCCTCCGCTCTCGGTCGCCGGCATTGGCCTGGGATGGTGGGACTGGGATGTCTTTTCGGGTGCCTTCCTGCTTTACCTTACTAACCTTGCAGGCATTATCCTGTTTGCCGGCCTCACCTTTTTACTCCTTGGATTTGCACCTTTTAAAAGGGCGAAAATGGGACTTGTCTATACTTTTTTGATCGTCATATTGGTCGCCGTTCCCCTGTCCCTGTCCTTTAACCGTATCATGCAGGAAGCAAGTATCACCCGCGCATTGGAAGGAACCACCATTGAAAAGATAGTACTACGAGATGTAAAGATCAGGTTTGGAGAACCTGTTGTGGTATCCCTGAAGCTGGTTGGTCCCGAAGCGATGGAACCCGACAAGATCAGGTCAATCAAGAAAAAGATCGAGGAGAAAATAAAGCTTCCCGTCGTTCTGGAAGTAGTTTCCGCCATTGAATTTTAAGGAAGATTGTTGGAGAATTAAAATTCCTGCTTTCCAAAAATGCACTTCTAAAGATGGTTTTAACATTTTTCCGTAGTTTTAGTCCGCTAAAACCAAAATTTACATGCGCAAAGCAACTTTTCTGGGCCTGGGCTTCGCCGCTCTCACTTTGTTCTCCTGTAAGGATAAAAATCCTTCAGTTGGTTCTTCCTCCTCTACAGTTGTTTCTTCGGAAGCCTTTAATCCTCGTAAAATGGATACCCTAGGTAGCCGCTACAATGAACTCGGCCGCTTTAGCGGAAGCATCCTGGTCGCTGAAGACGGAGAAGTTGTTTACCAGAACTTCTTCGGAAAAGCAGATTATAGATCCAAAAAACCATTTTCTGAAAGCACGGTTTTTTCCTTAGGATCCTTTTCAGAATTAATAATGAACGAGGCGGGGCAGCAACTCCCTTCAGAAGTAAAGTCAGATTCCCTGGAAATTACTTCCCAAAAAGCAGTCAAAGCTCTTATTGAGAATCTTGGACTACAAAACACTTTTTTACAACAAGAAGCGCCTAAAAAGGCTGCCACGGGATATGTACATAGCCTAGGTGCAGATGGCCCCGAATTGACGCCTGTCTCTCAGGACACAGAACTACAACTTTGGACCAGTGCCCGGGATCTTCAAAAACTGATAGCAACCATAGCAGACGAAAGCCTTGTCCAGGATGGTTATTCTGAAACAGGGGGATTTAGCTACGCAATAAGAAAGAACGGGAACCTGAGCGTTATCGTTCTCAGCAACCACAGGCACCCGGTGGCCGGTGAAATGGCAGAAAGCATTGAGAATTTATGGAGAAGAATGCCTTATCAACTGCCATTACCCAGGAAAGAAATTAACATCTCTTCTTCATTATTAAAGGAATATGCAGGTTTATATGAGCTTGGTCCGGGAAAAGAACTTAAGGTGGTATTTGAGAAGGATAGTCTTTATGTTATTATGGGCCTTCAAAAAGTGAATTTACGGCCTCAGTCAGAGAACCAGTTCTTTATGAACAACAGTGAAGCGGCAATAAGGTTTGAAAAGGATAGTACGGGTAAGGTGTCTTCTGCGGTCTTGCTCGACGGTTTTCTTAACGGAAACGAGATCCCGAAAACCCAGTAAGACCCCATTGATCCTGTTATTACATACTGAACCTGCTGGCGAGTTTATTTCCCAGAAGAGCGACCAATAGAGAAACTGCACCAAACAATAAACTTAGCCAGGCTACGGGGGAATTGACCTTGAAAAGATCAATAATAAATGTACGGGTTGGGCCAAGGAAGTAAAGACTTCCTGTAAGTAACAGGAAAAACCCGAGACCTATAGCGAATTTGAAAGCCCCACCTTTAAATGCAGTCCATATTGCTCCTGTTCCCAGAAAAATGTGGGTACCGGCCAGCAGTTGTGAGGAGGTAAAAACCTTCAAAAACGGAGGATCTATGAGATTACTTATTCCCTGGATCAATAGAAGGGATCCAATTATGATTAAGTAAAAATTAATGGTTCGCAGGGGTTGGATCATTTTAGTGTTACTTGATTCATCTGTTCACGTTCCAGAAGCAGATATTTCTAAAATTATAGAAAAAATTCCACCTGCCGGGTTCAAAAATCCCTAAAACCATGGTAAAAATGATCCCTGGGTTTTCTTAATATTTGTCTAAGAAAAACAGTAAATTTGCCGCCCAGAAATAGACGAATACCGCGCATGTACGATCCAAAGGAATCCCCTCGACAAACAGAAGATCTTAGAAAGCAACAAGACAGGCCGCAGCTTTACTCTAAAACTCTTATTCTTATTTTTTCGCTGTTGTTCTCCCCTATCTTCGCAGCAGTACTTCTCATGTTGAACTTAAAAACTGTGGGAAAAAATAAGGAACGTACAATTGTTCTTTTGTTTGCCGTCGCTTATTTGTTTGCCACGGCTGCTATCCTGCAGATCTTTGACCTCCCTCCTAACCTGACCTTCATTGCCAATGTTCTTGGCGCAGCCATTCTTAATGAATATTTCTGGAACAAATATCTAGGGAGGGATATTGATTATGTAAAAAAGAGCTGGATCAAACCTACCCTCATCTCTGTCACGGTAGCCCTCTTATTCCTGTTGCTCCTTATGGGAGCCGGGAGTATGGCCTAACTCCCCCTCAAAAAATAATCAGCACATCCTCAGCGAATTACAATCAAGTAAGGTGAAAATTAGCTGTTTGGATTTGGATGATTCACATTTTTTTTAGATTTTAGGTAATAATTTAACTGTTTTTAACACCTCCGGGAGGCCCCCCACCTTCCCCGGGGATAGCAAGCTTGGGGGATGAGTATGCAGTAACCCCCAATCTGCCACATATGAAACAGCTCTTTCTCCTCTTCCTCCTTCTGGTGATCATTAATCCTGTTACCGCCCAACATTTTTCCGCAGAAACGATCAGTAAAGAATTTCTACTTGGAAAGATCAACTACAAGGGTCACAGGGATTTCGTAAAGGCAGATAAGGAGCACGCTCCCAGAAGTCTGTATCTTCACCGGGACACGTACACCGCTTTTTTAAAAATGGCCGGTGCTGCACAGGCTGATGGAATTCAGCTGCAAATTGTTTCGGGGGCACGAAATTTTGAACACCAAAAAGCTATCTGGGAGAAAAAGTGGAAGGCCTATAAGGACCTTGACCCTTTATGCCGCAGTCAAAAGATCCTAGAATTCAGCTCCATGCCTACTACCTCGAGGCATCACTGGGGTACAGATATTGACCTCAACAACCTTGAAAATTCCTATTTCGAAGAGGGAAAGGGAAAAGAGGAATATGAGTGGCTGGTGAAAAATGCCCCACGCTTCGGGTTTTACCAGGTATACACCTCCAAGGCTTCCGGCAGAAGCGGATATTCTGAAGAGAAATGGCACTGGTCTTACCTGCCCCTGGCCCGGCATTACCTGCAGGCTTACAACGAAACGATTCAGTATTCAGACATAACAGGGTTTGAAGGGGCTCATCTTGCGGAAACGCAGGAGATGATCTCTGCCTACGTCAATGGAATAAGCGTAGAGAATTTTTCCGAAGTAGCCGAAAGTCGCACTGTCTTTAACCTTTCTGAAGAATAAGGCTCTATGAAATTCACTGTTTTTCTTATTTTCCTCAGTCTTATCCCTAATTCGAGTGAAGACGAGGTGAGATGTGCTGCCAGCAGCATATATTTTTATCCCGAACAAAAGGAGATCCCGGTAAATTCTCATTTTATCGCTGAAGGTTATTTGATGAGCCAGGAAAAAGTGAGAAAATTCAAACACCGGAAGGTTTTCCTGAGGTCTACGGAAGGAGACAGTATCAGCCTTGAATTACTGGAGCTGCTGGAAGGTGAAATGTCCTTAACACAGGCGGTTTTTAAACCTCAAAAAACACTGGACCCAAATACAGAATATTTCCTGGAGTATGAGAACATGACCCTTGAGGAGGAAAAGGCACAGGTTCGCCGCAATTATGAAACCGGGAAAAGTGAAAGAAAATCATGGAAAACAGTCTCCAATATTGCCAGTTTAGATCCTGCCCTAACGGTCAGCTTTAAAGAAACCTCTGTAAAATGGTACGGCTGCGGGCCGGCAGTGAATGCGATATTTACCGTAGAAAACGACAACAGTGAAGAGACCTGGTACAAAACCGAATTCCTGGACGTCAAAACCGGCAGAATTTCGCATTTTTATCTTACTAAATGGCAGGACGAACTGCAGGTTGGTCACGGTATGTGCGCCGGCGCTTTTACCTACAGGAAGAATGGAGAATACCGGGTGCGCTTCACACCGGTGAACTTTGGGGGGCACGCACTTCCAACTACTAAATGGCATAGCTTCAGGAGTCCTTTTGAAGGAGAGGAAAATCCCTGGGGTTTTTAAGACCGCACTACCTGTTTCTCTTGAAAATGTCCTTTTCGTGCTCTTTATATAAGCACCATTTTTTTCTATCTTGCCTGCACAACCAACCAGATGAAGTTTAACACCAAAGCTTTTGTTCTTGTAGCAGGTCCTCTCGTGTTCCTTTTATTACGGCTTTTAAAAGCCCCTGGCGGCATGAACGAGTCGGCCTGGGCTGTACTTGCAGTGACCCTGTGGATGGCCCTTTGGTGGGTGACAGAGGCTGTCCCCATTGCGGTGACCGCGCTGCTGCCCATAGTGTTTTTTCCCCTTACGGGTGCACTTGACATTGGGAGCACTACCTCGGCTTATGGCGATAAATATGTTTTTCTTTATCTCGGCGGATTCCTGCTGGCCATTGCCATAGAAAAATGGAATCTTCACAGGCGCATTGCCCTCTCCATCATCAAACTCATTGGTACCGATGTAAGATTAATAATATTGGGATTTATGGTGGCCACGGCATTTTTATCCATGTGGATCTCCAATACAGCCACCTCGGTAATGATGCTGCCTATAGGCACTGCTATTATCAGTCAATTAAAAGACGATCCTAACACAGCCAAAGACGAGAATGCCCTCTTTGGAAAAGCCTTGATGCTGGCCATTGCTTATAGTGCTTCCATTGGGGGAATAGGCACGCTCATTGGAACCCCTCCAAACCTGGTGTTGGCGGGAGTGGTGCAAAAGCTCTACGGAATAGAGGTCACTTTTGTACAGTGGGCGAAACTCGGAATTCCTATTTCTACGGTGATGCTGGTGATCTGCTGGAAATACCTCACCCGTTTCGCCTTTGATTTTTCAAACATGAAACTCCCGGGAGGAAAGGCAGAGATCGCTTCGCTGCTTTCCAGGCTCGGCAAAATGAGTAAGCAAGAGAAAGTGGTGTTAGCGGTTTTCTCCCTGACCGCTTTTGCCTGGGTCTCCCGCTCTTTTTTACTGCAACCCATTATTCCATTTATTGACGATACGATCATTGCCATCGTGGCAGGAACTGTTTTGTTCGCCCTTCCCGCCCGAACCGAAAAGAAAGGGGAACGATTATTAACCTGGGATGACGCCATAAAGGTACCATGGGGCATCATTATCCTTTTTGGGGGTGGGATGGCTCTGGCAAAAGGTTTTGGAGAAACCGGCCTGGCAGTATGGCTGGGGGAACAGCTTACGGCGTTGGAAAATCTTCCTCTGTACTTACTGGTACTGGTCATCGTAGCCACAGTGAACTTCCTTACCGAGGTCACCTCCAACCTGGCCACCACGGCCATGTTGCTGCCCATCCTGGCGCCAATGGCTTTGGGAATGGGAATTCATCCATATTTCCTGCTGGTTGCCGCGACTTTGGCAGCCTCCTGCGCCTTTATGCTGCCCGTGGCCACGCCGCCCAACGCTGTGGTATTCGGATCTGGGCATCTCACGATCCCCAATATGGTAAAGGCAGGCATCTGGATGAACCTGTTCTCCATCCTGCTGATCAGTCTGATCATCTACTTTTTGTTGCCCTGGTTGTGGAACTTCAGGATCGAGGAGATCCCGGCAGTATTTGGCTAATTAGCGGCGAGAAAAATAAGGTTGCTTTTCCGTTCAATGCCACGTATCAAAAAGACAATGATCAGTGGGCATTCCAGGTTATTGATGATAAGGTCTACTACTCCCGCAACAACAGTTCCCGGTACGAGATAAGACCGGTCAAAAAGAACCTTTTTTATTCGCTGGACTGGGACATCTACCTGGAATTTAAGAGCCCCAAAAATGGCATTTTTAACACCTTTGTTTTCCACTAGAACGGGACAGCATCTGGATATCTGCTGCTTTCCGAAGAGAAAAAATTTCAGTAAAAGCTATAAATAATTAAAGCAACTCTTGCGAGCCTCTGCCCCAGCATAGATTTCAAAAGGTTTGAAAGACAAACGGACCCGTATTTTTAAAAGAAAGGATCTCAGAACTACGATCCATTCCCTATTTGGTGCAAAATTCCCTTCAGGATCTCATCTTCCTCATCGAGGAGATGGTCTTTGATAAGAATATCAGGCATCACACCCCGCTGCTCTATTTTTCCGTTGGGCCTGGTAATAAATCCTTTTGGCACTTTGACCAGCACCCCCGTATTGGGAAGCTGATAACTAAATTGCGAAGCGTGTAAACTGGGAAATTCCCCTGTTTCCTCACCCACTATCGTGGCAAAGCCATAATCCTGGATCAGGGCTGCGGCTACAGCAGCCATGGAGTGAGTTTGCCGGTTCACAAGAGTAAAAACCTTCCCGGTAAACCGTTTTTCAAGAGGAACAGGTGCGTACGCTCCCGTATCATAAGCATATTTCTCCCCGTCCCGGTGTTCCAGAATAGCTTTGAAATAAGCGGCAGTGGTGTCATTATTCTTTCGGGTATGCGCCTTGAGGAATTCACTTGTCTTTAGACTGAAGTCGGAATTCCAGCGGAAAGGTTCATCAGCAAAATGGGCTATGAGATAGTTGCTGAAGGCATCATGTCCGCCCGAATTGTAGCGCAGATCTACAATCAAATTTTCAACAGCTTTGTTTCTGATCTCAGCAAAAGCCGAATCGATAAAAGATTTAAAGATCTCTTCGCCTTCTTCCTGCTGACTGCTGAAAGCACCGGGATAGAGATAAGCCGTATTGCCAAAGAATTCCAGTTTGGCAGGAAAATCAAAAACATCCTTTCTTTTGTACTCATAACCTTCAAGGGCTTCTATAGCTGAAACCTGATGAACTGCCGTACCTTCTTCGTTCTTTAGCTCCACGCGAAATTCCTTTTGTTCTCCAAAAATCTGCCAGTACAAACGCGGGAAAGACCAGAATTCCAGTTTGGCATTTTTGAAATATTTCCTTTCCGCGGAAAGCTGCGGATAGATCTTCTCCAGTATCTCCTTTATGGGTTCATCGTTGATGCTCAGCAGTTCGCTGCCGGTATTGATTTTTGAATTATCTGAAAAATTCTTCCTGATATACACTTTGTCATCCTCGAATGCCAGTTCCAGCGGAAATATCGTTCCGCCATTCATAGCGTAGGAAATATATGCCTGTGCGGGAAAATCGATCTCTGCATGTCCTGTATTGGCTTTGGCTATGACCTTTTGGAAGAGTCCTGTTGCCTCTTTCAGGCTCAGGGAGTCTTCTACCACAGAATTGCGAACTCTCCTGAAGTTCTCTTCAAATTCGGTTTTTGAAGTGAACGCATACAAGTTATAATGGGCATTTTCCAGCGAGGATCTCAGGTGATCAAGGTCCTGCAGGACCGCTTCCCGGGAAAAGGTTTGTCCCTGGACATTCATTAAGAAAAATATAAAAGCCAGGAAAGTGAAGAAGTTCTTTTTGTTCATTTCTATGATTTTATAACTTATAGACACCTTCATTCTTTAGATGTTGCAAAAAATGATATTTAATTAAAGAATTCACACAATCCGCTGAAATTCATATTTTTGAAGTAAATTAGAATCTCCCCCTCCCAGATCGTTTGTTAGGTAACCAATATTTAATGATAAGCGATGAAACAAACAGTTCAAAATCTTCAGAGAAGAGGCCTTCTGGCAGCTATTTTATTCCTGGGCACCGGAATCCTTTTTGCACAGGAAAAAGCCCGGCAGATCGAAAACCTGCTAAACAAATATCATGAATACGACCAATTCAACGGCTCGGTACTGGTGGCAGATGACGGGAAGGTCATTTTCTCTCAAGGCTACGGGATGGCCAATATGGAACACGATATTCCAAACAGGCCCGATACCAAACACCGGCTGGGCTCCATCACCAAACAATTTACGGCAGCTTTGATCCTTCAACTGGTGGAAGAGGGAAGACTGGAGCTGGATAAGCCCATTTCGGCCTATCTGCCAGATTATAAAGGACCGGCAGCCGATGTAGTGACCATTCACCACCTGCTCAACCATAGCTCGGGCATTCCCAGCTACACCTCATTTCCGGGATTTTTCCAGGAGCAGAGCCGGGATCCTGCCAGCCCGGTGGAATTTGTAAAAACCTTTGCCGATTCCACCCTGCAATTCACTCCAGGAGAGAAATTTGCCTACAATAATTCCGGATATTTTCTGCTGGGACACATTATTGAAGAAGTAACAGGGAAATCGTATGAACAGGTATTACGGGAAAAGATCTTTGATCCCCTGAACATGAATGATACGGGTTATGACCACCACGCCACTCTTCTAAAGAACAGAGCTTCGGGATATGAGAAGCACGGCAATGAATATGTCAACGCGCCTTATCTGGACATGTCTCTTCCCTACGCAGCGGGGTCACTCTATTCTACTGTTGAAGACCTGTACAAATGGGATCGTGCCCTTGAGGGGGATAAGATCCTTTCCGAAAAATCCAAAAAACTGATGTTCAGTCCGCAGATGCCCGATGGTGATGCTCATTACGGCTATGGATGGAGCCTAAGAAAATTACCTGTTGGACAATCTACAGATAGTGTACCCATCGTCGCACATGGTGGTGGGATCAATGGCTTTAACACGCTGATCGTACGTTTTCCTGAAGAGGAAGACCTGGTGGTGCTGCTTAACAATACCGGGGGCACAAGACTAAGGGATATGGCAGTGGGAATCAATAATATCCTGCACGGCGAAAAAGCCGAGATGCCTAAGAAGTCCCTGGCAATGGAGGTCCTCCCTGTTTTTGAGGAAGAAGGAGTGGATGCAGGATTGCAGAAATACAAAGAATTAAAGGCCGATGACACCTATGCACTCCGGGAATTTGAAATGAACCGGATTGGGTACGAATTGTTGCAGAATGGGAAAACCAAAGAAGCTATAGAGGTATTCAAGATCAATGTAGCCGAATTTCCCGATTCCTGGAACACCTATGACAGCCTGGGGGAAGGCTATATGGAAGATGGACAAAGGGAGAAAGCTATTGCCAATTATGAAAAATCCATTGAGATGAATCCCCAGAATGAGAACGGTAAAAAGATGCTGGCCAAGATAAGGGCACAATAAAATGTACTTTTCAGCTGATATCCTAGAAGAAAATCCTGAATCATTATGGAAAAGACACTTAATTTGCCCACCTTAAGCTACAGCGGCAACGAGCAAAAGAAAATGACCCTGCACCTCTTTTTGCAGGTTCTTGGCAAGATCAGGTTAAAAATGACACCAAGGAAAAATCACTGGTGGTACTCAACCTTATATGTAGACACCCGCGGACTCACCACAGGACCGGTTCCCTATGAATCGGGACTGGAAAGATTTAACATTTCTCTGGATATCCTGAAGCACCGGCTTGAGATCAACAGCAGCAAAGGAGATCAGGCCAGTTTTCCACTACATCCAGGACTAAGTGTTGGAGCGTTTTATCAAAAACTTACAGGGATCCTGAAGGAGTTCGGGATCCCTGTTTCCATTGTAGATGTTCCCTACGACCTGGGAATAAATAAACATTTCGCGGAAATTTCAGAATACGAACATTACGACAAGGACTTGACCACCAACTTGTGGCGAACCCTGTTGTGGGCAGATGATGTCTTTAAGGAGTTCAGTGGCCGCTTTTACGGGAAGACCTGTCCCGTGCACCTGTACTGGCACTCCATGGACCTGGCTGTAACACGGTTTTCAGGAAAAAAAGCTCCCCCGATGCCCAAAGATGCTAAAATATCAGATAAAGATGCCTATTCGCACGAGTGTATCAGTTTTGGGTTTTGGGCCGGTGACGAAAATATTCCTGAACCCTCCTTCTATTCGTATACTTTTCCCTCTCCGGAAGGATTGGATAATGAACCTTTAAAACCTTCTGATGCAACCTGGATCGATAATAACGGAAGTCCTATGGCCCTGCTGAAATACCAAGATGTCCTATCTACAAATGACCCGCGAACTACCCTTTTTGATTTTCTGGAATCAGCTTACCAGGCAGGGGCTAAAAGAGCCGGGTGGGAGATCGAAAAGTTGCTGGTCCCACCATTGGATCAACTTTAATAGCCGATTGACTAATGACCATTTTTTATAAAATAGCTTTTTCAGCGACTTAAAAGTCTCAAGCTCTAACCAAACTCGATCTCCACTACCAACTAACTTCTAAAGACTGCTGCCTTTTTCCACGCAAAGGCCGCGCGTAAATTTTGCTCATTGTTAATTATAAATTCTCTGAACTTCCCTCCTTGGTCTACCGTCTATCGACTACTTTATTCTTCAACGGCTTCCCCTGTTCAAAATCGGTTAGGTTTTGAAGGGTGGTGGTCGCGATCTCTTCCAGGGCTTCGTGGGTAAAGAACCCCTGGTGGGAAGTGATGAGCACGTTGGGGAAGGTGATGAGCTGGAGGATCTGCTCATCGGGAATGATGCTTTCTGAAAGATCTTTGAAAAAGAGATTTTCTTCCTGCTCGTACACATCCATGCCCAGGTATCCCAGTTTTCCCGATCTCAGAGCTTCTATCGCATCTGAAGTTTTGATCACCGCTCCCCTGCCGGTGTTAATGATCATCGCGCCTTTTTTTATTTTAGATAAAACGTCCTTATCGATCAGGTGATGTGTCTCGGGTGTCAGCGGGCAATTCAGGGAAATGATATCCGACAGACGGACCAGCTCCTCGAAGGAGCAGTATTCTACACCCTTCTTTTTTAACTCATCTGACTCATGCAGATCATATGCGAGAACCTTACATCCAAAGCCCAGCATAAGATCGCAAAAGATACTCCCAATCTGTCCGGTCCCCACCACCCCAACGGTTTTCCCATAGAGATTAAACCCAATGAGTCTTTCCAGGGAAAAATTACCTTCCCTGATCCGGTTATAGGCTTTGTGGGTTTTGCGGCTAAGGGTTAGGATAAGCGCCACGGCATGTTCGGCAACCGCGTGCGGGGAATAAGCAGGAACCCTTACCACTTGTATTCGGTTTTCTTCTGCGGCAGCAATATCCACATTGTTGAATCCCGCGCACCTCAGGGCAATGATCTTTATCCCATTGTTTGCAAGCTGCTCCAGGGTTTTTCTGTCGATCTTATCGTTGACGAAGATGCATACCGCCTCATAGTCAAGCGTGAGGTTGGTGGTGTCGGCGTTAAGCGCAGTTTTAAAGTAAGTGAGCTCATGCCGGTTGTTATTAAACCGGTCCAGGTATTCCCGGTCATAGGTCTTTGCACTGAATACCGCTACTTTCATAATTCATGTTTTAGTTGATCTCTTTGGCAAAATATCCCTCTCTGAAAAACTTGTCTAATAAATTTACTGATTATATGGAGCACTTCACAGGGAATTATATTGCATTTTCACCATAAAAAAACTCCTTTGTCACACTATATAAGTAACAAAGGAGCTTTAAAAGACCCGCATTAGAATTCTTACTCTATCAGATTGGGAACCTGAATAAGAGGTCCGAAAAACAAGGCATTAAAGAACAGTTTATTGGTCCCCCACCAGGTTCCCCTGAAGTTAGGGTTATCTACAAAAGAGATCACCCTTCCTGCTCCAAGTTTGTGAATCAGGACCGAAGCAGTACCGGGAAGTTTATCCAGGTTTTCTTTTGAGATATAACCACTCACCAACGGGTTATCAGTGTACACTGCCACCGTGCTGTACGGATTTTCAGCAGGATTCATAAAGATATTGCTATTGCGGTAAACCAGCAGCTCCCGATCATTGTACCCAAAACCAAGCGGATGTGAGGTATCAAGATCTGTGCGGTAAATGGATCCGCCAATGAGTTTGGAACCTTCTCTTTCGGCTGCACTGGTGAAGTCAAAACGCTGTTTCTCCATTTCTTCTTTAGCAAGACTGTCCTTTTTGATGATCGATCCTTCTGGAAGCAATCCCTTCTCTGCAGCCCAGGTTACAGCCCCTTTCTGTACAATTAAGGTTCCCCCTTGCTCTACCCAGTTTTTGATCTTTTCCACCTCCTTTTCCTTCAGCAGGTTGTATTGACCGTTGACCATGATCAATTCGTTGTAATTACGAAGTTTGATACGGTTGAAATCCAGGATGTCCACTTTGGTAAGGGGCATTCCAAGTTTGCTGTCCATTAAATGCCACACTTCTCCCGCTTCATAGAGAGAGACCCCTTCCCCCACGAGCATTAGTGGTTTGGGTTTCTCTATCTTTAGAAAATTACCGCTCCCCAGGTCTATCCCTGTGCTGCTGAGACCAGTGTTAACAGCCTCTATTGCGATTTGATGTTCTGAAGCCAGTTTTTCCAGTAGCTGATGAATTTCTGCTGAAGGAATCCCTTGCATGGCCACCGGCACCAGGATACTTCCGTAACCAAATTCCTTAACTCCGTTTTCCGTCTGCAGACTCAAAGGTTTAAATGCCGTCTTGGTAATAAGGTCCTTCTTCAGAAGCTCCTGAAGCACAGCAGGAGCATTGTAATCTTCCCAGCTAAAAATGTATGCATAATCACTTTTTGAAACCTGAAACTCTTCAGTCTTCAAAAAAGTAGAGTCGATTTGTTGCCCAAGGTTTCCATTTCGAAGTTGTCGTGCGTTCAGCAGCGAAGAATTAAGGCCATAAGCATGAACCATTGACCAGGCAGTAGTATCGTAAAATAAACTGTCGTGGAATTTAGTAACCGTATCAAACATTGTAGCTACCATCCTGAACTGTGGTTGCGCTGTGGGAACAATGAAAGAACTTTCTTTGGGAAAATTTCGCTTACTGGTCTTCACATCCCGATTTGCTTCATAGACCCTGATCTTATGTCTTAACAGCAAGTCCATAAATGCCTTTGCGCGGTTTTTATCCCCTCCGTCAGAAAACACATATGCCTTTGCAGGATGCTCCCGGGCCTGCTCTATGGCCGATTCAAAGAATTCCTTCTGGTGGCGAAGGAAAACATCCTTATTCTCCACCGTAGCCTTTAGTGTGGCCAGGCTATTCACCAGGTGATTTCGAATGGTAAAAGCGAAGGAGATATCGCCGTGGATACTTTCCTGCAGATGGCCTCGTGAACTGGCCTGTTCAAAAACCAGTCCCAGTCCCCCCTGTATGTCGGGATAAGTAGAACCATAACCGGGATAGGAATTATCAAACACCTCTTTGGTAAAATACAGGGAGCCGATCTCATCCATCGCATCTGCAAAATACGGCGCCAGCAGGTTGTTGAGATCATCGTAATTTTCTCTCGGAATAATAGGATTTTCTGAACCATGAGGTTTAGTAGGTTCAAAGAAATAAGTTCTGTTGGTTCCCATCTCATGGAAATCGGTCACTACGTTGGGATACCATTGGTGGTAGAAATCCAGTCGGGCCTGGCTTTCCACATGTACCAGCGGCAGCCAGTCGCGGTTAAGATCGAACCAGTAATGATTTACCCTACCGCCGGGCCAAGCCTCATTGTGCTCCCGGTCAAGAGGATCGGCCACCGGGGGAAATCCACGGTGCATATTGGCCCAGTTGGTATGCCTGTCTCTCCCGTCAGGGTTAAGCACAGGTTCAACAAAGATCACTGCCTTCTCCAGGTATTCCAGAACTTCCGGTTCCTGTGAAGCCGTAAGGTACCAGGCAGTAAGCATGGCCGCTTCACTGCTGGAAGGTTCATTTCCGTGCACGTTATAACCCAGCTGAATGATCACCGGCATATCCTCGGGATTCGGCATTGGAGCTTCAGGGTCTGTTAGCCGCAAATGCTCCTGTCTAATGTTTTCAAGGTCATCATAATTTCCCTTTGCCGTAATGGTCGCCACGATCATGGGCCTTTGCTCATACGTCTTTCCTATTTCCTGAACATGAACCCTGTCCGACTTCTCTGCCAGCTCATAGAAATAGGCAACGAGGCGGTCATGGCGGGTATGGAATTCTCCTATTTCATAACCTAAAAATTCCTCAGGTGTGGGAATATTGGGATCAAAACCGGATTTCCCGGGGAAGAAATAGTCCTGTTGTGCAAATAACGAACAGGAAAATACAAGGAAAAAAGAGGTGAAAAATCGAAACTTCATATTATGCTTTATTATAAATCAGCCCCCAAGATATTCATAATTTTTTACCAGGCCTCCTCAATTGTTCTCCGCGGGTTTATCAAAAAGAGAATATTTCAGTGATAATTCTGATATCCTTGAATAAACACAAATTTCATTTCAGAAGATCAGAAGAGCCAACTAAGTCTATTTTCCGACTAATCAATTATAAAATATTCAATATACACTATAGAATAGGAAGTTTTCTCTTAAAGTGCGTAGATTTCCTAATTAACCCATCACCGATCCCTAATCCCCATTCCTTAAATCCCCAATTTAGCATTTAACTGCCTTCAGGTTTGCCTCATAGGGAAAGGCAAATTGGGAAATATCACTTTTCTGTAACCACAGGGATTGGTCCTGGCGATTCAGCACCACCGGCATTCTCTTTTTTCGGTTATGGATCCTGCTCATCAGCTCGTTGGCTTCTGTGGTCAACACCGAGTACGAGTTGATCAATTCCCCGGTTTCCGGGTCTCTCCAGGAAGAATAGATTCCCGCAAATGCAAAGATCTCCTGGCCCTGTACTTCCAGCAGGTATTTCTGTTTGTTCTTCCCTTTCTCATCCAGCCACTGCCATTCGTAGAAGCCATTAGCCATGATGAGGCAACGCTGGTCTACCGCATTCCGGAAAGCCGGTTTTTCCTCAGCCGTTTCGATCTTCGCGTTCAAGGTCATTTTCTTTATCGAATCATTTTTTGCCCAATGCGGAATGAGGCCCCAGTTGAACATCTGTATTTCTCCCGAATTGGCATCGGTGATCACAGGGGTTGGTGAGAAATCGAAACCATTGATCTCTTCCTGTGGATGGTAAGAATCGGGCTCAATAAAAACCGCATCAAAGGTCTTTTCGATTTCCCTTATTTTAGAATTTAGTTTGGTACGAAAACACATCTTGAGAATTTAATTTAAAATTAAGGAAAATCCGGGATCCTTCTCTTAAAAGCCAGAGAGATTATCCGCAAGGCAGCAAAGAAATTCTGTTCATTAGTTATTGATCATTGCCAATTGAAAAAAGCCACAAATGCACAGATATTTATTTACTCATTCTCCCATTTTTCTCATTATCAAATCACATCATCTTCAAATCTCTACCTGAAATTTGCTCATGCTATTTTTATCTGAAAGTCAATGACACACAACTGATTTGATTAACTTTATAACAGTCTCCCAGCGAAAATTCATTTTAAATAGTTCAATATGAAATCACTTTCCTTCCTATTACTAATATTTGGGCCATTTTTTTCTTCGGAAGCTGCTGGCTTACAGCAACCCGTCCAGGAAAAATCGGGGATACTTTCTCAAGCCAGAATTGTCGATCTTACCCATGCCTTTTCTGAAGAATCAGTGTATTGGGTAACGGCCAGGGAGTTTCACCTGGATACCGTTTTTGCAGGGGAAACTGAAAAAGGTTATTACTATTCCGCTTTTAACTTTGAGACCGCCGAGCATGGCGGAACCCATCTAGATGCGCCCATTCATTTTGCTGCACAGGGACAAACCGTAGACGAGATCCCCCTTCACAAACTTGTAGGGCCGGCTATTAAGATAGATGTCTCCTCCCGGGCGATGAAAGATCCCGATTACCTGATCACGGTTGAGGATTTGAAAGATTGGGAACAGGAACAAAACATGCAGATTCCCGGGGCTGCTATTGTGCTCCTGCAAACCGGCTATTCCCATTATTATCCTGATCGGGAAAAATACATGGGTACGGCAGAGCGTGGCGAAGCTGCAGTTAAAAAACTGCATTTTCCGGGGCTATCTCCTGAAGCAGCTCAATGGCTGGTCGACAAAAGGCATATTCATGCCATTGGCCTCGACACGCCGAGTATTGATTACGGACAATCCCAGGATTTTCGCAGTCATGTGATCCTGCTATCCCAAAATATTCCGGCATTTGAAAACCTTACCAATCTGGATCAATTACCTGCAAAAAACTTTGAAATTATAGCCCTGCCCATGAAGATCAAAGGAGGCAGTGGCGCTCCCTTACGAATAATAGCCATTGTACCGGATTGACTTCTGAAGCGAATAAATGAAGTATTAAGAAATGGACAGATTTTAAAGCTTTCCGATTCGCTCTGCTGCATGGCTATTATCCGGATTCAAAGAGAGGGAAAGCCGGTAACTTTCCACAGCCTTCTCAGGTTTCCCCACGGCTTCATAAGCTTCTCCCAGGCTGTCGTGTGGAAAGATCTGATTTTGCACGGCTGTTCCTGGATCACTTTGTTTATAAGAATTAGTAATGGATCCTACTCCTCAAGTAGGGGCAGTTTTTCATTGCTCCGAATATTGGATAAAACCAAGGAGGTGGACGGCACCCCGTAAGGGATCAACCTGTCCACGAACTTTTCCAGGTGATCACTGTCTTTAATGACCACTTTCATGATCAGACAATCCTTACCGGTTACCCTGCTGCACTCCATGATCTCAGGAAACCTGTCGATGATGTTCAAAAACACCTTAAAGCCGTCATCTTTAAAACTAAGGGTGATATAGGCCGATAAGGAGAAACCAAGTTTCTTGTGATTTACTACAGAAGTAAAGGCGGTAATGATCTCTTCATCCTCCAGTTTTTGAACGCGTTGTTTTACTGCGGAAGGAGACAGGCCAATTTCCCTGCCCATCTCGGCATAAGAAAGTCGGGAATTTTCCTGTAGCAGATGGATCAATTTCCAGTCGAGGTGATCGGGTTTAAAATCCATTGTAGAAGGTAGATTAAAAAGTGGTTTCAGCAGCAAATATATCTTTAAACCACATTTTCCATACCTGAAGTAAGACATTCTGGAATACTTTTGCATAAAAAACCATGACCAGGATATCTTTTTCCGATAAAGGAAACACGCAATTTGAGCGATTAATCGGCCACAATGAAAGTATCTTAGCGAACTGGCTCGCGCTGGAAAATTCGATTTATCGAGATTCCTCCCTGGAGCCCGAATTGCTGGAACAGGTGCGCCGCACGCTGGCCTTTGGGAATCACTGTGAGTATTGTATGGTGAAAGCCGGAGGGCCTAATGAGGTGAAGAAGAATGAACGAGAAGGAACAGCCACTGCGTTCGCAGAACTTTTTGCCCTGGACCACAGGTCGATCAAGAATGGACATTTCGCGATCTTAAAAGAAGAATTCACCGAAAAGGAAATATCTGAATTGTGCTCTTTCATTGCATTTATCACTGCTTCACAAAAATTAGGAAGTATTCTGAATTTGACAGGAGATTTACATAAGAGAAAAGTATAAATTAGAATTTTAATTGGCGCCTATGCCTGTTTATAAACTAACCTTTTAATGTATGTTCCCGAAGGATTTTTCTAACTACTTGGCCAATAACACTTTAATTGAAATCAAGGGTGGCATTACCCGCCCTACTTTTTTACCAATCTGGATGGTAGAAGTTGACAACCGGATCTTCGCCAGGAGCTGGAACAAAAGTCAAAAAAGCTGGTTCACAGAATTTCAAAGCGCAGGAATAGGCGAGATAAGGTACGGCGACAGGATCATCAGGGTTAAAGGAAAAAAAGTCGAGGCCACAAACCAGATCAACCATAAGATAAGTGAAGCGTATCTCAAGAAATATGACCAGCCCACAAATTTGAGATATTCTGAAGGCATCTCTCAACCGGAATATTTCGATTACACCATGGAGTTCTTTTATTCAGATCCTGCTTAAAATCGTTACGAAAAATTCATATTTCAACCACCGTCACCAGTTTAAATTCTACCGGCCAATTTCACAAAGAAATCCCGGATGAAAAGGCTTTGATGGACAAGTTAAGCTTCGGCGGGTAAATGCCTGGAATTAGGGATTTACACATGAATGTCATTTCCAACCCGTCTAAGGGGCAAGGGAGCTTTTTGGGCTAAAGAGAAAGCCCAGCTTCGACGGAGGCAAATCTCATGATGTGTTATAAAAATTTCTCACACAGCTCGCAAAGATTTTTCCAAGACCGCAATTTCCTTTGTCCTTTCGAAGGAGCTTTTTTAGCGACTGAGAAATCTCAAGCTCAGACAAAGTCAAATCTCAACTACAAACTAAGTCTACTAACTGCTTTAAATTCTCAAATCATCACATCATCAAATCATTAAATCTATTTTTTTCAGTCTCTTCAAAAAAAGTGCAACGTCAACCTAAATATGAAGTCTTTAGGAGAAATTTTTAAAAAAATCAACTCCATGAAATCATTAACTTTTTTCAACTTGCTCCTCCTTCTCGGAATTCTGTCTTACCTTTTTTTTGATAACAAAGAAGAACAAAAATCTGAAGTCATTCCCGAATTAAATGTAAACCGACTGAACATTGTGGGAGAAGACGGCAACAAATATGTAGTGATCAGCAGTCCGGAACATCAGGCTCTGGGAACCATTAACGGAGCGCTAATCGATCCTGAAACCACAGAAAGACCTGTCCCGGGTTTGCTTTTCTTTAATGAGGAAGGTGACGAAATAGGAGGTCTGGTCTTTGGAATTGATAGTTTGAACAGCTATCAAATGCTCACGTTTGATCAGAGAAAGAACGACCAGATCATGACCTTGAGAAAGGACGAACAAAAGATTGATGGTCAGTGGAAAAAAAGGTACGGACTTATGCTTCAGGAACGTTCAGAAAAACCCTTACCCGAAATTGTTTCTGAAATAAGGGCGATCGAAAAAATCGAGGATTCAGCAGTCAGAGCAGAGAAATTCCGAAACTTTTACAGCAACGAGGAACATCTTGCTCCCCGGCGCATGTTCCTGGGGCGCACCTTCCATGGGGATGTAGGGCTCTTCCTTATGGATAAAAACAATAAACCACGTGTGCTGATCTATGTTGACCCGGAGGGAAATCCAAAGATAGAAAAGATCGACAGCACGGGGGTTAGGAGTGAATTTTAAGCCTATTCTCTCGTACTTTCACCCAAAGTCCACCAAGCCGAAAAAGAAGGGCACAAAGAAAGTTTTCAAAAAGGTCATTTTGACAGAGCTTTTTTTCGGCTGAATTTGAGAGCCTAAAGAAAGTCGTTAATGTAGAGCTTCATTATTCAATTTAAACCTTTACTCTCCCAAAACAAATTCAGCGTACAGGGGAAAATGGTCCGAACCTATCTTTCCTAACTTCTTTAAATCTGCAACATGAAATTCTTTGGTTACGAAGAAATGGTCAAGCGGCCATCTCATGATCCGGGATTTGGCGTCAAAGCTATTGTAAAGTCCGCGTCCAATGCGAACATTTCTAAGATCTCCCGACTCCTCAAAAAGCCTTCCGGTACGGGACCAGGAGACATCGTTAAAATCCCCTGCAACTATAGCCGGAATGTTTTCATTCGCGACCATATCCCCCACCGCGAGAAGCTCAACTTCAGCTTCCCCAACATTGTCAGGATATTTATCACTGGGCATGGGAGCAACAGGATGGACCGCATGAAGCATTATGCTTTTGCCCGACCTTAGTTCAACCTTCACATGAAAAGAAGGTACGTTCTTATGCTTTAAATATTTTAGTTGCTTCTCCCTTAGCGGAAATTTAGAATACAGGGCCATTCCGTAGGCCTCGTCATTTGGCTGTTCCATGGTGTATGGATAATCCTGCTTTAAGGTTTCCAACTCGTCCAGCCACCATTGATTTACTTCCATGGCCAGGAATATATCAGGATCTGAATCTTTTACAGCCTTAAGGAGCCTGGTCGATTCTCTATTATCCATCAGGACGTTGGAAAGCAAAATACTTACAGAATTCTCTTCGGTAAAATTCTCTACTGCATCGGGAACAGCTTTTTCACCAAACCAATAAGGGTAAATTTTTACCGAATGTATAAGAATGGAAACTGCCAAGCCTAAGACCAATAAGATCGAAGGCCATTTCCACTTTTTTGCCAATCCAAGGAACAGGATCAAACAAAGGATCGCGAGGATCAGGTACTGCATTCGCGGAAAATCCAGCACTTTTGAATACCAGTAAGGCAGGTCGTGAACCAAAGAAAGTACGCTGGCAAGTATGACAAGGCAGCTGATGAAAATGACGAAATACAAAAAGATCTTTCTAAAGTTCATGACCCGTTTTTTGAGATAATTGTTAAGGTAAGAAAAACAGCACAAACCTTTTGCTTTTATTCTTCTGCAAAGCTTATTAAAATTTTTTCGTCCAGACCGGAACATCATGACTTGTGTCATTTCAGCATTGGACAAAAATCTGGAAATTAACGGTGTAGTCGCAAAATATATGGATTCTGCAAAAAGGCTCTTTCAGATAAAACTTCTGCACACCGTTGTATGGGTATTCTTCGTTGCTGTCATTTTCTATGTCGTCTACTCCGGAATAACCGGCAACATCACCACCCTCACCTGGATCGCTATAGGGCTTGTGCTGGGAGAAGGAATCGTCCTGCTGATCTTTAAAATGTTTTGCCCGCTCACAGTTATCGCAAGGAAATATTCTGATTCAGAAAAGGCAAATTTCGACATCTTTTTACCTGAGTGGCTGGCGAAATACAACAAGCAAATTTTTACTTCTATTTATTTGTTGGGCGTGGCTTTGGTCCTAATGAGGTATTTCGAAGTTTTTTAGATCTTTCAGAAAAACGCAGTCTCTTTTATTTTGTGATTCCGACAGGAAAGCGCAGTTTCGGCGCAGTCCAATATCTCTGATACATTATACAATATTCAATATATATTATACAATCAAAATGTTTCATACAAAGCCCGCAAAGCTCAACCACAAAGAGCGAAAAGAAGTTCTGTTCATTGCTTATTGATCATTGGTAATTGAAAAACTTTCCCGCAGATCACGCAAATCTTCGCAGAACAACCAATCCCCTTTCCTCCCATGGGTTTGCCAATATTGAGAAGTACTTAAATATTTTGCATTATGGACCTAGTGTACATCAACGCCGTGTGGCGGTCCTGCCTCAATTGCCTGATAAAGGCTATGGATGTAGGTAATATATTTCACATAATGGTCTACCCATGCTCTTCCTGCAGCAACACTTTCACTCTTATTCTCTGCTTTTGACCTGGTCTCCCGGAACCATTTAAGTGCCTCCTCTTCCAGTTTTTGACACAGCAAAACTTTGACCGGCTCAAAATCTCCTGTTTCCAAAGCTTTCTCTGCACTTTCTATGTCAGGTGGATTTGGACCGGCCGGTTTAAGGCCTTCAAAGGGCATGCCCTCTGCTGCACGGTGTAATCTGACTGCGCTTTCCATGAAGTATTTCTCAGCCAATTGAGCAGATTTTCCTCCATGTTGAAAAACTTCCACACTCTGCTGAAATTTTTCCCGTAACTCCTCCTCCTGATCTTCCCCAACCCATATAACAATCTTATCGAAATCACCGGTCCTTAGAGCATCTTTGGCAGAAACTGCCACGGGACCATTCTCTCTGTCACAATGTGCGTAAACATCCGGAGATCCCGTGAACAGAAACATAACTATCAGCAGTAAAAAGAAAGCCTTTCGCTTTAGCTCAAATTGATTTTGACATTTACAATTCCTCATGACTATTGTTTTAAATTAACACCTGAAAAAGTTTCATAAGAAAATCAAAATAAGAACTACCCGACTCCGGAACAATGAGATTTGTCATTAATAAGGACGAAGTAATTCAATTGCATTTCAAGTGACTGAAAAAAAAAGCGCAAAGAAGTTCTGGTTAATGTTTACTGGTTATTGATCATTGTTTTTGAAAAAAGCCACGAATGCACGAATGATTTTTTATTTACTCATATTCCACTTCCCCTAACTTTCAAATCTTCCAATCCTACATCTTCAGATCAATTTTGGCCTCAAAATCAAAAAATTCTGCTAAATCTTTACGAAAGATCCAGCTTAAGACCGGGCATTCGGCCAAAAATGGATAATTTAGGATCTCAGGCAATATCTGATCAACCAACTATAATTTTATTACGCTATGAACATTTACCAGGCAATTATTGAAGACCACGACATACAAAGAGACCTTTGTGCCAAATTATTAGAAACTTCCGGGGAATCTAAAGAGCGGAAAGAGCTTTGGCCTAAGCTTAGAAAAGAATTGGAAGTCCATGAAGTGGCCGAAGAACGCTACTTTTATTCCCCCCTAATAGACACCGACCGCATGCAGGAAGATGCACGTCATGGGATGGCAGAGCACCATGAGATCGATGAACTTATCCAGGAACTGGAGGCCACCAAAATGGATTCTCCTCACTGGCTGGCGACCATGAAGAAATTGAGCGATAAGGTGCACCACCATTTGGAGGACGAAGAGGAAGAATTCTTTGGAAAGGCAAAAAAAGTCTACACCAAAAAAGAGAGCGAAGAACTTGCCGAAAACTATAAAAAGTCCAGGGAAGACTACAAGAAAGGTTGGCCGGAATCCATCCCCGGTTCACACAACATAGAATAGAACAACACGTAAAAAAGAACAACCTAAAATGTCATTTTGAAGGCGCTTTTGTGCGAAAATCTAAGGCTGCGACGAAATTCGAAATGTGCAGAGGTAAAAAAGTATAGACCAAAAAGATAAAAAGAAAATTATCGTAATTGATGATCCGATATCAAGCCTTTCGCACATATATATCTTTAACATTGGACGTTTAATACACGAAGAGTTTTTAAGAAGTGAGAAATATGACCAAATTTTCATATTAACCCAT
>CAZVKA010000033.1:0-23637 GCA_964627595.1 uncultured Flavobacteriaceae bacterium | reverse complement strand
TTTTATTTAATTTAACGCCGGCGGAAAAATGAATTGCTATTTTCGCTATGATGCACGACCAAAGAATTACTTATGAAAAGAATCATTGTAGATTACAAAAAACTTACTCCGGAGATCCTAAGCCTTTTAGTGGAAAAATATCCTGACGGGTATGATGACGACCAGATCATCTCCTTTAAAAATGCTAAAAATGAAACTGTAGATGCAGTTGAAGTTAGAACTGAAGATAGTATTTACCTTGTAAAGGTAAGTACAAGACTGGAAAACACTATGGCCAACTACGATGAAGATGATTACGACGATGCAGATTTCAATGAGCCAATCGTGGAAATTCCCGAAAAAGCTGATGATGAAAATGAAGAAGAGTAAAACAGTTTACGTATAAGAAAAGGGAGCCAATGGCTCCCTTTTTTCTTACTGATTTTTCCCTTTAAGCATGCTGTTCCTGGTGTTTTCCTTCTTTGATCTCCTCGATCAATTTAGCATTAAAAGCAGGAAGGTCATCTGGATTTCTACTGGTCACAAATCCCTGGTCCACCACAACTTCCTTATCTACCCAGTTTGCTCCGGCATTCTTAAGGTCGTCTTTTATTGAATTGTATGAGGTCATAGTCCTTCCTTTCACTACTCCTGCACTAATCAAGGTCCAGGGACCATGGCAGATAGCTGCCACCGGTTTTTTCTGTTCAAAGAAATCACGTACAAATTTCAATGCATTCTCATTAGTGCGTAAGTGATCTGGATTGATGACGCCTCCGGGAAGAACCAAGGCGTTGTAATCTTTTGCAGTCACTTCGTTCACATTTTTGTCAACTGTGTATTCTTTTGACCATTCCCCTTTATTCCAGGCTTTGATCTTTCCGGTTTCGGGACTTACGATATGTACCTCAAATCCTTCTTTTTCCATTGCTTCCTTGGGGGAAGTCAGTTCACTCTCTTCAAATCCATTGGTAGCCAAAATGGCGATCTTCTTATTCATAGTTTACTTCTTTTTTAATTCAACATATTTTACAAAAGATAAAAACTAATATGAAGGAACGGTATTAATAGAGATGTAAATTTTTCTGTGTGCTTCGTTAAACTTTCCGAAGAAAAGAGGATCCACCTCTACTTACTATCTTTTTTAGATCCAGATTCTTCAGAATCTTTGTCTGTATGAGATTGCAGGGTATCAAGAATGCGCTTTTCATCGATCAATTGGCCTCTTTTCTGTTCCAATCTTTCAAGTTCCTGATAAATGGCAGGTTCTGCATATTCATTAGGCTCTACCTTCTCTCTTTTATGCAGGGCATACTGCACGGTGAATTCGGCGCCAAAAAACACGATCAAACAGGTATAGTAAACCCATAATAGGATAAGAACTACAGAGGAGGCCCCTCCATAGATAGATCCGGGATTACTTTGACCAAAATAGAAACCAATGATGTATTCAGCAATGAGAAATAGCACCGTAGTAAGCATCGCCCCGAGATAAGTGGTTTTCCATCGAAGTTTGACGTCTGGTAACCATTTGAAAATAGCAGCGAATAAGGATGTGACGATCAAAAAAGAAATTAGAAAATTAAGTAAGTCAAGCATAAAGGTGGTGATCACAGGAGCTATGGACGCCAGGTAATCACTTAAAGCCGCAAGAACGGCAGATATGACCAAGGATACCAGCAACAGTAATCCCAACACGAAAACCATTCCAAGAGAAATGATCCTGTTGATGATCACTCTCTTGACAGTATTTTTCTTTGCGGTGACATTCCAGATGTTGTTCATGGCAGCTTTTAACTGAAAAAACACACCGGTGGCACCAAAAATTAAAAATGCCAGACCGAAAATAACAGCAAAAGTAGAGCTTTCATCCAAAGCTGCCTTTGCGATCATTCCCTCTATTGCCATAGCTGACTCCCGCCCTATAAATTCTCCTATCTCCTGAGTAATCCTTCCCTGTACCGCTTTACGGCCAAAGAAGTATCCCGCAACTGTCACTACGATGATCATCAAAGAAGGTAAAGAAAATAAGGCATAATAGGCAATTGTTGCGCTCCTGGCCCAGGGATCATTTCGATTCCAGTTGAAGTAAGCTTTTTTGATCAGGCTCCAGAAAGAAGATAATTTATGTTTTACATTCATTTTCAACCCAAACTTTAACCTTAATGTAAAAAAAAACCCTTTAAACATCGTTGTTTAAAGGGTTTTTAATAAGACTTTAGGAGTGTTACAGATTCTCAAAAATAGAATGCATCAATCTCTTTTTGTCGTTGATACTTTCCTCCAGGGAGATCATGGTCTCGGTTCTGTAAACACCTTCAATGTCATCTAATTGAAAAATGATCTCTTTGGCATGTTGGGTATCCCTTGCCCTGATCTTACAGAAAACGTTGAATTTGCCGGTAGTTACGTGAGCTACAGTTACAAATGGAATCTCATTGATTCTTTCCAGTACAAACTTTGTCTGAGAAGTATTCTGAAGAAAAATCCCCACGTAAGCTATGAACGCATATCCCAGTTTTTCATAATTTAGAGTAAGGGAAGATCCAAGAATAATTCCCGCCTCTTCCATTTTTTTGACTCTTACATGAACCGTACCTGCAGAAATATTCAATTTTTTAGCAATATCTGTAAAAGGTGTCCTGGTATTGTCAATCAACATGTTCAGGATCTGGTGATCTGTTTCATCTAATCTAAACTTTGCCATATCTTTTCTTTTTCTAAATTCTCCATCATTTTAAATGAAGTACAAAATTACTATAAAATGATTAGATAATAAATAATATTTACTTGATATCCTGAGATATTATCGATAACTCCTCATTATTTAACAAAATTTCACTCACTATATCGTTTTCGTTAATATCTTCCCCGTTTAGAGCTTTAACCTCCATTTGCTCACAATCAATTTCTTTATGCCCATAATATGATAAACTTTGAGCCATTGTCTTCACTACAGGTGTAAAATCAATCTCATTACCTTTTATCCGTTCTTCAAATAGGATGGCCACATCCACTACTTCTCCCTGTATTTTTGCATTTCTAAGCAGAATATCAAAAAAGTTCTTTTCATTTTGAGGGATTTTCATGTATTCCTTCTCACTAAATTCCTTGTATTCCCCTGAAGCAATCGATGATAGCCCCGAATATATTGCCAGAGCCATATATTTTCTGGTCTCCTCGCGCATATAATCTTTAGGGAAATGTCCCGCCTCAAAAAGGATGGTAGGAGTTTTAAGGCTCTGAAAGGTGTCCCCGGTGCAGTCAATATTAAAGGCATCATCATATCTACCAATTTTTCCGGGTATATATTTTTGGAGCACAGCATCCATGGCTGCAATTACCTGCATGGACTTTATCCGCGAGGGAGTCACCTTTCTCTCGCTATCCATAGAAGGAGTCAGAAAGGAAATAGTAGCAGGTTGAGAGGTATCACCGGCACTGAAAATGGTTCGCTGATCGTGGAGATTAAAGCAGAAATCAGGTTTAAAATCCAGGTAGCATTGTCTAAGCACACGGCTTTCCGGTTCCTTCAGGTTCTGGGCATCCCTGTTAAGGTCCACTTTATTGACATTTTCCCGGATATAGCGTGCGGCTCCATCAGGGTTCAGCATAGGAATTACTACGAAGGTACACTCTTCCATGATCTTTTTAACTTCGGAAGCATTCGGCTTAAAACGAAACAGATTGAAGATATCTAAAATGGATTTCGTGGTGGTTGTCTCATTTCCGTGCATCTGGGACCAGCCCAATATCTTAACCGGTCCTTTTCCTATTGTAACACTGTGAATGGGGACGTTCAAAAATGACCGACCTATTTCCTTTATTTCAAAATGCTCTTGTAATTGCTCAATTTGCGGCGATAGATCTGAGGAGGTTAAATACCTTCCGAAGATCTCCTCATTTCTAAATGAGGTGTAAAGGTCTAAAAAGGTCTGGGGATTAAAAGCTTTCTTCATGTTTACAAAAGTAAATAATCATTATTTTACATTTGTAAACATATTATCAAAAGCTCTGTGTTCATGATTGTAAACATGGTGTTCTGTTTCACTGGCAATATAAAAGGAATATTTCCAAACCGCAAAGAAGTAGAAGTTATCATATTTATTTTTAGTTAGTTAATGTGTCTTACATCAACTATTAAGTTAACTATAAATCACTTGTTTACAACTGTAATTTGGTAAATCCCCATCTATGTTTTACTTTTGTAAACAGTAGTAAACCAATCTATTGTTCACAATGGTAAACACCGAAGAATTTACACAGCGCCTACACAAGATCATGGAATATCATGATCTTTCTGCCGCTGCTTTTGCTGATAAAATAGATGTGGGGCGTTCTTCTATCTCTCACCTACTTTCAGGAAGAAACAAACCAAGTTTGGATTTTGTTATGAAGATCATCAATGCATTTCCTGATGTGGAATTATATTGGTTATTGAATGGAAAAGGAAGTTTTCCAAGAAAAGATAAAAAGGATGTTGACCCTGCTCCTCTCAAATCTTTCCCGCCAGTAAAAAAACCTCCACAAGACCTTTTTAGTGAATCTGAAGGTTTGCCTGTTTCGACTCCTTCAGGAGGAAAGGGACAAGAAATTTCGCGCATTGTTATTTTTTACGAAAACGGCACTTTCGAGGCCTTTGAACGTTGACAGGAATTTAAAAATGGCGTTAATTTGCACTATGCAAAAAGGACTTTTTCTATTACTGTTACCGTTTATACTTATTTCCTGTTATCAACCGGAACGTCATTGTGCCGATTTTAAGACGGGTACCTTTGAATTTGAATCTTATTTGAACGGGGAGCTGGTCAAGACACGTTTTACGCGGAATGACACCATGGAGATTGATTACTTCAGGGGCAAGGCAGATACTTCTTCTGTTCGCTGGATCAATAATTGCGAATATCTGGTCACTAACAAGAACCCGAAGAATCGTGCAGAGGAAAAACCCATTCATATGAAGATCCTTACCACAAAAGGTAATACTTATACATTTGAATATGGTTTGGTAGGGGAAACTAAAAAACAGCGTGGAACTGCCGTAAAGGTGGATAAGTAAACTTAAAAGGAATTGAGGTAATCAACAACCTTTAATAAATCTTCCTGATTTCTTGCTGATAATTTATTTTCTTTCATAAAATTTTTCACCTCTTCTTGATACTCCTCTGGAAGAGATTTCAAAAATTTCTTTCTTCTGCCGTGGATCTCGAATGGTTTGGAATTTCCCACTTTAAGATAGAAATTTGAATGATCAACATATTTGGGAGATTTAGCAGGACGCATAGCTCCGGCAGCCTGTCCTGGACGAATTTTCTTAAAATCCTTTCTAAGAAGTAAGATTGAATCATCCTTTGCCATTGAAAGCACCTCAAAATATCCCTGATAATTTTTACCATCTCTTTTGTATTCAAATTTTTGATAAAATTTATCCCCAATATTTACATCCATTCCCTCTTTAAGACTATACTCGTTCTTTTTGAAAAGTACCTGCATTTCTTCTCTTACTACATTGTAACGTAGTTGAGTAGACAAAGCTCTGCCATCAAATAATATCATTCCGTTTTGAAAATCCTCATTTAAAAAAGGACTTCCCTCTATATTCGAGGAAGTATTAGAATACTGACCTCCCAAATACTTACTTAATATTTCATTGTCTTCCGCAATATTTGAGGAAAGATTTGTTGTTTGAGAAAATGACACGTTTTGAACGCTGATTAATAATATTACAGTCAAAATTAATTGTCTCATTTTTACGGTTTTTAATTGGGAGTTCATATGCTGATATTTGTTGTGTTTTTAATTATTTTTTCTTCAATATCTCGTTCTGTTCCTGCATGAGAACATTAAGGTTCTCCAGAAGTTCGACATTTCTTGCAGGTGCTACCGTTTTATTCTTTGGATCTTCTGCCTTTCTTCTGAAGCGATTCATGAATCTTACCACCAAGAAAACTGTAAATCCTATGACCAGGAAATCAATAAGTACTTCTATTAACATACCATAACCCAACGCTACTTCATCCACCGCCTGATTTCCGTCTGTGGCTGGTGCAGCTTCTCGCAAAATGTATTTCCTGTCGGCGTAGTTTATCCCTGCAGTAAGCATGGAGAGTGGCGGCATGATCACTTGTTTTACCAGTACATCCACCACTTTATTGAAAGCTGTACCAATGATGATCCCCACGGCCATGTCAATCATATTGCCTTTTATGGCAAATTCCTTAAACTCCTTGATAAGTCCCATTATTCGTCAAATAATTTTATCTGAGCCTTGTCTTCTTTAGCGTTTTTCTTATCGATTTTTCCATCAGAGAATTTCACGGTCATCTCATTTTCCTCGTCAGAAAAACCATCTACCGCTTCATCTTCCACTACCTCCATATCTTCGGGGCTGGTCTTCTCTGGTTCAATATAGGGTTTGGGGTCCAGCAGGTTTACCTGCTTTACCTTTTCTGCAGTTAGCTGGTTTCCAAGAGCCTTAATGCCCTTTACTGAAATGAATTCTTCAAGTTCTACCTGGTCGTTTGGTTTTTGATCTTTACCCCTTAACTTGGAATATACCACTTCGGCTACCGGCAGATAATCTGTAGAAACGATCTCCAAATACGACTTAGGATTATCTCCTATGAAATTTTCCTCCTTGTCTTCATTCTCAATCAGGAATCTCTTTACATAGAATTTCTCTTTGTCTGCTTCCCAGTAGATGGCCGAAATTGGTTTCTTAGGAACCCATTTTTCCAGTACTACAATATTTTCATCAAAACGGGTAGTAAGTTCCGGTTTAATCGTTTTTGCGATACCGTTCTGTGTAATGATCAACAAGCGATCCTCTCCCTTGAATTCTCCTAACAGCTCCCCTCTTTCATCCACATTCAGTCTCTTTACCGTATCGTCAAACCATATTCTTCGAGGTTTTAGCGTGGAAACACCTTCCTCTTTCAATTCAATTCGCTTTACCGGATACTTGGTGACAATATTCCCTTTCACCCCACGACCTTTAATGGCCATATCTGCAAAATCCACTTCAAATTTCAGCTTTTTAATGCTTCCCACCTGTCTTAGGTAGACCATCACCACTTCAGCTTCACCATTGGGATTTGCAGAGAAGTAAAGTATCTCAGATCCTTTTTTGTTTTGGGTGATATCATATTCCCTATCACGGGTTATGGACGTGACCGCGAAACGTTTGATGTACGAGGCTCCGCCTTTTCCATCTTTATAGATCAAGTTGTAAATGGTGCGCTTGTCTTTTTTCTTGAAAATGGCAACATGAATGATGTCTTTCCCAATGAACGTCTTGGAATCCACCTTGGTTACCATCATTTTACCATCTTTGGTAAAACAAATAACGTCATCTATATCTGAACAATCGGTCACATATTCATCGCGCTTAAGAGAGGTTCCTACAAAACCTTCCTTTCGGTTAACATAAAGTTTAGTGTTACGAATAACTACCTTAGTGGCTTCAATATCTTCAAACAGACGCAATTCGGTCTTTCTTTCTTTTCCGGCTCCATAGTCTTTCTTTAATCGGTTGAAATACGCCACTGCGTAATCGATCAAATGATCCAGGTGATGTTTGATCTGTTCGATCTCACCCTCCAGAGCTTCAATTTTTTGCTGGGCCTTATCTAAATCAAATTTTGAGATTCGTTTGATCCTGATTTCAGTTAAGCGCACAATATCTTCTTCGGTAACAGCTCTTTTGAGGTGGGTGATGTGTGGCTTCAAACCTGTGTCTATCGCCTTAATGACTCCATCCCAGGTTTCCTCCTCTTCAATATTGCGATAAATCCTTTTTTCGATAAAGATCCTTTCAAGAGAAGCGAAATGCCACTGTTCCTGGAATTCTTCCAGTTTTATCTCCAGGTCGCTTTTTAATAACTGTAAGGTATGATCTGTAGATCTCCTGAGAATCTCAGAAACTCCCAAAAAGGCCGGTTTATTGTCAATGATCACGCAACTTAGCGGCGAAATGGATACTTCGCAGTTGGTGAAAGCATATAAAGCATCTATGGTTTTGTCGGGAGAGATATTTCCTGGTAAGTGAATGAGGATCTCCACCTCACTGGAAGTATTGTCCTCTATTTTCTTGATCTTGATCTTACCCTTATCATTGGCTTTAAGGACGGAATCAATTAAAGTAGAAGTATTAGTACTGAATGGTATCTCGGTTATTACCAGAGTGTTCTTGTCGCGTTGAGAAATTTTGGCCCGCACCCTTACGCGGCCTCCTCTCATCCCGTCATTGTAGTTGGTAATATCTGCAATTCCACCGGTGGCGAAATCGGGAAATAGTGTAAACTTCTTTCCCTTCAGGTGTTTGATACTTGCCTCAATTAATTCAATGAAGTTATGCGGAAGGATCTTTGTACTTAATCCTACGGCAATCCCTTCTGCACCCTGAGCCAGTAAAAGCGGAAACTTTACCGGAAGGTTTACCGGTTCTTTTTTTCTCCCGTCATAAGAAAGCTGCCATTCAGTAATCTTTGGGTTGTAGACTACATCAAGAGCAAATTTTGATAATCTGGCTTCAATGTAACGTGCTGCAGCCGCACCGTCACCGGTGAGAATGTTCCCCCAGTTACCCTGGGTATCAATCAGCAGGTCTTTCTGACCAACCTGCACCATGGCATCTCCAATACTGGCGTCTCCATGAGGGTGATACTGCATGGTATGCCCCACAATATTAGCCACTTTATTGTACCGGCCATCATCCAGGTCTTTCATGGAATGCATGATACGGCGCTGAACAGGTTTAAAACCATCTTCTATGGCGGGAACCGCTCTCTCCAAAATTACATAAGAAGCATAATCCAAAAACCAGTCTTTGTACATTCCGGTCACCCGGGTGAGAACTTCCTGTTCTTCCCCCTGTGCCTCCTGATTTTGATCGAATTGTTCCTCTTGAGGATCGTTCTGATTTTCGTTATCCATTTAAACCTTTGCTTTATTTTTTTCTAAAACCTTAGCTAAAGAATGCTTTAGCGCACGGGTTTTATTCCCTGTCAACAAGGTGATATTGTATTTATAATGCCTGAATCCTTTACTGTTCCTGGAATTAATAAAAATATGCAGTCTCTTAAAGATGAAATAGTTTTCAACGCGAAAATCTTTCAATTTAGACTTAGGAACTTCTGTTCTCTGGTCACGATAAGGCAAAAAATTTGAAATTAGCAGGCCGTTACTTTTAAAAATCAAGGCCTCGCCATCACTGTCAAATTCAAAGGCCTTTCCCACCACAAATACATAGACTCCAATGAGAAGTGCTATCGCACTGGGGATCAAACTGCCATAATTAAAAGGAACATCATCATATTTAAGATCTATGGCAGAAAAAGTATTTGTAATAAATACCGCTACCACAATAATATAGATCGAAGGGACTATGCTCGTCTCTTTTTTATTTTTGAACTTCATACTATCGCTCCTCGATCAGGTCAAGTTCTACTTTCAGATTATCTATAATGAATTCTTGCCTGTCGGGCGTGTTTTTTCCCATATAGAAATTGAGCAGTTCTTCAATAGACATGTCCTTATCCAGCATCACCGGATCTAATCTAATATCATCTCCAATGAAATGTTGAAACTCATCTGGAGAGATCTCCCCTAATCCTTTAAATCGGGTGATTTCGGGTTTGCCCGATAATTTCTCCACCGCCTGTTGCCTTTCATATTCGCTGTAGCAGTAAATCGTCTCCTTCTTGTTTCGCACCCTGAACAACGGGGTTTGCAAAATATACAAGTGGTTTTCTTTTATCAGCTCCGGAAAGAACTGTAGAAAGAACGTGATCAACAACAACCTGATATGCATCCCGTCCACGTCGGCATCGGTAGCGATCACAATGTTGTTATATCTGAGATCTTCCATGGATTCTTCGATGTTCAGGGCCGCCTGAAGCAGGTTGAACTCCTCGTTCTCATAAACGATCTTTTTGGACATTCCATAAGAATTCAGGGGCTTTCCGCGTAAGCTGAATACCGCCTGTGTATTCACATCCCTGGATTTGGTAATGGATCCACTCGCCGAGTCACCCTCTGTTATAAACAGAGTGCTTTCCAGGTATCTTTCTTTTTTGCTGTCTCCCAGGTGAATACGACAATCGCGAAGTTTTTTGTTGTGCAGACTGGCTTTTTTAGCCCGATCTTTCGCCAACTTCCTAATTCCTGATAGTTCCTTGCGCTCCCTTTCTGCCTGCAGGATCTTGCGTTGCATTAGTTCGGCGGTTTCAGGATTTTTATGCAGGTAGTTATCTAAATGCGTTTTTACAAAATCATTTATATAGGTGCGTACCGTTGGTAGATTGCCACCCATATCTGTGGACCCCAGTTTAGTCTTCGTCTGACTTTCGAAAACGGGTTCCATCACTTTAATACTAATGGCTGAAACTACAGATTTGCGAACGTCACTGGCTTCAAAATTTTTACCGTAAAACTCCCTTATGGTTTTAACGAGAGCCTCCCTAAAAGCAGATTGATGTGTTCCTCCTTGCGAAGTATTCTGCCCATTGACAAAAGAGTGGTATTCTTCGCTGTATTGAGATTTACTGTGAGTTAGAGCTACTTCAATATCATTGCCCCTTAAATGGATTATGGGGTACAGGCGGTCATCCTGATGAATACTGTCTGCCAAAAGATCTGCCAGTCCATTCTCAGAATAAAATTTCTCACCGTTAAAAACTATCGTAAGCCCCGGATTGAGATATACGTAGTTCTTTAACATCTTTTCTATGTATTCAGACCGGAACTTGTAGTGCTTAAAAATGAGTTCATCTGGGATAAAAGTAACTTTAGTTCCCCGTCTTCTGGAAGTTTCATCAAGCTCCTCCTCATTTACCAGATTACCTTGCTCAAATTCGGCAGACTTGGACTTCCCGTCCCTGGTAGATTCTACCCGAAAACTGGAAGAAAGGGCATTTACGGCTTTTGTACCCACCCCGTTAAGTCCTACAGATTTTTTAAAGGCGCGGGTATCATACTTACCCCCGGTATTCATTTTGGAAACTACATCTACTACTTTTCCCAAAGGGATCCCACGGCCGTAATCGCGAACGATCACTTTCTGATTTTGCACAGAGATTTCAATAGTCTTCCCTGCTCCCATTACAAATTCATCGATACAGTTATCGATCACCTCTTTTAAAAGAATATAGATCCCGTCATCGGCACTGGAGCCGTCACCAAGTTTTCCAATATACATCCCGGGACGCATTCTAATATGCTCCTTCCAGTCTAATGACCGTATATTATCCTCAGTATATTTTGTTTCTTCGCTCATAGGTTCTTCCTCCGGTTATGTGGCTAATATAAGGTTTCCCTTAAAAAGTTGAAACTCCAGGTTCACAAAATAATTAACAAATGTTTCACAACTCAGAGCACAATGATGACAGTTTAGAAATCAACAGAATAGAGAAAACAAGAATCATTCCTTCTTAAAAATGTCGTTTTTGAGCGGAACTAATAAGAGCATTTTTTCGGAACTAAAAAGACCTCCGCGGTTAATAAAACCGGGGAGGCCCAATCTGGTCAATTAAATCAATATCTTAAATCCTATATCTGAATTCTCAAATCTTTTACACGTTGAACCTGAAATGCATTACATCCCCGTCCTTGACGATATATTCCTTACCTTCTACTCTCATTTTCCCCGCTTCCTTAACCTTTGCTTCACTGCCCAATTCTACATAATCCTTATATGCAATGACTTCAGCCCTGATAAAACCTTTTTCAAAATCGGTATGGATCACTCCTGCAGCTTGTGGTGCGGTAGCTCCAACCGGGATGGTCCAGGCACGAACTTCCTTCACTCCTGCCGTAAAATAGGTTTGAAGGTTCAGTAACTGGTAAGCACCACGTATTAATTTTGCCGATCCCGGTTCCTCCAGGCCTATGTCCTGCAGAAACATTTGCCGCTCCTCATAATCTTCAAGTTCAGTAATATCTGCCTCGGTTCCCACTGCAAGGACTAACACTTCTGCTCCTTCACCCTTTACAGCTTCCTTTACCCGTTCCACATATTCATTTCCGCTAACGGCATCTTCTTCATTCACATTGCATACATACATCACCGGTTTATCTGTGATGAATTGCAAAGGTTTGATAAATTCTTCCCTTTCAGATTCTGTAAGATCTATGGCACGAACCGAAACACCTGCTTCCAGGCCTGTTTTCACCTTTAAAAGAGCAGCCTCTTCTTTCTGAGCTTCTTTATTCCCGGTCTTTGCCGCCCTTTTCACCTTATCCAGCTTTTTTTCAGCCGTTTCGAGGTCCTTTAGCTGTAATTCCATATCAATGGTCTCCTTATCCCTTATTGGGTCTATGGAGCCGTCTACATGAACAATATTGTCATTTTGAAAACAGCGCAACACATGCAGGATAGCATCTGTTTCCCGAATATTTCCAAGAAACTGGTTCCCCAGCCCCTCACCTTTGCTGGCTCCTTTTACCAGTCCTGCTATATCCACGATCTCCACTGTGGCAGGTAATACCCTCTCTGGATGCACCAGGCTTTCCAGCATTTCCAATCGTCGGTCTGGTACGTTAACCACTCCAATATTTGGTTCAATGGTACAAAAAGGAAAGTTGGCACTCTGCGCCTTTGCATTTGATAGACAATTGAACAAAGTCGATTTTCCCACGTTTGGTAATCCTACAATTCCGGCTTTCATATATAAGTATTTGCTGCTGTTTTTTGCGGCTGCAAAGATAGGGATAAAGTATTGAAATTGCAGACTAAAGCACAAACCTAAAAAATTGAATGCTTGCAGTGCCTTTTCGCTTTTAGTTAACGAAGCTTTATCAGGAGTTAACACTAGGAAGAGGTAATTTTAGATAAGAAAAAATTGGGCATTATGAAAACTATCGTATTTCTTCTTAGCATTATGTTTTGCACCGCCGGATTCTCGCAGGAAACCGAGAAACAAATCATTAAAGACTCCCTGAACCAACAAGGACTTCCCTATTTTAAGTTGCTGGAGCCAGCAGGATACACCCTGGATAAACAGGAATTCACCTTTACGCCCGAGATAGACCGAATTCGAATTACCCAGCTGCAGGACGAAAACGAGATTGATTTTGGCAACCTGAGAAGGACAACAGATGACGGGCTATACATTATGACCACTACTATGAATGACGAAGTCTCCTTCGGAAGGTTTGATTCAATAGGAAATTTCAGAACTCTTTACTATGATAAAGAAAAAGACAGTGTCATTGAAGAACATTACCTCATAAGAGGATCCCAAACAAGGGAACAGGACCCTAAGTAATAGATAAAAAAGCTATTCCAGGGATAGTTTTCCCAGCCTTAAAAGTATAGGGAACTCTACCCTTCTGCGCTTCCCAAAGCTTTTTTGCAAATCTTCTTCGATTAAGCTTACAGGATCTTTTCCTGTTTCGCTCAAATAACTTTTCACGGCAGACCATGTTCTTAAATATCCGGTAAGTCGCTCCAGGCTCCACATTTCCTCCATTAGAAATTGAGGGGTAGGAACTTCCAAAAAAGGAAAAGGAATGGTTTGATAAGCTTCATCCAGATATTTGCGTTCCGGATGCCAGTATGCACCTATAATTTTCTGGTAGAATTGATCAATCACCGCATTAGTAGCAGGGTTGCTCCTTATGAGTGCGTATCCTATTACGGCAATATATCCGTTCGGTTTCAGCACTCTTTTGACTTCAGCATAAAATTGATCAAAATCAAACCAATGAATGGCCTGGCCTACAGTAACCAGGTCAAAAGAGTTTTCCTCAAAATTTGTTTTTTCAGCTTGTTGTACAGAATAGTCAATGTTATCTTTTCGAACAGCATGTGAAAGTTGTTGAAAGCTGATATCTGTAGCCTCCACTTTTCCTATGAAATTTGCCAGCTCTGCTGCCACCTGGCCGTTACCTGTTCCACAATCCCAGGCTCTTTTTGGGGTGGCACAAATCTTCCGAAGAAAATTAAAGATTTCCTTTGGATAGGTTGGGCGAAATTGTGCGTACTTATCAGATGCCGTCGAGAAGTAATCTTTCATTACCTGTTTCTAAATTTAGAATTTAATAATATTCCTTACACTTGACCGGTGTTTATTTAAAAATAAAAGTTAATACTTTTAGAAATTGCAACCTGAATTATTATTTTTCAAGAATGAAAAAACTGGGAAACTTTTTGATTATTGTTTTATGTCTCGCGTGCGCAGATAATGCAAAAAGAGCAGAAAATGATCTTACTTCTGAAGAAAAAGAAACTCCAAAGCCTCAACAAAAAGAGATAACCACTTCTACCTTAATTCCCACAATGGATTTTGAATCTTTTAATTCCAAATACCTGCAACAAAAAAATGACACTACATATATTATTAATTTTTGGGCAACCTGGTGCAAACCTTGTATAGAGGAATTGCCGGCGTTTGAGAAGATAAACGAAAAATATTCAAAGCAGAAGGTTAAAGTAGTTTTGGCAAGTCTGGATTTTCCAGAAAGAATAGAAAGACAAGTAATTCCGTTTATTGAAAAACACAATTTAAAAAGTGAAGTGGTTTTACTTGATGATCCCGATGCTAATTCATGGATACCCAGGGTTTCTAAAGAGTGGAGTGGCGCAATTCCCGCCACCATCATTTATAACCAACAGGAACGAAAATTTTATGAAAGCTCGTTCACTTTTGAAGAATTAAATACCGAACTTGTATCCATATTATAGTTATGAAAACATTTATCTTTTTTTCGCTGGCGGCCCTTTTAGCAATGATTTCTTTGGGCATTAATAAAGAATCAGCCAGTAACCTTTCCCAAAATTCACCTGTTTCTGCACTATTTGAGAGCAAAACCAATAAGGGCAGCGGGTATAGTATTGGAGATGAGGCTGCCAACTTTAATTTAAAGAATGTAGACGGGTCTATGGTGTCGCTTTCAGATTATCCTGAAGCGAAAGGTTTTATTGTAATATTCACTTGCAACACCTGTCCTTTTGCAGTGGCGAGTGAAGACCGAATTGTAGCACTGGACCAAGAATTTAAAGGGAAAGGCTATCCTGTAATTGCCATTAATCCTAATAATCCAAAAGTACAACCAGACGATACTTTTGAATTAATGCAAAAAAAAGCCGAAGAAGCTGGATTTACTTTTCCATACCTTTATGATGAAAGCCAAACGATCTACGCAAAATATGGTGCGACAAAAACACCTCATGTTTACCTGCTTCAAAAACAAAGAGGTAGGAACATTGTAAAATACATAGGTGCCATTGACGATAATGTGCGTAATGCAAATGCAGTAAAGGAACGCTTTGTGGCAAATGCCGTGAATGAATTGTTAGCAGGTAAGGAAGTAAGTGTTAAAGAAACGAAGGCAATTGGCTGTAGCGTAAAACAATAGTTTCCCTCGAGACAAAATTTGAGAAGATTATTGGAGTTCACAAAATATGATTTTGCTGAAATCACACCTCGTTGTGTCCAATTTTTGTCCCAATATTTCCGCAGGAGAAGTAAAATTTCCGTTAATCACTTTTTCAACTGAATATATGATCTTCAGTTGTAAGTATCACGAGAAGACTGTCTCTCTTTTTACCTCTTTCCAAAATCATATTTGATGTGATATGTAGAAGAGTAGATGTTCAGGAATGTAGATTACCAGCTATCTGATAATTATCATATTTCTTTTAAGGTCAAAAAAATAACTTCATGCGGTCTTATACATAAGGTTCTTATAATAACAGAACTTATAGTCTTATGAAAAAATCAAGTCTTGATCTCTACCTATTATTACCCATAAAAAGCTTTATTGAAAAGCAAACATCTGTTGGTCTCCTACTGATTTTTGCCGCCATTATGGCTGTTATAATAGCTAATTCTCCCTGGAACCACCTTTACCACGGTTTCTGGGAGCAACACCTTTTTCTTGGTTTTAATAATCTGGTTTTAGAAAAAAGCCTGCTTCACTGGATCAATGATGGTCTTATGTCTATTTTCTTTTTTATGGTGGGCCTGGAGTTAAAACGTGAAATTCTACATGGGCAACTTGCCAGTTTTAGGAGGGCTTTTTTACCTGTAGCTGCTGCCATTGGGGGCATGTTGGTGCCCGCCCTGGTTTACGCCTTTTTCAACATGGGGACAGATCATGCCCATGGATGGGGAATTCCCATGGCTACAGACATCGCTTTTGCCCTGGGAATACTCTTTTTACTTGGTGACAGGGTTCCGCTTTCATTAAAAGTATTTTTAACTGCCATTGCCATAGTAGATGATCTGGGAGCAATCCTGGTAATAGCCTTATTTTATACAGCCAACCTTTCTGTCGAAAATATCATCCTGGCAGGTTTCTTTTTACTCATCCTTTTAACTGCTAATCAAATGGGGATTAGAAACACCTGGTTTTATGCCATAATGGGTATTGGAGGGCTGTGGATGGCAATTCTGCTTTCAGGCGTACATGCCACTATAGCGGCAGTTCTTGTAGCTTTTACCATTCCTAATTCCAAAAAGGTCAATACTCCTCTCTTTCTGCGGAAAGTGAAGTGGCTTACCAATGAAGTTCGCAGGAATTTTAAGCAGTCCGTTACTGATGGCAAAAAAACCGATGAAGATGTGGTGAACAGTATCGGAAAATTCACGCTTCTGGCCCAGGATGCCACTCCGCCCCTCCAGCGCCTTGAAAATGCCCTTTACCCTTTCGTAAGCTTTATTGTTTTACCTTTATTTGCCTTTGCCAATGCAGGTGTAACTATAGATGCCGGTTCTTTTGATGCCGTTCTAAACCCCGTTACCATTGGAGTTACTCTTGGACTGATCATTGGAAAGTTTGCCGGGATCGTTCTGTTTATTCGGTTTATGGTTTATTTTAAATTCTCTGACCTGCCTCACGGAGTGCAATGGAATCACGTTTACGGAATAGGCTTTTTGGCAGCCATTGGATTTACCATGTCCCTGTTTATAACCGAACTGGCATTTGAGAACGAACTGTATGTAACCCAGGCAAAGATCGGCATCCTTCTGGCATCATTAATCGCGGGTTCCCTGGGATTCATATTTCTCAAAAAGATTAGTAAAACAAAAACAAATAAATCCGAAGAGGAAAAGCTCTATGTAAAGGAGATTGAAGAATATCCCGGATAATAAATACTATTCAACAGAAAAATAGAAGTTTTTCATGGTTTACAATTTTTCGAAAGGGAAAGTCGAGTTCACACGCTGATCTTCATCAGATTTTAAGACTTTTTAACCTCCCCTCTATTCCCACCTTTTCAATTAGCTTTACTTTTGTGCAAGATTATTAGAACTATGAACAAAGGACTATACATTGCGACTCTTGAACCGCATAGCGGTAAATCACTTATTTCTTTAGGTCTTATGCGGGCCCTCTTGGGAAAGACAGTAAAAGTAGGATACTTTAGACCTATTATTAGTGACATGGATAAAGGGAAAAAGGACAATCACATTGACACGGTCCTAAAGTACTTTGACCTTCAATTACGGTATGAAGACACTTTCGCATATACCCGTAGTGAGGTAATCCAAAAGAAGAATGAAGGTAAATCTGGTGAGATCCTGGACACCATCATCAGAAAGTATAAAAAGCTGGAAGATGAATATGATTTTGTGCTCGTAGAAGGAAGTGATTTCTCGGGTGAAGGCAGCGTTTTTGAATTTGATGAAAATGTACTGATCGCTAAAAATCTTGGCCTGCCGGTCATTATTGTCGCCAGCGGCCAGGGCAAAACCAAAGAGGCGCTCATGGGAAGTCTTCAAATGGCTTACCAGACCTTTGTAAGAAAGGAAGTTAGAGTTCTGGCTATGGTAAGTAATAAAATAGAACTACCAAACCTGCCTATTGCGACGAGCGGTATGAGGGAGTTCCTTCCCGATGATGTGGCGGTTTTTGCCATACCCCTAATTGATACCCTTGCAAATCCTACCTTGAAAGAAATAACCGAGGTACTTAATGGAAAAATCCTTTTTGGGGAAGAATTCCTTGATAACCAGTCGGGAAGTTTTAATGTAGGTGCGATGCAGCTTCGCAATTATCTTAAACACCTTAAAAATGAGAGCCTGGTGATCACTCCGGGTGACCGGGCAGATATTATCCTTGGAGCTTTGCAGGCTAATATTTCCAGTAATTATCCACGAATTTCTGGAATCATCCTCACAGGAGGACTAATTCCTGAAGATTCCATCATAAAGCTTATTGAAGGTCTTTCACAGGTAGTTCCTATAATCTCTGTAGAGGATGGAACCTTCAATGTGACCAATAGGGTGGGTGCGATCAAATCAAACATTTATGCTGACAGTACACAGAAAATTGAAGCTTCGGTAAGTACTTTTGAGAAATATATCAGCATAGATCCTCTTATTGAAAGGTTTGTCAATTTTCAGCCCCGGGGAATCACCCCCAGAATGTTCCAGTATAGTTTGGTAAAAAGGGCGCAGCAACAGAAGAAACACATTGTCCTTCCAGAAGGCACAGATGACAGGATCCTCCTGGCTGCTTCAAGGCTATTGGATATGGATCTGGTAGATATAACCATTTTGGGAGATGAAGAGGTGATCAGAAAAAAGATCCAGAAACTCGCGATTCCAATGGATTTTGAAAGGTTAAAAATTGTTGATCCTGTTGCTTCAGAGAACTTTGACGATTACGTCAAAACCTTTTATGAATTAAGAAAGCATAAAAATATAAACATGGACATTGCCCGGGACCTCATGAGCGATGTGTCCTATTTTGGTACCATGATGATCTATAAGGGGCACGCAGACGGAATGGTTTCTGGAGCAGCTCATACTACCCAGCACACCATTAGACCTGCATTGCAGTTCATCAAAACAAAACCGGGAGTATCTGTAGTATCTTCGGTATTTTTCATGTGCCTGGAAGATCGCGTATCGGTATTTGGAGATTGCGCGATCAACCCTAACCCTACTGCCGAAGAGCTGGCCGAGATCTGTATCTCTTCTGCGGAAAGCAGTAAGGCATTCGGAATTGAGCCAAAGATCGCCATGCTTTCTTATTCCTCGGGAAGCTCCGGAAAAGGAGCGGATGTTGACCGGGTAAGGGAAGCTACTGAAATTGTGAGAAAAAAACGGCCAGACCTTAAAATAGAAGGACCAATCCAGTATGACGCAGCCGTAGACCTGAGTGTGGGTAAAAGTAAATTACCGGGATCTGAAGTTGCCGGACAGGCCAGTGTGCTGATCTTCCCAGATCTCAATACCGGCAACAACACTTATAAGGCAGTTCAACGGGAAACAGGTGCCCTTGCCATTGGGCCTATGTTACAGGGGCTTAATAAGCCGGTAAATGATCTTAGCCGGGGCTGTACCGTTGATGATGTGTTCAATACCGTAATCCTTACGGCCATTCAGGCACAGGGAATATAGTTTAAGGTTTAAAAAATAATATTTTTAAATATCAGGGATGCTGAAAATGTCATTTTTAAAAGGCATTCTTCAGAAACAATAAAACACAATGAAAAACATTTTAGTTATAAACTCAGGGAGTTCTTCCCTAAAATTTCAATTAATTACCATGCCTTCAGAAGAGGTGCTGGCTTCAGGCCTGGTAGAACGTATTGGCCTTGAATCTGGAAAAGTACATTACCGGTCTGCATCCTACTCTACTTCCAAAGAAATGGAGATCAAGGACCACTCTGTAGCTTTAAAAGAGGTCACCAAGTATTTGATGGATCCAAAAAAGGGAGTAATTAAAAATCCTGCGGATATTCCGGCAATAGGTCATCGTGTAGTGCATGGAGGGGATGCTTTTTCTGACACCATCGTGATCAACGATAAAGTCAAAGCGTCAATAAAAGATCTTTTTTCCCTCGCTCCCCTGCACAATCCACCAAACCTGAAAGGTATCGAGGTAGCAGAGGAAATTTTTCCTGAGGCTATCCAGGTAGCTGTTTTTGATACGGCTTTCCATCAAAGTATCCCTGGCCGTGCTAACCGTTACGCCATCCCCAATGAGTTTTATTCCAAACACCATATCCAGGTATATGGTTTTCACGGAACGAGTCATAAATATGTTTCTGAAAAGGCCAATGAAATTCTGGGAAAAGAAAATAGCAAACTTGCCACAGTTCACCTTGGAAACGGGTGCAGTATCACAGCAGTTAAAAATGGTAAAAGTGTAGACCACTCCCTTGGATTTGGTCCTGTTAATGGGCTTATAATGGGAACCCGAAGTGGTGACATCGATCAATCTGTAATCTTTTATCTCATAGAAAATCTGGGGTATTCGGCTAAAGAGGTAAGTGATCTTTTACACCATAAAAGCGGAATGCTTGGCCTTACAGGTTATAGTGATTTGCGTGATATTGAGGAACAGGCAGAGAAAGGAAACCGCGATTGCCAGCTTGCCCTTGAAATGAATGCTTACAGGATCAAAAAATATATTGGAGCTTATGCTGTAGCAATGAACGGTCTTGACGGAGTGGTGTTTACCGCAGGAATTGGGGAGAACAGTGATGTTATTCGGAAACTGGTATGTCGTGACATGGAGTTCCTGGGCATTAAACTTGATGATCAAAAGAACCAAATACGGTCAAAGGAGGATCGGGTGATCAGTACTGAAGATTCTGATGTCAAGGTTCTGGTAATCCCCACCAATGAAGAGCTTGAAATCGCCAAGCAAACAGTAGCCGTTATATCATAAACTATATAAGGTACATAAGGGGAGTCTTAAATAAAAAGATAAGCCTCCCCTCTTTTGACCTTATTGGCATAATGTGCAATGGTATTTTCTTCAAGCTCCTTTAAAAATGATTTTTTAAAGGGCTGCACAGCAAAATGAACAGGGCAGGGTTTCTCAGAACTACATTTTTTTAGCCCCAGTACACAATCTTCCAACCTATCTACCCCATCAATCGACTTTACGATTTCCACCAAAGCAAGTTCTTTAGCTTCTGGTGTGAGATAAAATCCTCCCTTTGGACCTTTTGAAGAAGAGACTATATGTTCTCTTGATAAATTTTGAAGTAATTTTGAAAGGAATGGTGAAGGCAATTGTATCGCTTCCGCAATTTCTGTTGCTCTAACTTTTTTTTCTTCACTTGCATGAACCGCCAGGTACAACACGGCGTTAATGGCATATTTACTGGAACTCGATAACATAAATGCTGCTTTTATTTAAGGTTCTGGACTCCCTATAACCGACTTAAAGGTCCAAATTTACGGAATCCTGATGGTTATCATATTTTTCTGACTTTAAATAGGAGTAATTTGTCCTAATAATTGATACCAGAGGTTTTGCCCTATTGCTAAAATCCAAAAGTAACAATTAAAATATTTAAAGACCTTTTTATCTTTTAATAGTATAAATGTCTTAAATTTGTCACATAATATTAATAACCTTTATCATGAAATTAACATTTAAACTCTTATCAATTTGCTTGGTTTTCCTTGCCATAAGCTGTGGAGAAAAGGAAGAAAAGGAAAAAATCCAATTAACAGATCGAAGTAGTGAAGTGCAGAAAGAAACCGTTGAAGAAGCTGTGACTACCACTGCCGAAGTTGACAATATGGAAAATAAAGGAATTGGACCTATTAAATCCATGACTTTAGAAGATGATATCGATGCGGCCATGGCTACGAAGGGAGCAGAACTTTTCAAGAATATGTGCTCTGCATGTCACAAAATGGACAAAAAATTCATTGGTCCTGGCATAAAAGGAGTCACCGAAAGACGCTCACCAGAATGGATAATGAACATGATCTTGAATCCTGAGCAGATGATCAAGGAAGATCCTATTGCGAAAAAATTACTGGTAGAATCAAACATGGCAGTAATGGCCAATCAGGGACTAACTGAGGAAGAAGCTCGTGCTATACTGGAATACTTTAGACAATATGACCAGGAATAACAACATCTCCCCTTCTCTACTATGACCGGCTTTAACTATAAACCAAATATCTATGAGAACAATTCATTATTTCTTTAGTCTTGTCTTAACAGGTCTCTTCCTTTTGACAGGGTGCAAACAAGATTCGAAAACTGCAGAGTCTGCCTCTGGAAGAGAGCAAGAGAGCGTTCAGGCAGAATCCAACAAAGGCCAGGCTTACATTGACGATGAGAGTGAAACACCAAACGCACTTCGATTAGCAATAGAGTCTCCAGACCACACCACTCTTGTAACAGCTGTTGAGGCCGCAGGAGTACAGAATTCCCTAGTAAATGTTGGACCATTAACTGTTTTTGCCCCCACAGATGAGGCTTTCGAAGCGCTTCCTGAGGGAACGGTGGAAAATCTTTTAAAAGAAGAAAGTAAAAGGGATTTAGCCTACATATTGAAGCACCATGTTGCTCCCAGCAATTATCCAATAGATATGCTGCACAAAAACGTGGATAAGGGGCGTACCCTGTACATGGCTTCAGGAGAAAATGTAGAAGTAACCCGGGAGGGAGAAGACATCTATGTAGGAGGAGCAAAAATCATTGGGACTGTAAAGGTGAGTAATGGCTGGGTGCATGTGGTAGACAAGGTCATCCTTCCCAAAAACTAATCTTTAGGAACTCGAAAAAGTCGTGTAGTATTTTCACAATGCGAATATTTTCACAAAAACTAAATAACAACAATCACATTTAATAACACTTTAATGAAACAGATTTTAAAAATAGCAGCTTTTGGTGTTCTGGGCTTCCTTATGCAGTCCTGCGGGGAAAACACAACGGATTCCTCCACTAGAAAAAGTTCAGGTGGACTAATGGCGGCCAACGCTGCCGAAAAAGTTTATGTGGCACCTGGTGAACACGACGAGTACTACGGATTCTTTTCCGGAGGGTTTAGCGGACAGATTTCGGCGTATGGGCTACCATCGGGAAGAATGCTTAAAGTAATACCTGTTTTCTCACAGGATGCAGAAAAAGGTTACGGGTACAATGAAGAAACTAAACCCATGCTGAATACCTCTTATGGACATGTGCCATGGGGAGACCTTCACCACCTTGACATTTCCCAGACAAACGGAGAGCTCGATGGCCGATGGATTTTCACTCATGAAAACAATACTCCAAGGGTAGCTCGTATTGATCTTACAACATTTGAAACTGCAGAGATCCTTGAGATCCCGAACAGTGCCGGGAACCACAGTTTCGCGATCACTGAAAACACTGAGTATTTAGTTGCAGGTACTCGTTTTTCGATACCGTCTCCTCAAAAAGATATGACAATCGATGAGATGAAAGGTAACTTTAAAGGCCCTATGACCTTTGTAAAGGTTGATCAGGAAACAGGAGGCATGGAGATCGCCTTCCAGGTTATCCTGCCAGGATTCAGTTTTGACCTTGCTCACCCTGGTCGAGCTGCTTCTCACGGATGGATGTTTGCCACCACCTATAACTCAGAAGAAGCAAACACCCTGCTTGAGGTAAATGCCTCGCAAAACGACAAGGATTTTATCGTAGCAGTTAACTGGAAAAAGATAGAAGAATATGTAAACAATGGTGGTGGGGAAATGATGCCTGCAGAATATGCCCACAACGTTTTTGACCACCACACCCATACGGCTACTTCCACCATGAAAAAAGGAATTATGACCGTTAATCCAGCTGAAGTTCCAGGTGCACTCTATTTCATGCCAACACCTAAATCTCCACACGGTTGTGATGTAGATCCTACTGGAGAATATATCGTAGGTAGTGGAAAACTTGCTGCCCAGGTAACCGTTCACTCCTTCTCGAAAATGC